>JBEVJT010000260.1:0-17795 GCA_040510075.1 Xanthobacteraceae bacterium | reverse complement strand
GCGGAACCTCATGAGAACGAGCGGGCTCACCAATTGCGCATCGCCTGCGGCAACGGCTTGCGCCCCGAGGTCTGGCGCGCGTTCAAGCAACGATTTCGCATTCCACAAATTCTGGAGTTCTATGCCTCAACGGAAGGCAATGTGTCGCTGTTCAATTTAGACGGCAAGGAAGGCGCCGTGGGACGCATCCCCTGGTGGCTCGCCCACCTTTTCCCCGTGAAAATTGTACGGCTCGACAGCGAGCGCTGGGACGAAATCCGCGACGCGCGCGGCTTCTGCATCGAATGCACCACCGGGGAGCCCGGTGAGGTGATCGGCAAGATCGTCAAAGACCCTTCCATGCCGGGCGCCCGGTTTGAGGGCTATGCGAAGACGGCCGATACCGAACGGAAGCTTCTGCACGATGCGTTCAAAAAGGGCGATGTCTGGTTTCGAACCGGCGATCTGATGATCAAGGACGCCCGCGGTTATTTTTACTTCGTCGACCGTATCGGCGACACGTATCGCTGGAAAGGCGAGAACGTCTCCACCACCGAAGTCGAGCGGGCATTCAACCGCTTCGACGGTGTCCTCGAAGCGAATGTCTACGGCGTGACTGTTCGCGGCCACGAAGGTCGCGCCGGCATGGCGGCCGTAGTGGCGCGCCAGGATCTCGATCTCGGCGCCCTGCGCACGCATCTCGGCAGGCAATTGCCGCCTTATGCGCTACCCGTTTTTCTCCGGATCCGCCGCGATCTTGATGTGACAACCACCTTCAAACAGAAGAAGATCGAGCTCGTCGGCGATGGATTCGATCCAAAATGCAGCTCCGACCCCATCTATTTCAATGACCCGCAGCGCAGTGCCTTCGTTCCGCTCGACGGCGAGATGCACCGGCGGATCAATGCCGGGGAGATCAGGTTGTGAGCAAGGCCGCCGAGCTGGCTCTGTTCCGCATCATTTGGCGCTGAATTGCCGATTCCAGCGCCGCTGCCCAACTGAATGTTAACGCTTCCTTGCTACGCCTCCGCGTGGCACTTGCGCAGGAGGAAGCCGGCGCGGTGCGCCGGAGACGCCGATGGCACTGACGAGCTTGGAAGCGACAACTGGCGCGAGGCGCACCTTTCTCGCAAACGCGTTCGCACATCTGAAAGCGCGCCTGCCTGCCGCCGAGAATCTCCTGCTCCAGCGCCTCGCAGGCACGGTGTTTTTGATCCGGGTGATCAATGCGGTGCTCGCCTTCGGCGTGCAGATCCTGCTCGCACGTCTGATCGGACGTTCGAATTCGGCATCTACGTTTATGTCTGGACCTGGGTGCTGGTGCTTGGCCAGGCCGTCGATCTCGGGCTTGGCACCACGGCCCAGCGCTTTATTCCAGAATATCGCGAGCGCGGCGCCCCGGCATTTCTGCGCGGTTTTGTATTTGGTAGCCGCTGGATAGCCTTGGGTGCAGGAATAGGGATTGCGGCTCTTGCAGCGCTTGTGGTCCGCGCGATCGAGCCTTCGCTCAACCCGTTCATCGTCATTCCTCTTTACCTGGCCTGCGCCGCCGTGCCCGCCTTCGCCATTGCCAGCGTGCAGTAAGGCATATCGCGCAGCTACGACTGAGTGATCGTGGCAATGATGCCGGGATACGTATTCCGGCCCATCCTGGTGACAGCATTCATGGTTTTGGCCTACCTGGCCGATTGCCCCATGAACGCGGTGACCGCCGTCATCGTAGGCGCATTAGCGCTCTGGGTGCCGACCTTCGCGCAGACATTCATTCTCAACAGCCGCCTGCCTGCGAAGATAGAACAAGGCTCGCGCAGGTACGAGTTCAAGACATGGCTCTCGACGTCGCTGCCTATCCTGTTGGTAGAGAGCTTCTACACGCTGCTCGCCTATAGCGATGTCCTCGTTTTGCAGCATTTTCGCTCGCCTGAGGAGGTGGCAATCTATTATGCCGCTGCCAAGTCTGTTGCTCTCCTGGCGTTCATCTACTACTCGGTTTCCTCGATGACCGCGCACCGCTTCAGCGCATTGCACACGGCGGACGATCGAGAGCGCTTGGGCGCGCTGATTGCGCAGTCGATCAGGTGGACCTTTTGGCCGTCCCTTGCCGGGGCCGCGTTGCTGCTGGCTTCAGGGCAGTGGGTTCTGCGCCTGTTCGGCCCGCATTTCGACTCCGGCTATCATCTGATGTTCATCCTCGTGGTCGGGCTGTTGGCGGGCGCAGCCCATAGGGCCGGTCGAGCGCCTGTTGAACATGATGGGCCAGCAACGCATTTGCGCGTTGGTTTATGCCGGCGCGCTCGCCGTCAATCTCGGGCTTTGTTTTGCTCTTATTCCTGAGTTCGGCACCGCGGGCGCCGCTGTGGCTACCGCGAGTGCCCTGTTGTGCGAAACCATCGTGCTGTTTTTCGTGACCCGGCGCCGCCTGGGCCTGCATGTTTTCATTTGCGGCGGCATGAGACGCTAAGGTGCATGGCACATTGCATCCACACATCGAATGGCGGTCGCTCGTAGATCTCAATTCGATCGCAGCCGAATGGGCATCGCTCGCCGAACGAGCCATAGAGCCGAACGTTTTCTACTAGCCGGCATTTGCGCTGACAGCTGCCCCCGTGTTCGGCAAGGGTGTCGGCGCAGTGTTAATCTGGTCACCAAGGGTGCCGCGGCGACTCATTGGCTTTTTTCCGGCGCGCATTGAATCTTTTCGGTATGGGCTGCCTCTTCCCGTTCTCGTCGGATGGACGCACGCCTATGCTCCGCTCGGCACCCCGCTTGTGGATCGGACCGCTGCCGAAGAGGTGATTTCGGCCTGGCTCGACCATGTCGCCGGTCACACGCGACTTCCGAAACTCGTGTTGCTGCCATATCTGCCAGCTGACGGGCCGCTCGCGGACGTGCTGCGGCGCGCGCTCGCGCGCCGTGCCGGCGGCATGGTCTGGTTCGGAAACCATGCGCGCGCGTGTCTCGCGCCCCCCAGCGAGCGCGCTTCTTATCTCGCCACGCAATGCATGGGAAAAAACGCAAGGAACTGCGGCGCCAACGCAAGCGGTTCGCCGAAATGGGGCACCTCGTCTGTGCTCCTGACACGATGCCTTCCAACATCAGCTTTGCCATCAATGACTTCCTGGCACTGGAAGCCGCAGGCTGGAAAGGCCGGGCGGGAACGGCGGCGCGCAGCCGGGAAGAAATCGCAAACTTCGTTGCCCGGGGCCGTAAGCGCATTGGCACGGCAGCGCAAAGCGCAGATCGTGCGCCTGTGCATCGACGCAAACGCTGTTGCTGCGCTGGGTCGAAGCGACGGAGCAGCTGCTCGCAGACGAGCGCATCTCGCGCGTTGATTCATGCGCGACGGCCGACCACCCGATGATCGATCACATCTGGCGCGAACGGCTTCGCGTTGCCGACTGCATGTTCGCAATTGCGCCTGATGGCCCTCGCGCATTTGCTGCGGTACGCACCGCCGAGGCTGCTCGGCGCGCGTTGATCACATGCATCAAAAAGGTGCGCCAGCGTTTCGGCAAATCCTGATTCTCTCCGCGTGCGCCTACTTACGCGCGCTGCCGCAAAAGACGCCGGATCACTTTGCCAGTGGTGGTCATGGGCATCTCTTCCAGGAAGGCGACCTCGCGCGGATATTCGTGGGCTGAAAGTCGCGCCTTGACGAAGGCCTGGATGTCAGCCGCGAGAGCCTCGGATGCCATGTGGCCCGGTTTCGGCACAATGAATGCCTTGACGATCTCCGTGCGTGTGACATCGGGCTTGCCCACCACTGCCGCGAGTGCGACTGCCGGATGCCGGATAAGGCAGTCTTCGATCTCGGTTGGTCCAATGCGGTAGCCGGCCGACGTGATCACATCGTCGTTGCGGCCGACGAAATGAAAGTAGCCGGCGTCATCGAGCATGCCCTGATCCCCTGTGGTCATCCAGTCGCCGACAAATTTGGCGCGGGTGGCATCGCGCTTGCCCCAGTATTCCAGAAACATCACCGGGTCAGGACGCCTGATCGCGATCTCCCCGACCTCGCCCACCTTGCATTGTCCGCCGTCAGGTCGGATCACCCCGACATCATGCCCCGGCACCGCCTTGCCCATTGCTCCCGCGCGCGTCACTCCGATCTGTGCGCACGAGCCAACCACCACGTTGCACTCGGTCTGGCCGTAAAACTCGTTGATGGACACGCCCAGCGCCGACTTGCCCCAGTCGAACGTCTCTACCCCGAGCGCCTCACCGCCTGATGCGAGCGAGCGCAGCCGCACGTCCGCAGGCGATCGCTTCGCGGAGCGCAGCATGCGCAGCGCAGTCGGAGGCAGGAATGCATTGCGCACGCCATGCTTGCCCATGAGCACGAATGCTTCCTCTGGATCGAATTTTTCGAATTTCCTCGCCACGACCGGCACGCCGTAATGGAGTGCTGGCAGGAGCACGTCCAGGAGCCCTCCCGCCCACGCCCAATCCGCCGGGGTCCAGAAGCGATCGCCGGGCTGAGGAAGGAACTCGTGCGGAAACTCAATCCCGGGCAGATGCCCAAGAAGCGCGCGATGCGCATGCAAGGCTCCCTTGGGCGGCCCTGTGGTGCCCGACGTGTAGATCATCAGCGCCGGATCTTCGCTCGCCGTGGAGATCGGAACGAAATGATCCGAGGCGCGCGCAAGCGTGTCCTGAAAGCCTTTTGCTCTTTCAGCTTCTCCATCGATCGAGAGGACGAGCGCCAAACCCGCCGTCGCTTGCTGATCGAGCGCCGCCAGCTTCGCCGCCCCCTGCGAATTGGTAATCAGCGCACGCGCGCCGGAATCGCCCAGCCTATATGCGATCGCGTCGGGGCCGAATAAGAGCGCCAGCGGCAACGCCACGCCGCCCAGCTTGTAAATCGCGATGTGACTGATGGCGACGGCGGGACCCTGCGGCAGGAGGATGGCGACGCGATCTCCGCGCCCTACTCCACTCGCCGCAAGGACGTTCGCCAGCCGGTTCGACTGTTCGCGCAGAACGCCATAGTTGATCTCATCCACGGTGCCGTCTGCATGCACATCCAAAATTGCAGTGCGCCGCGGCTCGGTCTCGGCCCAGCGGTCGCAGACATCGACCCCGATGTTGTAATGCGTTGGAATGTTCCAGCGGAACGATTCGTGAAGCCTTGCATACTCGCGCGCAGCGCCCAAAAGAGGAGGAGCGTACATGCGAGAGAAGCTACTGAGCGGATAGGAACAGGTCTACTGCATGCTTGGATCCGGCACCCGCGCCGGGATATTTATTTGTGAACACGAGGGGGCGAAATGCCAGAAGCAATTCAGATACGCATGGGTGGCTATGGCCCTCCCACTACTGGATTTAGCCGCGCATTGAAATTCATCGGTGACCGGCTCACGGCCGAGTTCGGCAGCGACATTGATATCAAATACGTCTGGAACATCATGGATCTCGGCTATCGCGCCGAAGACATTCTGTGGCTCGTGGAGCACGGGATATTGACGCTCGGCTATCAATCCTCAAGCTATCTCAGCGCGCGCGTGCCGGAACTGGGGATTGTCGATTTGCCGTTCCTTTTTCCAGACACGCAAGCGGCGCGGGCCGCCATGGATGGCGAACTCGGAGCCGTCTTGGGACAAAAGATCGAGCAGCGCGTCAATTTTCGCATTCTCGGCTGGTTCGAGAATGGCTTCCGCTACATTTCCAACCGGGTCCGCCCGGTGCACAAGCCGGAAGACCTCGCCGGGCTCCGCATTCGCGTTCTGCCCAGCGAGGTGCAGGCGCGCACGTTCGAATTGCTCGGGGCCCGCCCCATGCCAATGGATCTCTCGCAAGCCATCGTCATGATCAAAAACGGGGAGCTTGATGGCCAGGAAAATCCCCTCTCGAACACGGTGATCTATGGGGTGCACAAATTCCATCCTTTTCACACCCTGACGAGGCATTTCTACGTTTCGCGCCCGATCTTCTTGAACCGCAGCGCCTTCGATGCGTGGCCCGCGGGTCTTCAGGAGGCCATGCAAATGGCTGTCCGGCAGGCGGTCCTTTTGCAGCGCAATATGCATGAGACCGAGGAACGGGAGGCGAGGACGGCGATCGAAGAGCAGGGGTGCCAGGTTCTCGAACTCACGCCCGATGGGCACCGGGCCTTCGCGGCCGCGGTATCCGGGCTGCGGGCGCAGACAGGAAAAGCGCTGGGAATCGACCTCCTCGCCCTGGCTGGTTGAACCCAGCAACCGGCTGGAGCGACAAAGTCATGCAGCATGGGGGTCCGCAGCATTCCGTCCCTCTTGAAATCCGAAGGGGCTTGCCTAGATGGTGCGCCGCCGGGAGCTGAATCCCGGACGGGCGCCGACGGGTGTCCGGCGCGTCCCGTATCCATGTTGCTCGACCGGAGAATGTGGTTATGAGGGCTTACGATATCCCATCCCAATTCGGCCCGCGCCGCGGCGACGACGGCGATCTGGATGCGCTTTTGCATCCGGCCCAGGCCTTTGAGCACCCCATGAGCGTCGTGAATGACGCCGATCTGACGCTGTCGGAGAAGCGGGCGATCCTGGCCTCGTGGATCTCTGATATCTGCGCTATCGAAGCCGCCGCGGCGCTGCGCCGTGACCCCGGCACCGGCAAGGCAGTGGCGTTCGACGACGTGATGGACGCGTTGCGCAACCTCGACCGGTTGGCGGGCGGCGAGCGCAGGCCTCACTATCGGCGCGTGCTGGAGAACCGAAGGCCGGGGGTATTTGGCCGTAAGTCACCCCCCAGCGGCACGACTCTGAACTGAAGATTAAGAACGAGACTGGTCAGAAACCGCAACAGGCGGTGCGGGTTAGCTTGCGCTCGAGATTGGCACAACTGAACGGATGCCCCATGTGGATTGAACTTTTTGCCATCGTACTCACCGTGTCCTTGGGACTGAGCGTGGCATTGCTCATCGCCGGAGCGGAACCCGCCCGGGCAGACGGCTAACCTCGCCCCTCGGCGGGAACCGCGAGGATGAGCGCCCAGAACACTTTGTATTTGGATTTCGGCGCGTAGACCGCAGCAATGCCCATGCGGGTTGCGCCCGCGAGCAGCATGTTGGCCCGGTGCGGCGGAGAATCGCGCCAACCCGAGAACGCTTCGGCAAAGGTGTGATACCCGGCGCCGATGTTTTCAGCCGCGTTGCGCGCGCGGTAACCTTGCGCGTTCAGCCGATCGCTAAAGGAACGGAGGACGTTGTGGTCGAGCTTGTCGCGGCCCGCCATGGCTTGCGCCTGTGCGTCCGCCATTTTCATCAGATCCGGATCGACGGTGACCGGCGGCAGCCCATTGTTCGCGCGATACCCCGAGATCATGGATGCGGCTGTTGGCGCATCGAGCTTGGCGCCGTGCTCCGCCATGCTGCGATAGAAGCTCGGCTCCCCCTTGCCGGCATCGAGGTCTCCGGCGCAGCCGGCAAGCCAGCCCCCCAACAATGGGACGAGCAGGGCTGAGAGGACGGACGACAGACGACGGAGGACGCAAGAGGACGGTATCACTAGGCCATGATCCCGAAAAAGCCTGCCCCGCACGTGATGCGGGGTGGGAAGCGGCTTTCGGAAAAGATCATGCTCCACCAAAAAGGTAGAGCGGGATGGCGATTTGAAGAAAAGCCATCCTGGTCTGGTCGCCGCGCTGTGGGCTTTTGGCTGCCGCCTGGCATCTGTAGTCCGTCGCCTACGTTAAGGCTTCCTTAACCACCGGTTAACGTCAAAACAACGCCCTTCCTACATACATCGCACGGGCTCGAACACCCTCGGCACGACGATGGAATTGATTGCTCAGCACGGCTGGTACTTCATCTCGCTGGCGATTGGCTCGCTCGTTGCCGGTGCCCTCGCAATCTTCTGGTATTGCCGCTCGCGCAGAGAAAACGCGAGGCTCATGTCGGCATTGAACAACATGTCGGAAGGGTTGTGCATGTTCGACGCCTCAGCACGACTCATTTTGTTCAACGAGCGCGCATCGAGATGTACGGACTAAGCCCGGAAATCGCGCGCCCAGGCTGCTCGCTTCGCGACCTGCTGGAACACCGCCGCCGGGCGAACACGTTCGAAGGCGATGCCGATGCGTATATTGCCGACGCGCGCGCGCATGGCAGGCGGCGAGACGCTTCAGGACGTGCGGGAGATACCCGGCGGCCGCTTTATGCCATATCGAGCCGCCCCATGCAGAGGGGCGGCTGGGTCGCCACCCACCAGGATATCACCGAGCGCCGCCGGGAGGATCAGCACCGCGACCGGCTGCTGGCCCATGAACAACGCAGGAAACTGATCGAAGCAGCCATCGAGGCGTTTCGCTCGCGCATGGAGGATATGCTGAATACCGTGACCGCCTCGGCTCTGCTCGCTTGCTCCGATCGCGCTTCGCAGCGCGCGGAAGGCGCAGTGCACATGTCGAACGAAGCCTCTCCGTCAATGTCGAGAGCGCGGCATCGGCCGCAAACGAGCTCTCCTCCTCGATCGACGAGATCAGCCGGCAACTCGGGCAGAGTAGCAAGCTGGTCGAGGTTGCTACCGGAGAGGCGGGTGCAAGCAACGCACAGATCGGCTCGCTTGCGCGTGCCGCACAGAAGATCGGCGACGTGATCAAGCTCATTCAGGATGTGACCGGTCAGATAAATTTGTTGGCGCTCAATGCCACCATCGAAGCGGCGCGCGCCGGTGAAGCAGGACGGGGCTTTGCCGTCGTGGCATCGGAAGTGAAATCGCTCGCGGTGCAAACCGGCAAAGCAACGGAGGAGATCGCCGCGCAGATTGCCGCCGTGCAAACATCAACTTCTTCGGCGGTAGATGCCATCCGCCGTATTGTCGAGCGCATGCAGGAAATCAATCAGCACACCGCTGCGGTTTCCTCGTCTGTCCAGGAGCGAACGCCGCCACGGGTGAGATCACGGATAACGTCACCAGTGCGGCGGTGGGTACGAAGCACATCGTCAACGCGCTCAGCTAAGTGGCGAATGCTGCAGTGGAGACGCGCGGCTCCGCCGAGAGAGTGCTCGCCGCTTCTGAGGCTGTGGAGGATGCGGCGGGAAATCTGCGCAGGGAAGTCGAAGGCTTCCTGCAGCAAGTCGCTGCCTGATTTAAGCCCTCATCGAGAACGGGTGCGCCGGCCATCTCGGGTTTGCGCGCTTCGGTTACATACGGGGTGGCGCGTCGCTGCGGACATTGGCAGTCTTCGCCTTCAGGCTTAAGGTTCGGCGGTCAGCCTTACGGGAGAGAGGGAAAGCGTCATGGGAAGCTATATTCTGCGCCTTGTCATCATCGCCGCGAGCTTTGCTCTGTTAGCGCCCGTGACGAACGCACAGTCGCAGGAGAAGGTGATCAAGATTGGCGGCCTGTTCCCGATGTCCGGCCCTGGATCCTATTTCGGCGTGCAGGACAAGCAGGGGATCGAACTTGCGCTCGAACAGCTGAACAAGGACGGGGTCAACGGATACCGTTTTCAGATCCAGTACGAGGATTCGGCCTGCAGCCCGCTGCCGGCGACGCAGGCCGCCAAGCGGCTGCTCGATCAGTACAAGCCGCACATCGTGTTGGGCGAGGAATGCTCCGACGCGACGCTTGCCGCGATGCCGCTCATGGAGCAGGCAAAGGTGCCATTCCTGAATGCGGGCTCCTCCTCCATCAAGGTCACCGACCCGGGCAATCCGTGGACTTTCCGGATCATGCCGAACGAAGTCATGCAAGGAGTGGATATTGCGACAAATGCGTATAAGCGCCTGAATGCACGCAACGCGGTTTTGCTCTATGAGAACACGAATGCCGGCATCGGCAATGCGAAAGTGTTCAGCGATACTTTTCAGAAGCTGGGCGGCAACATCCTTGCGGATATCGGCTTCACCCGCGATGTGAATGATTTCACCGCTATCGCCACGCGCATCTCCGGGGTCGGTCAGGTAGACGTGATCCCGACCTACACTCTGGAAGGCCAGGGGCTGCGCATCACCCAGGCGCTGTCCCAAGCCGGGGTCAGCAAAGGAGGGGGAGGCAAGGCCATTCAGCTCGGCACCATCTGGCTGCCATTTGGATTCGAGCAAAAGGCCGGCAAGGCCGCGACCGGCTATATCCGCATCGTTCAGTTCGACCCCACAGACGACCGAGAGGTCGTGCACCAGTTCATCGGCTCGTTCAAATCCAAGTACAATTCCGAGCCAACACATCTCAACGCGCACGCCTATGATCAGATCCTGCTGCTCGCGGATGTGGTCAAGCGCGGGGGCAAGGATGCGCAATCCATCCGCGATGTGCTGGCGCAAACCAAGAACTTCTCCGGCGTGACCGGGAGCGTCGAATTCGATCAGCACAATCAGAACGTAAAAATGGACACGATCCATTACATGGAGACATTGCCCGACCTGTCATGGAAGGCCCTGCGCTGGAACTAGGCGCCGCATGCTCAGCGTCGCGCTCCAGCAGAGCATCAATGGAGTCGTGTTCGGGAGCCTCTATGTCCTCGTGGCATTGGGGCTCACGCTTATCTACGGCGTCCTCGTGCAGATCAATTTCGCGCACGCCGACATCGTCACTATTGGCGCTTTCGCCGCCTATTTCTTCACCTTCGCTGTCGGCGGCGATTACCTCCTCAGCATCATGGTGGCGCTGGCGATCGGGGCGGCGCTCGGCTTTCTGATCAATGCCGCGATCTTTGCGCCGTTGCGCGAGCGCGGCAGCGAGCTGTTGCCGCTGATCGCGACCATCGGCGTATCCGTCCTGCTGCAGAATGCAATGCTGCTGTTGTTCGGGCCGATCCCGTATGCCTTCGACAGCCCATACAGCAACGAGGTGATCCGGCTCGGCAGCGGTACCTTCCTCACCGTGCAGAATTTGATCATCGTCGTCGTCTCGACGCTGGTCATCGCGCTCCTGTACGCATTCATGAAGTTCACGTTTTTGGGCAAGGCCTTGCGAGCCGTGGCGCAGGATCGCGAGACCGCGGGGCTGATGGGAATCAATCCCAATCAACTCATCATGCTCACCTTCGTCATCGCCTCGGCGCTTGCCGGCATGGCAGGCGCCATGCTGGGCCCCATCCTCGTGCTCACGCCCTTTGCCGGCACCAGCGTTATCGTCAAGGCCTTCGCCATCGTCATCATCGGCGGCTTCGGCAATGTCGAAGGCACGATCATCGCCGGGCTGCTGGTGGGCTTGATTGAAAGCTTCACCACCCAATTCGTGAATCCAGGGCTTATCGATATCGTCGTATTCAGCCTCCTCCTGCTGATGCTTGCATTGCGTCCCACCGGGCTGATCGCCGAAAGGCGCGACGAGAATGTGTAGGAATGCCGCTGCAATGCATTCCGTGCATTCTCCGTTGATATGAGCCGACTCGCGCGCCATCTCGGCTTTTGGCTGCTGATCGTGCTTGGTTTGATCGCCGCTCTGCCGGCGCTGTTCCAGGACTCATACTGGCGCACCAATCTCATCGTCTGTGCGCTGAACGTGATGCTCGCCATCGGGCTCGATTTCATTGTCGGCTATGCCGGACAGCTCAACCTTGGCCATTCGGCTTTCTTCGGCATCGGCGCCTACGCTTCGACGCTGCTGATCATCAAGATGGGGGTTCCCTTCTGGGTCGCATTCGTGTCCGCCATGCTGCTTGCCGGGACGGCCGGGGTGGCACTTTCGATCTTTGCCGTCCGGCTGCGCGGCCACTACCTCGCGATAGCCTCACTCGGCTTTGCGGTGATCGTGCATCAGGTTCTCCTTAACTGGATCAGCCTCACGCAGGGCCCGCTCGGTATCTACGGGATCAAGCCGCCGCCGGATATCAGCTTGCCGGGTATCGGCGTTCTCTCCTTCTCCGACACCGCGAACATGTTCTATCTCGTCGCAGGCTTCGCCCTGATGTTTTACCTCGTGCTACACCAACTCGTGCGCTCTCCCGTCGGGGAGACGCTCGCAGCCATTCGCGAGGATGAAGTCTCGGCTGCATCGTTCGGCATCAATTGCACGGCCTGGAAGGTATTCGCGTTCGGGATCGGCTCGACCATAGCGGGAGCGGCCGGCGCCTTTTATGCAAGTTTCGTCGGGACCCTGGTGCCCGACGCCTTCAACATCACCGAGTCATTCACCATGCTGGCGATGGTTATCGTCGGCGGAATGGGCACGCTGATCGGCCCGGTCTGGGGAGCGATCCTGCTGACGGTGCTGCCGGAGCTGTTGCGCGGAGTTGGGGACCTTCGCCTCGTGCTCTATGGCGCGGCGCTCACGCTCGTGGTGATGTTCGTGCCCGGAGGCATCTTCGAAGGGGTGAAGCTGTTGCACGCGCGTTTGCCTTTCCGGCGCGCCGTTCCCGCGAGCCAGGCGCGATCATGATGATCGCTTCCACTTCCGCGCGGACGCCCGCTGGAACCCTCCTGCATGCGCAAGGGCTGCACAAACGGTTCGGCGGCGTGCATGCGGTGCGCGACATCTCGCTTGTCGTGCCTGCGGGAGCCGTATTTGCGATCATCGGACCGAACGGTGCCGGCAAATCGACGCTCTTGAACTTGCTCAGCGGCCTCCATCAGCCCGATGCCGGTCACATGACGTTCGATGGTGCCGATCTGGTAGGCCTGCCGGCGTACAAGCGCGCGCGCCTTGGTTTGGCGCGGACGTTTCAGAAGATCCGCCTGTTCAGGAACCTGACCGTGCTCGGCAATGTCATTGCCGCCTCGCATATCCACCACGCCATTCCGTTCTGGCAATACGTAATCCACGGCCGCCCTTTCGCGCGC
Organism: Xanthobacteraceae bacterium; assembly: GCA_040510075.1. Lineage (GTDB taxonomy): Bacteria > Pseudomonadota > Alphaproteobacteria > Rhizobiales > Xanthobacteraceae > VAZQ01. Next base: position 5,116 of record JBEVJT010000260.1, on the reverse strand, counting down.
GACCATGCGCGTGCGCGCGAGCAGGCGCTGCAGCTGCTTGGGTTTGTCGGGCTGGAGTCGCGCGCCGAGGCGCTTGCGTCCTCACTGGCCTACGGCGAGCAACGCATGCTCGAGCTTGCGCGCGCTCTCGCGACCGCGCCACGCCTCCTGATGGTCGACGAGCCTGCGGCGGGGCTCAATGCCGCTGAGGTCGAGCGGCTCGTCGACCGCATCGCCAATCTGCGCGAACGCGGGCTCACGGTCATCGTGGTCGAGCACAATATGGACCTCGTCATGCAGATCGCCGACCGCGTCCTCGTGATGGATTATGGGCAGCATCTGTTCGAAGGGTCTCCCGCCGAAGTGCAGGCGAACCCGGCCGTGATCGCGGCCTATCTGGGAGCGTGACGTGCTGCTAGAGGCGGAACGACTGGAGCTCGCATATGGGGAAGTGGCCGCCTGCCGAAATATCAGCTTTACCGTCGGGGACGGTGAGATTGTCGCGCTCCTGGGTGCGAACGGCGCCGGCAAATCGACCACGCTCCGGGCGGTCGCGGGCGCGCTCTTGCCGCGCGCAGGCCGCATTCGTTTTCAAGGCATGGACATCACGGGCCTGCCGTCCCACGAGCGGTCGGCGCTCGGCATCTCGCTCGTTCCCGAGGGGCGGCGCGTCTTTCCTTTCCTGACTGTGCGCGAGAACCTCGAGCTCGGCGCTTTCAAATACCGCAAGCAAAGCGCCAAGGTGCGCACGCTGCTGCACAAGATCTATGGGATGTTCCCGCGACTCGCCGAAAGAAAAAGCCAGAACGCCGGGACACTCTCGGGCGGCGAGCAGCAGATGCTGGCGCTCGGACGCGCGCTCATGTCCGAGCCGCAACTTATTTGCCTCGATGAACCGTCACTGGGGCTCGCACCGCGCGTGGTTCAGGACATCTTCCGCACGATTTCGAAAATCAATGCGACGGGAACGAGCGTTCTGCTCGTCGAGCAGAATGCCCGTTATGCGCTTGAGACCGCGAGCCGCGGTTATCTGCTGCAGACCGGCTCGATCGTCGCGAGCGGATCGTGCGCCGCTCTGCGCAATGACGATAACCTGCGCCAGGCATATTTGGGCCGCCGCCCGCGCGCGCGCGAAAGTCTGATCTTTTAGACCGGGATGACATCTCCTCCGCTCATTCCCGCACAAGAGGCTGTGAAGAAAACCGCCGTCATTCCGGGGCGCCGCGAAGCGGTGAACCCGGAATCCATAACCCAGGCCTGGGGACTATGGATTCCGGCTCTCGGCCTTTGGCCTCGGCCGGAATGACGAACATTTTTTCACAGGCTCTTTAACCGGGACGAGCGGATCGACCTAAAGTCATCCCGCTCTAGAGCCCCAAGCTGGCGCTGCCTGACCAAGTGCGCCGGCTGGCTGGTCCCATTTCAGGGGTGTTCCCGAGATCGTGAGCGGTGGCCTCAGCCGGCGTGCTGGCCCCCAGCTCGTGTTCTCAACTTCGGCCGACATATCGTCCGGCCCCGGGTTCGCCAGCGCTTGTGTTGTTTCCCGAGCGCCGCGACTCGTCAGCAGGGCTGCCGTTCGCGCCAGCGAGAGTTGCCACTCGCTTCCGCGTCCGCTTTCCGCCTGCTCCCGCAGTCCGCGTAACGCGGCTGCTGCCATCAGGTAGCCGGTGGCATGATCGAGAGCCTGAACGGGCAGCGGAGCAGGCCGGGCTCGCCGAAGGAGCTTCATACCCGCCGCCGCGATACCGCTGCTCATCTGCACGAGGCTGTCGAAGCCGCGGCGCACTTTCCACGGACCAGTCCAGCCATATGCATCCAGACTGACATCGACCAGCCCGGGCCTGATCGCCTGTCGCTCTCGCGCTGAAAACCCCAGCCGCTCGAGTGCCCCGGAACGGTAGCCGTGAACCAGGATGTTCGCGCCGGCAAGAAGCTGAGAGAATAATTCTTTCCCATCGGGCGTTCTGATATCCAGGCGAGCACAACGCTTGCCGAGCGTCATTTCGGGAACGATTGCGTCTTCGTTCCAGTCTGGAGGATCAAGCCGCAACACGTCTGCTCCCAGACCGGCAAGAAAGCGGGTGGCAACAGGGCCCGCCAACACGCGTGTGAGATCCAGGACGCGGATGCCCTGCAGGGGACGTATCGGTGAATTCTCGCAAGGCTGGGGCAGGCCGGCCTTTATGTGGCGACAATGGATGAGAGGCTCGGCATTGACAGCTTGCCCTTGCGCATGAGTTTGCCAAGCTTTGCGCGTCCGCATCGCGGCCGCGCAGCCTCCGGCCTCAACGACTTCCGTTTCCAGGCGTTCTGCCGGCCATTTGCGCACAGCCGCCGTAACGGTTGTTTTGTCCGCATGCACGCCGAGAACGCGCAACGCGGCAGCGCGATGATGCGGCGCATTGGTATGTAGTCTGATCCAACCGTCGGCGGCTTCATAATCATCGGCAATGGGGTCCCACAGAGGCGGGACTTCCCATCCGACAGGATGCAGGCTCTTTCAAACCAAAGCGAACATAAGCGGCTGTCGGCGTGGACCGCCGGGGCCGGGCCGTTGAGGCCGATGAAATCGGAAACGGCCAGTCCCGCGGCCGCGATCGAAGCGGACGCGAGATCAGTGACCGGAAACACCGCGCCAAATCTTCCCGAATCGGTGAACGAAACCAGCGATTCCGCATCGGGGTCGCCGTGCAATTCGCACCAGACCTCGGACAAAAACGGTCGTACCAAGGTCATGGCGCCCAATGGGCGTGCACGCGCAGAACCCCGAACGACCGCCCGTTCGCAGCGAGAGGGTCGCGCGCCTCAGCGCGTGAGCACGATGAATTCTGTTCCGCGGCCGGTCTCGCCGCTCGCCGCCTGGTCGGAGACGAGGAGTGAGGAGCCGGGGATCAGGAGTTCGGCAATGCGCTCCACGGCCTCGGGCGGCAGGTGGATGCGATCGAGCACCTGCCCGGCCGTCGCCGGTGGTGTCACGTCGACAACAGCTGGCTGGATCTGCTGCTTCGAGTTGCTGCGGGCGCGCCGCTTCTCAACGGGAGCATTCGCCTGCGTCGAAATGGTGATCACGTTCCACCGCATTCCACTGCCGTCAGGCTTGGCGCCCATGGCTGTGAACACGTGCGTGCCCAAGGGGCGCTCCGGCTCATCGATTTGCACCGGCATGTCGAAAAGCGGCACAAAGCCCTGGCGGACGAAAACCTTTCCCTCTTTCCGGCTCACGAACACCGCCACCTGCCCGTTATTCTTGGACACTGAGGGCGCGAGCTTGGGGCTCGGGACCGCGGGCTTTGGCGGATCGACGACGGTTCCGGCCGGCTTTGCCGCATCTCCGGCGCCTTGGCTTACATTTAATGCGCCCGCATCTTTGGATGTGCCCGTTGATTCTGCGACGCGTTCCGCCACCTGGACCCGCTCGCTCGGCTTCGCCTGCGCGACCTCGATCGTCGAATCAGCCGGTTTCGGCCGAGGCGTGAACAGGAGCGGGTGCGCGATGTCGACCGGCTTAAGGTCGTTTCTTGCGACGATCACCCGAACGCCAAGCTTGGTGGTGGGCCACAGCGCCGCAGCAAATCCATGGGTGAGCCGGATGCAGCCGTGGGAAGCGGGGCGGCCGGTGACGGCCCCCTGATGCATGGCCACGCCCGACCAGGTGATGCGCTGCATGTAATACATCGGGGCATTGTTGTAGAGATTTGAGTGGTGATAGCGGTCCTTCTGGATCACGCTGAACACCCCCATCGGCGTGTAATGGCCGGGCACCCCCGTGGAGACGGTCCCCTGCGCCACCGGCACGCCATCGCTGAACAGGGTTACCCGCTGGCTGCCGATCGATACCACGATCTGCAGCACACCGTTCTTGGCCGATTCAAACCCATCCTTCTCGGGATTCGGTTTTTTGGCGGTGCTTGCGGCCTTCGGCCTGTAAGCCTCGGCAGGCGCGACCCAGGCGAGGAGAATAGCAAGCGCGGCTCCCGACAGGAGCATGGCGCGGACCGCGGATATGTTACGCCGACCAGGTGCCGACGCATTAGGCATGTTTTCTGGAAAGCTGAGCAACGCCCCCTCCAAATGGTTGATCATCTCGCTCTGCGAGCGAGGTAAACTGACGCAAGCTGCGCCGATCCGTGGCTCCGGGATGGTTCGCAACCGGCTTTTGCGTTCTTGGTTGGCCGGTACTGCTTTAGTTGTGCGAGCGCCGCAGCAGGTTCATTGAAAGCGACGCCGATCGGGCGATGTTTTGCCGGCGGCTATGGGCATGAAACTTCGAGGCAACGACCGTTGCCCTGCTACAAATGCCCGGGCTCCCTGATCGGGCCCGCGATCCCCGGTTCTGCCCGCCTCCCTATTTGCTTCCCGCCAGGCCCGAGCGCCTGATCGCCTCGGCATTTTCGGCGGAATCGGTCTCAAATAACTTGCGAAAATTCTCGCCAGAGAGATACCGGGCTTCGACGTTCAGGCGCGCGGCGATCGCCTTGTACTCTGCGCTTGCCGTTGCGTCCGCGCATGCCGTTTCCAGGATGTCGAGCGCCGCGGGCGGGACATTTGCCGGTGCGATGACGCCGCCGGCGGTGAAAGCCGTCGCTTGATAACCGAGCTCCTTCATGGTTCGCACATCGGGCAACGCGGGAATGCGCGCCTCGGAGAGCGCAGCCAGCACGGCCAGATTGCTCGCCGCGGCGACTGCTGGGGTCTCGGTGATTGCCATGACGGTGCCGCTGAGCAGCGCGTGCGCCATTGGGCCGGCGCCCGTGAATGGCACGCCCAAGGCATCCGCTCCGATCGCCTTGAGCACGGCGAGCATCCCCAGGTGAGGCTGACTCGCTACCCCCGGATGCCCATAGACGAGGTTTTCGAGTTTGGCCTTGGCGAAACCGACAAATTCTTCGAACGTCTTGAACGGCGCCTGCGGACCCGCGATCAGCACGTAGGGCGCGTAATAGGTGAGACAAATGTAGCGGAAGCTGTCGCTGCCATAGGGGAGCTTTTGCACATGGGGCTGGCCTGTGAGCGGATTGTTCGGCGTAAGCGCGATGGTGTAACCGTCCGGTGCAGCGCGTGCGAGCTCGATCATGCCAATCGTGCCGGCAGCCCCGCCCTTGTTGATGATGATTACGGTCTGACCGAGTTTCCGGGA
>JBEVJT010000259.1:0-15486 GCA_040510075.1 Xanthobacteraceae bacterium | reverse complement strand
CTTTTTCCCTGGCGCACTGCGCTGGGCAACGTCTGTTTCGGACTCGAAATGAAAGGGGTTGCCAAGACCCAACGCGAGGAGATTGCCCGCGAGCAGTTGAGCCTGGTCAAGCTCGAAAAATTCGAGCGATCCTATCCGCACCATCTTTCGGGTGGCATGCAGCAGAGGGTGGCCATCGCGCGCGCCCTTGCCTACAACCCCTCGGTGCTGCTGATGGATGAGCCGTTCGCGGCACTCGATGCGCTCACGCGCGATGAGATGCAGCGGCTGCTCGCCGATGTCTGGGCAAATACCCGCAAGACCGTGGTCTACGTCACCCACAATGTTGCCGAGGCGGTATACCTCGCGGATCGGGTGGTGGTAATGACGCCGCATCCCGGCATGCTGAAAGCGGAAGTCCCGATCCATCTTGCCCGACCGCGCGATCCGCTCAGCATCGAGTTTCTGGAGCATCAGAAAGCACTGCTGCAGCAGCTTGCGCAGCAAAGCAGCTGATCGAGGGTGAGCTATGCACAACGTGACGCGGAGACAATGCGTTTCAGTCGGCAGCGCTTTTCTGATCGGCGGCGCGACAACGCTCGCTCATGCTGCCGCACCAATACGTCAAGGCTATCAGACCAACATCTGGGGCATGCCGACCTATTATCTCCTCAGATCGGGTTTGCTCGAGAAGCGTGGCATCGGAGTAGAGGAGTTCGCGGTGCCTTCCGGCAACCTGACCATGCAGCAGATGGTGCGGCAAGTGGATCTCGGGACTTTTGCCGGCCAGTCCTTCATCCTCGGCCATGATAAGGGCGGCCTCGTTGCGTTCGTGCAGATCGAAACTGTCGGGAAAACCGCGCAGATCATCGCGCGCAAAGAGCTGAACCTCAGCAGGGTCGAAGAGCTCAAGGGCCGCAAAATTGCCAATCAGACCGGCTCGTCCATTGCCGCCATCTTCACGGACATCATTGCGCCCCGCGCGGGCCTGAGGAAAGGCGATTTCCAGGAGGTGCGCATGGACGTGAACAACATGGTCGCGGCGCTGGCGGCGAAGACCGTTGACGCCATGGTCAATGTTGAGCCCTACAACGAGATGGCGGTCGCGGAAGGCATCGGCACTTCGCTCATGGACTTTTCCAGCGTCGACAAGATGCCGGTGCTCATGGCGGCCACGCCCGATTTTCTCGAGAAGAACGCCGACACTGCAATTTCGTATCTGAAGGCGTGGCAGGAGCTGGCGCGCGACTTCAAGGACAGCCCGGACAAGGTCGCCGATGTCATCCATTCGTTCTACACGTCGAAAGGCTATACGATGTCGCGCGATACGCTGGCGAAGGCGCTGGGCCGGGTCGAGGTGAGCCCCGATTTTCCCGTCGACCTGACGCAGGCTTTAAAGAAGGACGCGGAGGTGCTCCTGCGCGAGAAGAAGATTTCCGCCATTCCAAATTGGGGCAAAGCCTTGCGGCCCGACCTGTGGGCACGGGCAAGTTCCTGAGCGCAGCTCCTGCTGACGCATCCCGACAGGCATCTCGTCTGAATACCGCAGCAGAAGGATCGACTCATGTTCGTCGCGGAAGGAAGGCCACTGGGACTATCCGTTGGCGGCCCGGTGACCTGGAACTTCAATCTGCTCGCGCAGCACGAACTCGATGGCCATGGCGCCATGGGCGAAGGCATGTCGATTCAGATTGCGCCGGACGGCCGGCGCATCCTTTGGCTCGCGCATGAAAGCGCGCCAAAGAACTTTACCGCGCTCGATGTCTCCAATCCGCGCAAACCCACGATCGTCGTGCAAACCGAGCTACCGCATGCGCAGATGCGTTCGAACTCGCTGGAGACCTGCGGCAACGTGATGGCCGTGGCCTACCAGACGCAGAAGGCGGGGCAGCAGCCCGCCGGCTTCGAGCTATTCGATATCTCCCAGCCCGAGCGCCCGCGCTCGATCTCTTTTTTCGATTGCTCCGGCACGACCTCGCGCGGCGTGCATCAGCTCTGGTTTTGCGACGGCGAATATGTGCATGCGGCTTCCGGAGCGCCCGACTTTACGCCTACGCATCCATTGGACGACCAGTTCTATCGCTGTTTCGATGTGCGCAATCCGAGCAAGCCAGTCGAGATCGGCCGCTGGTGGATGCCCGGCACGCGCGCTGGAGACAGCGTCGCGCCGCCAGCGCGCCATGCACTGGACAAGGGCTACCGCGCGCACAACACCAATGTCTATCCGCAAAAGCCGGATCGCTGCTATCTCGCCTATATCGACGGCGGCATGTTCATCCTCGATATCAGCGACAAGTCGCGGCCCAAGGTAGTGTCGCACTGGACCAATTCACCGCCCTATTCCGGCTTCATGCACACCGCGATGCCGCTGTTTGGCCGCGGCTTGATGGTGGTCACGGACGAATCGACCGAGGACAACGCCATCGACTGGCCCAAGCTCATCTGGATCCTCGATGCGCGCGCGGAAGAAAACCTCGTCCCCATTGCGACCTGCCCGATGCCCGATGCAAAAGACTTTGCGCATGCGGGCCGCTTCGGCGCGCACAACATTCATGAGAACGTGCCTCTGCCCACGGCCTGGCAGTCGGAAAACATCGTGCTCGGCACGTTCTTCAATGGCGGCCTGCGCGCCTACGACATCTCCAATTCGTACCAGCCGAAGGAAGCGGGCGTGTTCATTCCGCCCGCGCCCACACGCGCCCCGACCGGCACGATCCAGCTCAACGACGTATTCGTGGACGAACGCAGGATCGTCTATACGGTCGATCGCCACGCAGGCGGCTTGTACATCCTCGAAATGAATTTCTGACTCCGTCATGCTGAGGTGCTCGGCGCAAAGCGCCGAGCCTCGAAGCATCTGGGCGATCCGGGCCGTGCGTCCTTCGAGGCTTGCTCGCTCCGCTCGCTCACGCCTCAGGACGACGGTCGTTGTCTGCGAATTCTGCGCTATACTGCTGCGATGCTGGCCCGCACCATCGAGGAAGCGCTCGCGCCCATAACGGATGGCTGCGTGCTTGCGGTGGCGCGCGAGCAGTCAGGCGTGGCCATGGAAGCGACGCGCGCGCTTATCCGGCGCGGCGTCAGGGACCTGCATCTCATCACGCTGCCCACGTCGAGCCTGCAGGCGGACCTGCTCATTGGAGCAGGTTCAGTCGCAAGCCTCGAGACATCTGCCGTGAGCATGGGCGAGTTGGGACCGGCGCCGCGCTTCACGGCCGCAGTTATCGCAGGCAGCATCAGCGTGAAGGACACCACCTGCCCGGCGCTCCATTCGGCGTTCCAGGCCGCCGAAAAGGGCGTGCCCTTCATGCCCTTGCGCGGGCTCGTTGGCTCGGACGTGCTCGCGCACCGAGCGGACTGGAAGCTGATCGAAAACCCGTTCGGCGAGAATGATCCAATCGTGCTGCTGCCCGCCATCAAGCCCGATGTGGCGCTCTTCCACGCAGCCATGGCAGATCGCGACGGCAATGTGTGGATCGGTCGCGATCGCGAACTGGCGGTGCTGGCGCACGCGGCAGAAAAGACCATCGTGACGGTCGAGCGGCTACATGAGGGCAATCTGCTCAACGACCCGCATTTGGCCGCAGGAACCCTTGGCGGGTTTTATGTGCAGAGCGTTGCGGTTGCGCCGCAAGGCGCCTGGCCGCTGGGGCTCGCCGACCACTACGCTGCCGACCGCGTCCACCTCGAAGAATATGTTCGGCTCGCCGCAAGCAGCGAAGGCTTTGCCCGCTATCTCGATCGCTACGTTCTTGCCCAGCGGGCCGACCCCCCACTCGTCACCCGCGGGCTTGACTCGCGGGTCCATCTCTCTTCGCAAGAAGATGGATTGCCGGGTCAAGCCCGGCAATGACGAATGTTCAAACTAAGCGACAATACCGCGACGAGGAACTGCTCGCTGATGTCATCGCGGGCCTGATCGGCCGGGTGCGTCACGTCGCGATCGGCAATGCCTCGCCAATTCCCGCTGCGGCGGCCATGCTCGCCCGCGCGCGCGGAAACGGCAGGCCCTATGTCTCCCTCCTCGGCAGCCGCCGGAACACTTTCTTCACCGACGGCGGCCGCGAGCTGTTCGATTGCGCGGGACAGGGCCGCATAGATGTCTTCTTTCTCTCCGGCGCACAGATCGACGGACACGGCAACATCAACCTGGTGAGCATAGGCAGCTACGAGCATCCGAAGGTACGCTTTCCCGGCTCGTTCGGCTCCGCTTATCTCTATTACGTAGTGCCGAAGGTCATTCTGTTCCGGCTCGATCACACGCGACGGACGCTGGTTCAAAAAGTGGATTTCGTGAGCGCGCCCGGGACAAGCCCGCCTAATCTTTATCGACCGGGCGGGCCCTGTGCGCTCGTCACCAATCGCTGTGTATTCAGCTTTGACCGAGAGCGGGCACGCTTCCGGCTTGCGAGCGTGAATCCCGGCCACACGCAGGCGGAGATCGTGGAACATACCGGGTTCGAATTCGATCAGGCAGAACGGGTGCCGTTCACGCCTGCTCCTTCTGCCGAGACATTGCACCTCTTACGTTCGCAAATCGCGCATGAGCTCGCGGAAACCTACCCGCGTTTTGCGCAGGAAGTGTTCGGAGTGCGTCAGGCGAGCTGAACGAGTGAGCGGGGTGGCGCCGCTCGGGCGCTTTCGATAAATCTGCGGCGCTTTTGCGTGCGTTTCATTGCGGGAGAAAATCCGTGGACAGAGTCGAAGCGGCGGTGATCGGCACGGGCTGGTGCGGCGGCATTCGTGCCGAAACGCTTTCGCGCTCGGCTCTCGTCGATCGGCTCCACATTTGTGAGATCCGCCCCGACCGCTTGGCCGAAATGAAGGCCCTCACCAAGCCCGCCTCCGCCACGCTCGATTACCGCGATATTCTGAACAACCCGGCGATTTCAGTTGTCTATGTCTGCACTACGCCCGAGCAGAACCACTACCCGATCGCGCGCGATTGCCTCAAAGCAGGCAAGCACGTCCTTTTGGAAAAACCCATCGCCATGCAGCTGTGGGAAGCAGACGAGCTGATCACGCTCGCAAAACGCGGCCGCCTGAAATTCACGATCGGCTATTCGCAAAGGTTCAATCCCAAATTTGCCTACGCGAAAAAGAAGATCAGCGACGGCACGCTCGGCAAGGTCGTATCGGTCATGGTGAGCCGGCATTTGAGCCGCAGCCTCGGAGCAAAGATTGCAAAACGGGTGCGGCTCTCTCCGGTCGTCATGGAATCCACGCACGATCTCGACTTTGTTTTCTGGCTGCTTGAGCCCGCCAAGCCCGTGCGCGTCTATAGCCAGGGCGCCTACGGCTATATGCAGGCGGTCAACGGTTCGTTCGATATCATGTGGTCCATCGTAACCATGGACAATGGCATGGTGGTCACCATTGGCGGCGGTTGGAATCTGCCGCCGAGCTATCCGAATTACTGCTCCACCTGGGTCGAGATTACCGGCACCGAAGGGGCACTGATCCTCGACGACACCCATCGCGACAACTGGCTGAATACGGTCGCGGACGGCACGCACTTTCCCATGTCGACCATGCCGGGCGAGCAGGTGGATCATGTGTTCGCCGGGCAAATGGGGCCGGAGACGATTCACTTCCTCGAGGCGTGCATCCGCAACCGGCCGGTGATGGTCACGCCCGAGAGCGCGCGGATGGTGATGGAAACCTACACGGCCGCCGACCTTTCTGCGGAACGCAACCAGCCGGTCGATCTGCCGCTTTCCAACGAATCGCTCTCGGCCGTCGCCGAAATGGCCGAGGCCAACGCATGAGAAAGCAGGCAAAGCCGATCGGGCTCGCGATCGTCGGCGCCGGCCGCGTCGGACTGTTCCGCGGCGAAGTCGCCGCGCGTCATCCGGCGGTGCAGTGGATCGGCATTGCGGAGAAGAATCACAACCGCGGGCCCTTCGTTGCGGAAAAGATCGGTGCGGATTTCGTCACGCAAGATCATCGCGAACTGCTCCGGCGGCCCGAAGTGACGTGCGCCATCATCGCAACCGACGAGCATCTTCACGCCGACCCGATAATGTCCGCGGTCGAGCGCGGCGTTCCCATGCTGATCGAGAAGCCGCTCGCGACCGAGCTTTCCGAATCGGCGCGCGTACTCAAGGCCATTACGGATGCCAAGCTTGACGCAGTCGTGGGCTACACCCAGCGCTTCCGCCGCAAGTGGCTCGGGCCAAAGGAGAAGGTGCGAACGGGAGCGCTCGGCGACGTCACCATGGTGACCTCGCGAGTCTTCATGAACAGACTCGTCGCCATCGACAATTACAAACGCACTGACGATCCGAAGAGCATCTCACCCATGGTGATCTCGGGCACGCACGCGCTCGATATCGTCATGTGGTATCTGGAAGCGAAGACTCCGGTGGAATGCTACGCGCGCTCGATCGACAAGGTGCTGGGGCCGACTTATCAGGGCATCGATGCCACAGCCGGCATGATCATGTTCTCCGACGGCACGATCTATCACCTCAATATCTCCTGGGCGCTGCCGGTCACCTGGCCGGGCGCCGTGTACAGCCTCGAAGTCGGCATCACCGGCACCGAAGGCGTGCTCACGATCGATGATACCCACCGTGACATCGTGCTTGCCGTCTCCGCACCTCAGAACGAAGGCTACGCGCCGGATCAGCGCCGGCTGGTTGATTTCATGGGCAGCTATCCGCCCGGCGACATGGCGCGTGGTGAACTGCGCGGGCCCCTGCGGGAGGAAACCGACTCTTGGCTCAATCGCGATGCATTCGGCGTTCCCACGCAGGCAGCCACTGCCGCCGAGGCACACAATCGCTTGATGCTGACCAAGGCGCTCGATCTGTCCGCCCGGCGCAAGGAAGCCGTGAGACTTCCCCTGGAAGCCGACGAGGAACGCGCCGCCGCATGAGCATGCGGTTTCGCCGAAATCTGAAATGGACACGACGACTCTCGAAAGCCGCCCCACACCGCGGCTGGAAGACGATCCCCTCGTCCGCGGACGCGGGCGTTTCATGGCGGACACGCCCATGTCCGGGCAGGCGATCGGTTTCTTTCTGCGCTCGCCGCATGCGTTTGCCGATATCCGGTCCATCGACACGCAAGCTGCACGCGCTGTGCCCGGCGTGGTGGACGTGCTTACGGCGGCCGACATGGAGGGACTGGGGAACGTGTCGCAGCATCCGCCGCTCGTCGGCCGCAGCGGCAGTAAACTCATTGTGCCGCACCGTCCTGCACTCGCCGGTCCCACCGTGCGGCATCTGGGCGAGCCCGTTGCACTGATCGTCGCCGAGACGCTCGCGGCGGCCCAGGACGCAGCTGAGCTGATTTCGGTCGATTACGCCGAGCGCACTCCCGTCATCGACCTGCGCGCTGCAATGAGGGCGGACGCGCCCCAGATATGGCCGGAGGCGCCCGGCAACATCGCCGTCGACTGGCCCGGCCCGGCCACTAATCCCGACGCCAATGCGCGGGAGGTGGAGCACGCATTCGCATCGGCAGCCCACGTGGCGCGTGTGTCCGTCGTGCAGCAAAGAATAATGGTGGCCTCCATGGAGCCGCGCGGCGCCACCGCGAGCTACGACAAGTCAAACGACAGCTATTTCCTGCGCTGCTGCTCGCAAAGCGCGCGCGTCCTGCGCGATGGCATGACGGCAGTCATGGGCATTCCGCACGACCGCCTGCATGTCGTCACCGAGGACGTCGGCGGCGCCTTCGGGCTGAAGACCGGCCCCTATCCCGAATACGCCGCCCTGCTCGTTGCCGCGAGGAAAACAGGCCGCCCGGTGCACTGGATGTCCAGCCGCGCCGAGGCATTTCTCAGCGACAACCACGCTCGCGATACCTACGACGAGGCCGAACTCGCATTGGATGGGCGCGGCAGGTTTTTGGCGCTGCGCATCTGGCATGACGCAAACATGGGCGCCTATATCGGAGCGGTTGGCGCGCATATTCAGATCTTCAATTTTTCGCGCTGCCTGCCTTGCATGTACGATATCCCGCTCATCGATGTCGGCGTGCGCTGTGTCTTCACCAATACAACGCCGACGGCGCCCTACCGCGGCGCGGGCCGGCCCGAGGCAAACTATTTGATGGAGCGCGTTGTCGAGGAGGCAGCGCGCGTGAGCGGCATCGACGCGGTGAAGCTGCGCCGGCGCAACTTCATCAAGCCTGCCGCCCTGCCCTACAAGACCGCGGTGGGCACCACGATCGACAGCGGCGAATTCGATGCGCTGCTTGATGCGGCGCTGGCGCTTGCCGATTACGATAATTTCAAAGCCCGCAGGCGCGCATCCGCCAAGCGCGGCAAATTTCGCGGGCTCGGTATCTCCTGCATGCTCGAACATTCGGGCGCGTCTCCCCTCGAAGCCGCGTCGCTGAGCTTTCCGGGGGGCGAAAAGCTTCTGCTCGGTCTCAACGTACAGTCGACCGGCCAGGGACATGCAACGACATTCCCTCTGCTCCTGGCACAACGCCTCGGCATTTCTCCCCAGCAGATTCAGCACCGCCACGGCGACTCGGCGCTGGAGCTTGCAGGATACGCCTCCGTCGGCTCCCGCGCCGCCATGGTGGTGAGCAACACGACCCTTAAGCTGACCGACGTCATGCTGGCCAAAGGCAAGGCGATTGCCGCCACTGCGCTTGAAGCGGCCGAGGCCGACATCGAGTACGGCGGCAGCCGTTTCAACGTGGTGGGCACCGACCGCAGCATTTCGTTGTTCGAACTCGCTGCGCGTGCGCGCGAGATGAAGCAGCGGGGCGAAATCCCCGAAGACCTCGATACCAAAGGCAATGCGGAGACACCGTTGACCTTCCCCAACGGATGCCACATCGCGGAGGTGGAAATCGATCCGGCGACGGGCGACATCGAGTTCGCCAACTACGTCGCTGTCGATGACTGCGGCAATGCGCTCAACCGGATGATCGTCGAAGGTCAGGTGCACGGATCGGTGGCGCAAGGGCTCGGCCAGGCACTTCTGGAAGAGGTGATTTACGACACCGAAAGCGGCCAGCTCGTCACCGGCTCGTTCATGGATTACGGCATCCCGCACGCCGACGATATGCCTTCCATAAAAGAAGCACTGCATCTCGTCCCGGCGCGGACGAATCCGCTCGGCGTAAAAGGCGCCGGCGAGGCGGGCACCACCGCTGCCATTGCGGCGGTGATGAATGCGATCGCGGATGCCATTCCGGGCGGTGCCGGCGTGCATCTCGATATGCCGGCCACGCCGGAGAAAATCTGGCGCGCCTGCCGCGCCGCTTCAGCGTAGAATAGGCCGTCATTCCGGGGCGCGCGAAGCGCGAGCCCGGAATCCCTACCCACAGGCCTGTGGTTATGGATTCCGGCTCTCGGCCTGGTGCCCTCGGCCGAAATGACGGCTCAGTGGCAAGCTATCCCTGCGAGATGAATTTCGTGTTGAGGTAGGCGCTGAGCCCCTCGATGCCGCCTTCACTGCCGTGGCCGGACTCCTTGACACCGCCGAACGGAGTCTCGGGTGTCGAAACGGTAACCGAATTGACGCCGACCATGCCCGACTCGATCGCGTCGCCAATAGCCGCCGCGGTAGCATTCGAACTGGTGAACGCATAAGCCGCAAGCCCGTAGGGCAGCGAGTTCGCACGCTGCACGACCTCGTCGAACGTCTTGAACGTCACGATCGGCGCAACAGGCCCAAACGGCTCCTGGGTCATGATCATGGAATCATCCGGCACATCGGTGACTACCGTAGGCTCGTAGAAGTAGCCCTGGTTGCCGTGGCGCTTGCCGCCGGTCACCACGTTGCCGCCGCGGCTCTTCGCATCCGCGACGAACTTTTCCATGGTGTCGATGCGTCGCGCATTGGCCATCGGTCCCATGGTGATGCCTTTCTCCAGGCCGTCACCAAGCTTGATGCCTTTGGCATATTCCGTGAAGCGCGAGAGGAATTTTTTGTAGACGGACTCCTGCACATAGAACCGCGTCGGCGAGATGCAGACCTGGCCGGCGTTGCGGTACTTGAAAGCAGCAATCGTGTCGGCGGCCTTCTCAGGATCAGCATCGGCAAACACCATCACGGGGGAATGGCCGCCCAGCTCCATCGTGGTCCGCTTCATGCCTTTCGCTGCGAGCGCCGCCAGATGCTTGCCCACCGGGATCGAGCCGGTGAAGGAAATCTTGCGCACCTCGTCCTTGGCCAGGAGATGTTCGGAAACTTCGGACGGCACGCCGAAGACGAGGTTCAGCACGCCTGCAGGCAATCCCGCGTCGGCAAAACAGCGCACCGTCGCAATGCATGCGCCCGGCGTCTCCTCGGACGCCTTGAGAATGATCGCGCAGCCCGCCGCCAATGCGCCGCCGATCTTGCGCGCCGGGGTGAGCACGGGGAAATTCCACGGCGTGAATGCAGCGACAATGCCGACCGGCTCCGTGACTACCAGCTGCCGCGTACCCTTCGCACGCCCGGGCACGATCCGGCCGTAGCTCCGGCGCCCCTCCTCGGCATACCAGTCGATGATGTCGGCCGAAGTGATCACTTCGGCGCGTGCCTCCGGATAGACCTTGCCCTGCTCCTGTACGAGAATCTTTGAAATGGCGTCTTGGCGTTCCCGAATGAGATCGGCCGCCTTGTGCATGATCTTCGCGCGGTCGTATGCCGATGTTGCCCGCCAGATGGCAAAGCCCTTCTTCGCGGCCGCAAGGGCCTCGTCGAGCTCCGCCTTGCTCGCATGCGGAAGCTGGGCCAGCGGCTTGCCGGTCGCCGGATTGAGCACGTCCTCGCCCTTGCGATTGCCGCCATTGATCCACTTGCCGTCGATGTAAAGCCCGAGTTCCGTATACATGAGCGCCTCGCGATCTTATGTTCGCTGAAATGGGAATGCCCCGCCGGAGTTAGCATAGGCGCGTGCGCGATGCACGTAACGCCAGCGAGAGTTTGAAACCACGCCAATTCACGTTCGAACGCACTCAGTGACTGTGCAATTCGACTACATCATCGTCGGGGCGGGCTCGTCCGGCTGCGTCCTGGCCAACCGCCTGAGCGCAAACGGCCGCTACAAGGTGTTGCTGCTCGAGGCTGGCCCGAGCGACAGCTACCTCTGGATTCACATTCCCATCGGCTATGGGAAGACGATGTTCCACGAGGTCTATAACTGGAGGTTCTACACGGCGCCCGAGCCCAACATGCACGGCCGTCGCATCTATTGGCCGCGCGGGCGCGGGCTTGGCGGCTCGAGTTCGATCAATGGATTGATTTTTATTCGCGGGCAGCCCGAGGATTACGATCGCTGGGCTCAATTCGGAAATGCGGGTTGGGATTGGAACAGCGTTCTTCCCTATTTCATCAGATCGGAGCGCAACAGCCGGGGTGGAAGCAGAACACACGGCGGCAACGGCCCGGTCTGGTGCTCCGATATCACCGAGAAGAGCGAGCTGATGGAAGCCATCATTCGCGCTGCGCAGGAGCTCGGGGTGCCGTGTACCGACGACTTCAACGGCGGCAACCAGGAAGGCGTCGGGTATTTTCAGCTCTTCACCCGCAAGGGATGGCGCGTCAGCTCGGCTGACGCGTATCTCAAGCCGGCGAGAGGTCGTGCAAATCTGCGCATCGAGACCAATGCGCAGGCGACCGGGCTCATTCTCGAAGGCAGGCGCGCGGTCGGCGTGAAATATCTGCAAAATGACCTCGTGCACGAAGCCCGCGCCGCCCGCCAGGTAATCTTGTCCGCCGGCGCATTGCAGTCGCCGCAATTGCTGCAGCTCTCAGGGATTGGTCCCGCGAAGCTGCTGCAAGGTCACGGCATCAGCGTCGTGCATGATCTGCCGGGGGTCGGCGAAAACCTCCAGGATCATCTGCAATTTCGCCTGATGTATCGCGTCGCAAAGCCCATCACGACCAATGACGATCTGCGTACGCTCATGGGGAGGGCGCGCATTGGCCTGAAATGGCTGATCAAGGGTACGGGACCGCTGGCTGTCGGCATAAATCAGGGCGGCTTATTCACCCGCATTCTGCCGGGGTCGCAAACTCCGGACATCCAGTTTCACTTCTCCACATTAACCGCCGATCAAGCGGGGGGAAAAGCCCATGCGTGGTCCGGCTGCACGTTTTCGGTATGTCAGTTGCGGCCGCAATCGCGCGGGACCGTGCAAATAGAATCGGCGGATCCGTTGCGTCCGCCGGCTATGCGGCCGAACTACCTGGCCGCCGAGAGCGACCGTTTCTGCGCGGTCGAGGCGATCAAATACGCGCGCAAGCTTGCTTCTACCAATGCGCTAAGGCCTTACATCGCCGGTGAGTACAAGCCCGGCACCTCGATGCAATCCGACGACGAGATTCTGGATTTCGCGCGCGAAAATGGAGCAACGATTTTTCATCCCTCCGGAACCTGCAAGATGGGATCCGATCCCATGGCGGTAACGGATGCATCCCTGCGCGTGCATGGCATAGAAGCTCTTCGCGTCGTGGATTGTTCGATCATGCCGACGCTCGTGTCCGGAAACACCCATGCGCCGGCAGTCATGATTGCCGAGAAGGCCTCCGACATGATCCTGGCGCAGCAATAGCGCGCTGTATCCCGGGCGTAGCGCAGCACGGAGCGCTTCTTCGGCGCGAAGTGGTGCGCTGCGGACCCGGGACCGTTACGGTCTGTAGCGGTCCCGGCTTAGCAGTGCACCGCGCCGTGCATTTGGAAACTTCGAGCCAGCCGATCCGGCGCGTTGCACTGCATCCGGGACACGCGTGCGGCGACTGCGGCGCACCACTGCGTGCGCCGCGCCCGGGACACGAACATGCCTCACGCCATCGCGAGCACGACGGCGCAGGTGGTGACGATGTCGTCGACGCTCGCCCCGCGCGAGAGATCGCTGATCGGTTTGGCAAATCCCTGCAGGAATGGGCCGATGGCCTTTGCTCCGCCGAGCCACTGGGTGAGCTTGTAGCCGATATTCGCCGCATCGAGGTCGGGGAAAACAAGGACGTTCGCACGCCCTGCGACCGCGCTCGGCGCTTTCACCTTCTTCTGCGCGACTGCGGGGACGAGTGCGGCATCCGCCTGCAACTCGCCGTCGACCGCGAGCTGCGGCGCCCGTTCGCGCACGAGCGCGACCGCGCGGCGGATCTTGTCGACTTTCTCGTGTTGCGCACTTCCGTGGGTCGAGAAGGACAGCAGGGCAGCGCGGGCATTCTCGCCCAGGAGCTTCTCCGCGCTCGCTGCCGATGCGATCGCAATATCGGCAAGCTCTTCCGCCGTGGGCGCCGCATTGACCGCGCAATCGGCAAAGACGAATGCCCTTGCACCCTCGCCG
This sequence comes from Xanthobacteraceae bacterium, assembly GCA_040510075.1. Classification (GTDB taxonomy): domain Bacteria; phylum Pseudomonadota; class Alphaproteobacteria; order Rhizobiales; family Xanthobacteraceae; genus VAZQ01. The sequence goes on along the minus strand of JBEVJT010000259.1, from coordinate 2,255 downwards.
AGGAAATTCGGGACAATCATGAGAAAGTAGCTGGACGGCAGTGCAATTCCCGCGGCAAGGCCGATGGTCATCAGTCCCGCTTCGATCACGCGCCGCGTCGGATTCATCGCGCCTGCCACCATGGCGGCAGCATCGTCCTGATGCACCATCATCCCTGCAAAATAGAGGGGTTTGCCAACGAGCCGGCTGGCCATGCCGGGCGTCATTGATTGCCGGATGGCGACGCAAGCGTTCGCATACGAGACCAGCCGCGCGTCTTTGCGCGGATCGATCGTTTCGATCTCTGAGATATCGAGCTTGGCACGGCCTGCGGATTCCGCGATCACCTCAGCGCTGCCGAGGACGACAGGAATGGCGATTTTTTCTTCTCGCAACCGGCAGGCGGCGGCGAGCACGCGTTCGTCCTCGCCCTCCGGCAACACGACCTTGCGCAAATCCGCCCGTGCGTGATTAAAAAGCTCAGCGAGCAAATCCATCCGCATCAGCTTGTGATCAGAGACAATCGCGCCGGGAGACATCCATGACGGAAACGACCGAGGCGATCAAGATTCACCGCGGATTGAAGGGCGTCTATTTCGAGCGATCGGCCTGCACATTCATCGACGGCAAGGCCGGAGACCTGCGCTATCGCGGATATTCCATCCACGATCTCGCCGAGCATTCGAGCTTCGAGGAAACCGCGTGGCTGCTGCTCAATGGCGAGCTGCCGAACGCGCAGCAGCTCGCGGGCTTCGATGCCGATCTGAAAACGGCCCGCAAGCTCGCTGAACCGATCTACGACATCATCGGGGTGATGAAATCGGCCCATCCCATGGACACCTTGCGCACGGCAGTCTCCGCGCTCTCGGCGTTCGATCCGGATGTCGCGGACAAGTCACGGGAAGCGATCCTGCGCAAGGCTATTCGCCTCACCTCGCAGGTTGCGATCATCGTTGCCGCGCATTCGCGCATCCGCGAAGGTCTCGATCCGGTATCACCCGATCGGAGCCTGAGCCACGCAGCCAACCTCTTGTGGATGTTGAAAGGAAAAAAGCCCAGCGAGGATGCCGCGCAGCTCATTGATCGCGACCTCGTTCTGCATGCGGAGCACGGATCGAATGCGTCCTCGTTCGCTGCACGCGTGGTGGTGGGCACCGAGGCCAATTTGCACGCGGCCATTACGGCGGCGATCGCCGCGCTGTCCGGTCCCGCCCATGGGGGAGCGGCGGAGGACGTGATGAAGATGGCGGAGGAAATCGGCGACCCGGCGCGCGCCGCCGAATACGTGCGCACGAAACGCAAGGCTGGTGAGGCGGTCACCGGCTTTGGCCATCGCGTCTATCGCGCCGAAGACCCGCGCGCGCGGCATATGCGCGCGGGCGTGCAGAAGCTGTCGCAGGAAATGGGCGAGCCGCGCTGGTACGAAATCCTGCAGGCAGTGGTGCAGGCGATGGCGCCCTATGCGCGCCACGGCGTGAACGTGAACGTCGATTTCTATTCCGGCGTCGTCTATCACCTCCTCGGCATCCCGCGGGACCTGTTCGTCCCAGTCTTCGCGATTGGCCGGGTCCCGGGCTGGGTCGTGCAGGTGCTCGAGCAGCTCGAAAACAACATCCTTATTCGCCCGTTGACGCTCTATTCCGGGCCTGCGCCGCGTGCCTACATCCCCCTCGAGCGGCGACTATAAATGCGGTCCTGCGCCTACTGGATTCGCCGCACAAGCATTATAATTTGAGCTTCAGGGTTGCGTGAAAAAACAATGACTAAAACCGTCGTACTTTCCGGCAACTCGCGATTGACATCAACGCAGAACGTGATGCTCGCGGGTTTGTGTGCGTTCGGCTGCGTCCTCTGCGCCACCTGCATGATCCAGCAAGGAATCCGCCCATGAAAATGACCACGGAAGAGGCTTTCGTAAAAGTACTGCAGATGCACGGGATCGAGCATGTGTTCGGGATCATCGGCTCGGCCTTCATGCCGATCTCCGATCTTTTCCCGGCGGCTGGACTTACTTTCTGGGACGTTGCGCACGAGGCCAACGGCGCGCTGATCTGCGATGGCTTCACCCGCTCGACAGGCAAGATGGCGATGGTCATTGCGCAAAACGGGCCTGGCATCACCAATTTCGTCACCGCGATAAAGACGGCGTACTGGAATCATACGCCGATGCTCCTGGTGACCCCGCAGGCGGCGAACCGCACCATCGGCCAGGGCGGTTTTCAGGAAGTCGAGCAGATGGCACTGTTCCGCGACATGGTCGGCTATCAGGAAGAGGT
>JBEVJT010000258.1:0-22987 GCA_040510075.1 Xanthobacteraceae bacterium | reverse complement strand
ACGCGTTCGAGGCGCTGGTACGCGCCGCTGGCGCCGCCACGCCGCTCGAACTCGAAGTCATTCGCGTTCAAGCCGAAGGGTCAGTAAGGCGCATTGACGGTCTTGTGTCCGGCCTCGATCCGGACGTCTCGCTCGCACTGATCGTCCCTCTCAGCCGACTGCGGACCAGCGCGATCGGCAATTCGAGCATCATCGCCGCGCGAGACGTCGAGCTGGAAGCCGCAGAGGAAGGTCGCAGACGCACGGCGCTGAATACCGTCATATCCAATCAATTGAGCGGCGCTGTCGCGGCCCTTGTCGCCGCATCGAAGCGGGGCATTGCGACGGCAACCGAGCAAACCCAGTCCGTCCAGAGGCTCGGTCGTATGGGACTGCTTGCCGTTGTCGCGCTCAGCCTGATCAGTTCAGCGCTGATCGGATGGCTTTATGTCGGACGAAACATTGTCGCACGCATCACCTCGCTGAGCGATCGAATGCTAACTCTGGCGCGAGGTGACCTGAAATCCCCGCTTCCGAAAGGCGGAACAGACGAGATCGGCCGCATGGCCGAGGCGTTGGGCGTATTTCGCGCAACGGCCATTGAAATGGAGGAAGCGAACGTAAGGGAGATCCGCGAAGCACGTGCCCGCCTCACCGACGCGATCGAAACGATCTCGGAGGGATTTTCCCTTTACGATGCCGAGGACAGGCTGGTTGTATGCAACAGCCGTTATCGAGAACTTTTTGCCTCCCACTCTGAAGTGATGGTGCCCGGCACACCGTTCGAGTCAATTCTGCGGGCTGCGACCGAGCGCGGGCTTATCAAAGATGCCGAAGGAAACCGCGACGTCTGGATAAAAGAAAGAGTCGCGCGACATCGCGAGGGTGGCCACACGCACGTCCAGCGCCGCAGCGATGGCCGCTGGATCCAGGTCAGCGAGCGAAAAACGGCGAACGGCGGTGTCGTGGCAATTTATGCTGACATCACCGAATCGAAGAAACGTGAAGCCGAGCTCGCCGCCGCGCGTGACGTTGCGGACGAAGCCAACCGGAGCAAATCCAGTTTTCTCGCGACCATGAGCCACGAAATCCGCACGCCGATGAATGCTGTTATCGGTATGAGCGGCCTTTTGCTCGACACCAGGCTTAATGAGGAGCAGCACGACTATGCCAGCACTATCCGCGATTCCAGCGAGTCGCTGCTCACGATCATCAATGACATTCTTGACTTTTCGAAAATCGAAGCCGGGCGCATGGACATCGAGGCACAACCCTTCGATCTGCGCGACTGTGTGGAATCGGCGCTGGACCTCGTCAGCAACCGCGCTGCCGAGAAGCACCTGGACATCGCGTATTTGTTCGAGGGTGAAGTGCCGCCCGCTATCCAGGGCGATGTCACTCGCTTGCGCCAGATTCTCCTCAATCTATTCAGCAACGCGGTCAAGTTCACGGATCAGGGCGAAGTGGTGCTGACCCTCACAGCCAAGGGCGAGCAGCTGGAGTTCGCCGTGCGCGATACCGGCATCGGGCTGGACGAGACGGCCAAGACCCGCCTCTTTCAATCGTTCTCCCAGGCCGATTCCAGCACCACACGCAAATACGGCGGCACCGGGCTGGGGTTGGCGATCAGTAAGAAGCTCGCGGAACTCATGGGTGGCACAATGTGGGTGGAAAGCGCTGGCCCGGGGCATGGGAGCACCTTCCATTTCACAATTCATTGCCAGCCGGCTGATCTGCCGAAAGGCAGGCGGCGCGACTTCGTCGGCGCTCAGCCGGCGTTGCAGGGCAAGCGCATCCTGGTGGTTGATGACAATGCCACCAACCGCAGGATTCTGGCACTCCAGGCGGCCAAATGGGGAATGGTGGTGCACGATACCGAAGCGCCCGAGCAAGCGCTGGAAGTTCTGATGCACGACTCCTTCGATCTGGCCATCCTCGACATGCATATGCCCGGTATGGACGGCGCCACGCTTGCTGCACGCATTCGTGAAGCCGGCCAGAGCCTACCGCTCGTGCTATTCAGCTCAGCCGGCAGCAGCAAGGAGGCCAGCGATGGTCTTTTTGCAGCCAGCTTGGCAAAGCCGCTGCGGCAGAGCCAACTCTTCGACACATTGGTAACGCTGCTGACGCACGAGGGCGCGCCCAGACACTCTGCCGCGCCGGCCCAGCCCCGCATCGATCCCCAAGTGGCCTCCCGCCATGCGCTTCGCATCCTTCTGGCCGAGGACAATGTGGTGAATCAAAAGCTCGCGCTTCGCCTGCTGCAACAGATGGGCTACCGCGCCGACCTCGCCAGCAATGGACTTGAGGCGATCGAGTGCGTCGCTCGCCAGACCTATGATGTGGTTCTGATGGACGTGCAGATGCCGGAGATGGATGGTTTTGAAGCGTCGCGCCAGATCACCGCGAGGTGGCCAAGAGGCCAGCGGCCGCGCATCGTAGCCATGACCGCCAACGCCATGCAGGGCGACCGCGAACTGTGCCTGGCTGCGGGCATGGACGATTACGTGAGCAAACCGATCCGGGTGGATGAGCTGGTCGCGGCCTTGATGTCCGTGCTGGCACGTCCAGAGTGAGGAGAATATGGACGAATCAGTCATTGACCGGGCTGTTTACGCGGAGCTGCGGGACACAACCGGTGCTGAATTCATGGCCGAACTTGTTAACACGTTCATCGAAGAGGGGCCTGGCATGCTTGCGGAGCTGCGTGCTGCCCGCACTGAGGGCAATGCCGAACGCTTCCGGCGCGCAGCGCACTCGCTCAAATCCAACGGGAGAACCTTCGGCGCAGTGAAATTGACGACGCTGGCGCGCGAGTTCGAGCTCAAAGGACTTGATGCTGATCCAGCCCGCGACGCGGCCGGCTTGGCGGCGCTGGAAGCGGAATACGCCCGTGCCGCTGCCGAATTGAAGGCGCTGCGTGATGCCAGAAGATAGTTCCCGTGTGCTGATTGCCGACGACAACAAGGTCAATCGCCTGCTGCTGTCGCGCAGCGTCGAACTGCTGGGGCACCGCGTCTCGCTCGCCGAGAACGGCCGCATCGCGCTAGAGAGGCTGCGAACGGAGCCATTCGACCTGCTGTTGCTCGACATCGAAATGCCGGAGCTCGATGGTTTCGCGGTGCTCGAACAGCTCAAGGCCGACCCACAATTGCGTGAAATGCCGGTCATCGTCACCTCGTCGGTCGAAGGGCTGGACAATGTCGTCCGCTGCATCGACCTGGGAGCCGAGGACTATCTGCACAAGCCGGTAAACCAGGTGCTCCTGAAAGCTCGCATCGGCGCCAGTGTCGAGAAGAAGCGCCTGCGCGATCAGCAGAAGGCAATGGTACGACGCTTTGTCACATCCGAGGTGGCGGATGACATGCTGCAGTCGGGCTTCGCGCTAGGTGGGAAACGCATTCACGCGTCGGTGTTGTTCTCCGACATCCGCGGGTTTACGGCCCTGGTCGAAAGCCAGGGGCCGGAGGAAACGATCGATCTGCTCAACACGTATTACATGCTGATGTTTGACGCCATCGGCAGCCATGGCGGCGTAGTGAACCAGATGATCGGCGACGGCCTGATGGCACTGTTTGGCGCGCCGCTCCCACTCGACGATTGTGCTGGCAGTGCTGTGGCGGCAGCGCTGGAAATGGTCGAGCTGATTGTACAATTCAACCATGAGCGCAAGGCAGTGGACAAAGCGGCGATTCGTATCGGCGTCGGCGTCGCCACCGGCGACGTCGTGGCCGGTTATACCGGAACCCAGCACCGCGCCACGTATACCTGCATCGGCGATACGGTAAACCTGGCGGCACGGCTGGAGGCGCACACCAAAGTGGCTGGGTGCGGCATCCTGATTGATGACGCTACACAACGTGCGCTCGGTGACAACGTACCGACGCAGGCACTGGGCGAGGTGCCGTTCAAGGGCAAGGCCGCTACCGTCGAGATATTCGCGGTGACGACCGGGCAGCTACATTAAATCAATATCAACCTGCGCTGCCATGGCGGCAGAGAACAACAAATTCCGGCAAATACTCAGGTGGCCGCTAGTCGGACACGGGCAGCAGCCAACGATGCCACCGATAGACTGGCAAACGTAGTAAATGACCCCAGCCGAATTTGAGGCTTAGTCGATGGCCGAGCTACGCGAAGCGTTTCTATGTGACGCGGTGCGCACACCCATCGGCCGCTATGGCGGCGCGCTGGCTCAGGTCCGCACCGATGATCTTGCGGCGGTGCCGATCCGCGCGCTGCGGCTGCGCCATTCGCAGCTTGACTGGTCTGCGCTCGATGAGGTCGTGCTCGGTTGCGCCAACCAGGCGGGGGAGGACAACCGCAATGTGGCACGCATGGCGCTCCTGCTTGCCGGTATTCCGGACTCCGTGCCCGGCGTAACCGTCAATCGCCTGTGCGCATCAGGCCTCAATGCGATCGGCGATGCCGCCCGTGCGATCCGTACGGGCGAAGCCGAATTTGTTATTGCGGGCGGAGTCGAATCAATGACGCGCGCGCCATTCGTCATGGGCAAAGCGAAAGAGCCGTTTCAACGCAGCGCCGAGATCGTTGACACCACGCTCGGTTGGCGCTTCGTCAATCCGCTCATCGAGGGGCAATACGGCACCGACTCCATGGCGGAGACGGGCGAAAACGTAGCGCAGGAATATCAGGTCTCGCGGGCCGATCAGGATGCATTTTCCTTTCGCTCGCAGCAGCGCGCCGCCGCAGCCGGCTCCGCACGCTATTTCTCAGAAGAAATCGTGGCGGTGGAAATTGCAGACGGCAAGAGCGGCACGCACAAGATCGACAAGGACGAGCACCCGCGGCCGCAAACCAGCATGGAAGGGCTCGCAAAACTCAAGCCTTTCGCCCGAAATCCTGGTACTGTGACAGCTGGAAACGCCTCGGGGATCAACGACGGCGCGGCTGCGCTTCTTCTCGCGGGCGAGGAAGCGGCAAAAAAGCACGGACTCACACCGCGCGCTCGCATTCTGGGCATGGCCTCGGCCGCGGTGCCGCCGCGCGTCATGGGCATCGGCCCCGTCCCATCGACGCGGAAGCTCATGGCGCGCCTTGGGCTCAAGATCGGCGACTTCGATCTAATCGAAATCAACGAGGCGTTCGCCTCGCAGGTTCTCGCCTGCCTGCGGCAGTTCGGCCTGCCTGACGCTGCCGAGCACGTCAATCCGCATGGCGGCGCGATTGCGCTCGGGCACCCGCTCGGAATGTCAGGCGCCCGCCTCGCGTTGACCGCCGTGCACGGGTTGGAGAAGAGGGGAGGCAAGCGCGCCTTGGCCACCATGTGTGTGGGCGTGGGCCAGGGCGTCTCGCTCGCGCTCGAGCGCGTCTAGCTCTCTTGATCTGGTCATGGCAAGGCGTCTTAGGATCATTACCGTAAATGATACGATGCAGCGCGGGTATCGTTACGCCCGTACTGCTCCGACCGGGCGCAATTTCGATGCCGACTTTCAACCGGAGCTCACGCCGAAAGAGATGCTCGCACTCGGGGTATTTTGCGGCAAGTACATGACCGACTGTCGCAAGGAGTTCCCAGCCAGCTGGTTCGCGCGGGCGCGGCTCTCGCCGTCCGGCCGCGACTGCTCGTTGAACTATTTTGGCGTAGATGCGAGCCAGCCGCTCTCAGTCTGGTGCGTAAAAGGCTGGATCCATCCCAACGACCCACGTGGTTGGTTCCAATGGTACTGCCGCTATTACATGGGCCGCCGCATGCCGGAAGAGGATGCACGGCAGATAAAACGTTGGAAAGCGATCCGGCGCCACATTGCGCAGATCAGACGTCATTGCGAACCCGGCGATCCAGGGTGTCGTCCGCGTCAGCGCCAGGCGTTGCTGCACTGGGCCTATGACAGCCGAAAAATTTGAAGCGGTCCGCGCCCGGCATCCTTGAACATGCGGTGCAGAGGGACGACGTTGACCGCCCCGTACCCTGCCATTAGTCGAGTTTGGTCATGCCGATGAGCGAAGGCTACATTCCGTTTCACCCCAATCCCTCAAAGCCGCATTACCGGCCGCCGCCCGGCGCGGTCGATGCGCACTGTCACGTATTCGGGCCCGAGAACAGGTTTCCCTATGCGCCGGAGCGCAAATACACGCCATGCGATGCGCCCAAGGAAAAGCTGTTCGAAGTGCGCGATTTCCTCGGGCTCGACAAGAACGTCATCGTGCAGGCGAGCTGCCACAGCAAGGACAACCGCGCCATGGTTGACGCGCTCGACAGCGCAAACGGCAGGGCGAAAGGCGTCGCCTTCGTGGACGAAGAGGTCACCGACAACGAGCTGGACTGGATGAACCGCGCCGGCGTGAAAGGCGTGCGTTTCAATTTTATCAAGCGGCTCGTCGATTTTACCCCACGCGACGTACTCACCCGGATTGCCAAGAGGATTGCCCCGCTTGATTGGCATATCGTTGTCTATTTCGAGATGGGCGACCTGCCGGAGCTCGAGGCGTTCTTCACGTCCCTCCCAACGACGGTGGTGATCGATCACATGGGGACGCCGGACGTCAGCAAAGGTGTCGATCATTCGGAAAACCGGCGTTTCCACCGGTTGCTCGAGACGCATCAAAACTTCTGGGTCAAGGTGACGTGCCCGGAGCGCATGACGCGCATGGGACCGCCCTATGACGATGTCGTGCCGTTCGGGCGCGCGCTGGTGGAGCGTTTTCCCGACCGCGTTCTCTGGGGTACCGACTGGCCGCACCCCAATATGAAAAAGGAAGCCCCCGACGACGGCCTCCTCGTCGACTACATCCCGCGCATAGCGCCGAGCGCAAGCTCACAGCAGGCGCTGCTGGTTGACAATCCCATTCGGCTCTACTGGAGCTAACCGCGTAGAATCCGCAAGTATTGGTCCATTTGAAGCCGTAGGGTGCGCAAAGGCGCAGGCCCGAGCTTTGCCGCGTGCTCAAAATCGTGTGCACGCCATGCGCACGCGCTCCGCTGCGCGTAAGGCAAATTCCGGGTGGGCACGGCGCGGATTGGACTATATTTGGCCGCCGAACGGTAGAGCTGACACGCCTTTGCCCACCCTACCGAAAATGCGATAACTTCGTTCTTCAACCGGAGACGGATGATGGCACGACAGGCGCATGACTATGACGACATTCCCGGCACCTTCGTCTTCGATGCCGAGCGCTCGCGCCAGGGATACGGAGTCAACATGTTCTGCATGTCGCTGATGAAGGAAGACAACCGCAAGGCTTTTAAGGCAGACGAGGCGGGTTATCTCGCGGCTTACCCGCTCAGCGGGGAGCAGCGCGACGCCATTCTCAAACGTGACTACAACCGCCTGCTGGAGCTCGGCGGAAATATTTATTTCCTTGCGAAGCTCGGAGCGACCGACGGGCAATCCTTCCAGCACCTCGCGGCGCTGATGACGGGGTCGACCCAGCAGGATTACGCACAAATGATGCTTGCCGGCGGGCGGTCGATCGAAGGCAATCGCAGCAAATCGGCGCGCGACAAGCCGCCAAAAAAAGCGAAGCCGAAGTCGAAAACGCGCAGCAAAGCGAGGTCCAAACGTGGCTAGGATCATTGCAGGGGTGGCATCGTCGCACGTGCCCGCGATCGGGGCGGCGATCGACAACAAAAAGACCGAGGAGCCGTACTGGCAGCGGGTCTTCTCAGGCTTCGAGAAGTCCAAGGAGTGGATGGCGAAGGCCAAGCCCGACGTGGCCATCGTCGTGTACAACGATCACGCCTCCGCCTTCTCCGTCGAGATGATCCCCACCTTTGCGCTGGGCTGTGCCGCTGAATTTCCGCCCGCCGATGAAGGCTGGGGGCCGCGTCCCGTCCCGGTGGTAAAGGGGCATCCCGAGCTTGCGTCGCACATCGCCCAGTCGGTCATTCTCGACGAATTCGATCTCACCATCGTGAACAAGATGGCGGTGGATCACGGCCTCACCGTTCCGCTCAATCTGTTGTTCGGTTCGCCCAAGAAATGGCCGTGTCCGATCATTCCGCTCGCGGTGAACGTGGTGATGTATCCGCCGCCCACGGGACACCGCTGCTTCATGCTGGGCAAGGCGATCCGCAAGGCGATTGCGTCCTACCCGGAGGACTTGCGCGTGGTGATGTTCGGGACGGGCGGCATGTCGCACCAGATTTCGGGGCCGCGCGCCGGCCTGATCAACAGCAAGTTCGACACGGCTTTTCTTGACAATCTCGTGAAAAATCCCAGCAAGCTCGCGCGTATTCCGCACGTCGACTACATGCGCGAGGCCGGCGCCGAGGGCATCGAAATGGTGATGTGGCTGATCATGCGCGGCGCGCTCGATGATCAGGTGGAGGAGGTCTATCGGTTCTATACGGTGCCGGCTTCCAATACTGCGGTTGGGCACATAATCCTTGAAAACAGGCAGAAAGCCGCCAAACCGCGGCTTCACAAGCAGCAAAGAACCAGGCAGGCAGCAACCCTGCGCCGCCTTGCAAAGAAATCGGGCAGGGCAACAGCGCACGTGCGCATGAGCGGCACAGCATGAGGATCTGTGTCGCAGGACAAGGGGCATTCGGCCAAAAGCACCTTGACGCGCTCAAGCGTATCCCCGACGTGGAAGTGACCTCGCTCGTTGGTGGCAATCAGGACGCGACCGCCGAGGTTGCGAAGAAATACAATGTGCCCCACTACACCGGCGATCTGTCGGAAGGAATCAAGCGCGCGGATGCGGTGATACTTACTACGCCGACAAAAATGCATTTTCGTCAGGGCGAGCAAGTCATGCGCGCCGGCAAGCATGTGCTGATTGAAATTCCGATAACGGACAGCGTCGAGGATGCCGAAGCGCTGGTGCGCATTGCGAGCGAAAGGGGCGTCGTCGCCATGGGGGGCCACGTCCGTCGCTTCAATCCGAGCCATCAATGGGTGCACAAACGCATCAAACGGGGCGAGCTCAAAATCCAGCAGATGGACGTGCAGACCTATTTCTTTCGCCGCCGGAACATCAATGCGGTCGGCAACCCGCGCAGTTGGACCGATCATCTGCTCTGGCATCACGCCGCACACACGATCGATCTCTTTCAGCACCAAACCGGGGAAACGATATCGGACTGTTACGCCGTGCAGGGGCCCATTCACCCACAGCTCGGGATCGCCATGGATATGGGCATCGTCGCAAAGGTGCCGAGCGGGGCAATCCTGACGCTGTCGCTTTCCTTCAACAACGACGGCCCGCTCGGCTCCTTCTTCCGCTACATATGCGACAACGGCACGTATCAGGCCTTCTACGACGATCTCACCGACGGAAAGAAAAACCCGATTGACGTATCGAAGGTCGATGTCTCCATGGACGGAATTGAGCTGGAAGATCGCGAGTTCGTCGCTGCGATCAAGGAGAAGCGCGAGCCCAATGGGAGCCTCGCGCAACTTTTGCCCTGCATGAATGTGCTCGGCCGGCTGGAAAAAATCGTCGATCCGCAGCGCAAAGCGCACGCCTGAACAAAATCAAAGGGAGGAACAGCCTCATGTCGCGCATTACTCTTGTGACGGGATTGCTATTGGCCGCGTTCGGCGGCAGCCCTGCCTTGGCCCAGGACACCGTCAAGGTCGGCATGGTGCTGCCGCTCACCGGCGGGCAGGCATCCGTGGGCAAGCAGATCCAGGCGGCGGCCAAGCTTTACATGGAAAAGAACGGCACGACGGTCGCCGGCAAGAAGATCGATCTCATGATCCGGGACGACGCAACCTCGCCGGACAACTCCAAGCGCCTGGCGCAGGAGCTGATCGTCAGCGAGAAGGTAGGAATCATTGTATCAGGATTGACGCCAAGTGCGATGGCGATCGGGCCTTTGTCGACCCAGAGCAAGACCGCCAACGTCGTGGTGGTGTCGGGCACCTCGCGGGTGATCGGCCCGGATAATCCTTTGATGGTGCGCACCAGCTTTACGCTCGGCCAGCAGGCCCAGGTCATTGCCGAATGGGCGGCCAAGAACGGCAGCAAGAAGGTGGTCATCATCCAGTCGGATTGGGCGCCCGGTCAAGAGGCAACGGCTGTCTTTACCGACACCTTCAAAAGAGCCGGCGGCGAAATTGCCGAAGCCATCAAGGTGCCGTTTCAGAATCCGGATTTTTCGCCCTTCCTCGAACGCGCGCGCGGTCTCAACCCGGACTCGCTTTTCGTGTTCGTACCCGCGGGGCAGGCGGGCACCTTCGCCAAGCAATTCTCCGAACGCGGACTCGACAAGGCCGGCATCAAGCTCATCGGCACCGGCGACGTCACCGATGACGACGATCTTCCCGGCACGAGCGATGCCATCCTGGGTGCGGTCACGGCGGGCTTTTATTCCGCCTTACACGAGTCGCCCATGAACAAGCAGTACGTGGCGGATATGAAAAAGACCTACGGCTTCCGTCCCAATTTCATCTCGGTCGGCGGCTGGGACGGCATGCACCTCATCTATGAGGCGCTGAAGAAGACCGGCGGGAAAACCGATGCCGATGCGCTCGTTGGCGCAATGAAAGGCATGAAATGGGAATCCCCCCGCGGACCGATTTCGATAGATCCGGACACCCGAGACATTGTCCAGAATGTCTACATCCGGCGCGTCGAGCGCGTTGGCGGCGAGCTCTACAATGTCGAGTTTGCCACCGTCGAAGGGGTCAAGGACCCGATTAAGGCGGCGAAGAATTAGCCCGACAGGGGGTCATTCCGGGGTGCCGCGTAAAGTGGCGAGCCCGGAATCCGTAGCCGCCGGCTGGGGATTATGGATTCCGGCTTTCGGCTTTCTGCCTCGGCCGGAATGACGAGCAACGGGATTTCCCACTCGCGCGATATAGTGTCAGCCGAGCTCCGATCGAGGCCGCATGCTGACTATCCTTTTCGACGGCATCGCCTATGGCATGCTGCTGTTCGTGCTGGCGTGCGGCCTCTCGGTCACGCTCGGCCTCATGAACTTTGTCAATCTCGCCCATGGCGCCTTCGCCGTAGCCGGCGGCTACATCACGCTCCTGCTGGTCAACCGGGCAGGCGTTCCCTTTTTCGGGGCCCTAGCGATTGCTTTCATTGCGGTTGCGCTCATTGGCGCGCTGCTTGAACGCACGCTCTACGTTCACGTCTACGGCCGCAGCCACCTCGACCAGGTCCTGTTCACGATCGGACTCGTTTTCATGGCGGTCGCAGGCACCGACTATTTTATGGGCGCGCAGCAGGTCTTCATTCAGATTCCGAATGCGCTGCACGGCCGTTTCGAATTGTTCGGCATCGGCATCGGGCGCTACCGCCTGTTCATCATCGTGCTGTGCGGTCTGCTCACACTTGGGCTTCAGCTTATTCTCTCGAAAACCCGCTTTGGCAGCCGGCTGCGTGCTTCCGTGGACGATGCGAGGGTCGCGCGCGGATTGGGCATCAATGTCAATGCGGTGTTTTCGCTGACCTTCGCGTTCGGCTCGGGACTGGCGGGATTGGGCGGCGCGCTCGGCGCCGAGCTTTTGGGGCTCGATCCGACCTTCCCCCTCAAATACATGGTGTACTTCCTCATCGTCGTGACGGTGGGCGGCACCTCGAGCATGACCGGCCCTTTCCTCGCCTCATTGCTGATCGGCATCGCGGACATTTTCGGCAAATACTACGTGCCCAGGTTCGGGGCGTTCGTCATCTACACCGTGATGATCGTGCTGCTGATGTTGCGTCCGCAGGGGCTTTTTGCGCGCGCCGCGAGGTAGCGGGAGAGCAATGCAGTCCACCGATCTGATAGCCGGCCGTCTACGTGCGCGCTGGCGCGCCACGGAATACGTGTTCTGGGCGGCGGCGCTCGCGAGCTTCTTCGTCTTGCCCGAGCGTCATCTGATCCTAACGGAAATCGCGTGGCTTGGCCTCTTCGCGCTCTCACTCGACCTTATCCTCGGATATGCGGGAATCATCTCCCTCGGTCACGCCGCTTTCTTCGGCCTCGGCTCCTATGTCGCTGCACTTCTCGCCAAGCACGCGATCATCCCAGAGCCGGCTTTGGCATTGCTCGTATCCGGACTTGCCGCCGCGGCACTCGGCTTTATCACGAGTTTTCTTGTGCTGCGCGGCTCCGATCTGACGAGGCTCATGGTAACGCTTGGTATCGCGCTGATCATGCGCGAGATTGCCAATCAGCTGCCGGACATCACGGGAGGCGCCGACGGGCTGCAAGGCGTGCGCATCGGTCCGATCCTGGGTCTGTTCGAGTTCGATATCTTCGGCCATGTCGGCTACGCCTACTGCCTGACCGTATTGTTCCTTCTTTTTCTCTTGGCGCGGCGCATCGTCCATTCGCCGTTCGGCCTCTCGCTGCGCGCTACCAAGGCAAACCCATTGCGCAGCTCGTCAATCGGCATTCCCGTCAATGCGCGTCTCGTCGCCATATATACGCTAGCTGCGGCTTATGCGGGGGTGGCCGGAGCCTTGCTGGCCCAGACCACGGCCTTTGCGTCCCTCGAAGTGTTCTCGTTTGAACGCTCCGCCGACCTGTTGCTGATGCTCATCCTTGGCGGGCCGGGTTATCTCTATGGCGGCCTGATCGGAGCCGTAGTCTTCAAATTCGTTCAGGACTGGCTCGCCGCCCTCACACCCCAATACTGGCAGTTCTGGATCGGCGCGCTGTTGGTGGTCATCGTCCTCGTTGGGCGCGAGCGAATGGGCAACTGGATCCTTGCTGCACGTGCATTCGGCCGAAGAACAGGGCGCCGGATCCTATGCAGCATCATTCCGCCAGCGCTTTTTGCGGCCATAGGCGGCAAGCGATGACGATCGCGCTCGAGACCATAGGGCTCCGCAAACAGTTCGGAGGCATCTCTGCGGTGAACAACGTCTCGTTGCGCATCGAAAAAGGTGCGCGCCATGCGTTAATTGGCCCAAACGGGGCCGGCAAGACAACGCTGATCAATCTCTTGACCGGCGTCTTGAGCCCCTCGAGTGGAAGCATCCTCCTGCAGGGCCGCGACATCACCGATGTCGGCGTGCATCGACGAGTTGCGTTTGGACTTGCGCGCACCTTCCAGATCAATCAGCTCTTTCTCGACCTCACGCCCATTGAGAGCCTGGGGCTTGCGATCGCACAGCGGCTGGGGGTGGGCGCGCAATGGTGGCGACCTATCGGCACCAATGCCGTCGTGGTGGAGGAAGCTGCCGAGATCCTGCGGCGCTTCCATCTCTCCGACGTAATGTTCGAGCGCACCGGAAATCTGCCATATGGCAAGCAACGTGTTCTGGAAATCGCGCTGGCAATAGCTTGCCGTCCGCAGGTGCTGCTCCTCGACGAGCCGGCGGCCGGAGTCCCTGAGGCCGAGCGCCACGACATTGTTGCCACGGTCGCGGCATTGCCTGCGGAAGTCACTGTGCTCCTGATCGAGCACGACATGGACCTGGTCTTTTCCTTCGCCCAACGCATAACGGTCTTGGTGAACGGTGAGCTGATGCTCGATGGCGCTCCCAACCAGGTGGCGGGCGATCCGCGCGTAAAAGCGGTTTATCTCGGCGAGGCGCTCAATGCCTGACGTGCTTTGCATCGAGCGGTTGAGCGCGGGCTACGGCGAGGCCATCGTGCTGCACGAGCTTTCGGTCTCTTTGCCCGAGGGGCAGTCGCTTGCGCTTTTGGGGCGCAACGGCATGGGCAAGACCACGCTCATAAACTCAATCGTCGGAGTGACGACCTATATTGCGGGAAGGATTACTCTCCTGGGCCGCGACTTGGCCCGCTTGCGCCCCGACCAGCGCGCGCATGCCGGCATAGGCTGGGTTCCACAAGAACGGAACATCTTCAGATCGCTCACAGTCGAGGAGAACCTCACCGCTATTGCACGCCCCGGAGCCTGGACGCTCGATCGAGTCTATCAGCTGTTCCCCCGGCTTGCCGAACGCCGCCGCAATCTCGGTACCCAGCTCTCGGGTGGCGAACAGCAGATGCTCGCGGTGGCGCGCGCACTTGTGCTCAATCCGCGGCTGATGCTGCTCGACGAGCCGCTGGAAGGGCTCGCGCCGATTCTGGTGCAAGAATTGCTGGCCGCGTTGCAACGCATCGTCCGGGAGGAAGGCAGCTCCGCCATTGTGGTGGAGCAGAATGCCCAGAAGGTGCTCGCGATCACCGACCGTGCTGCGATTATCCAGCGCGGCGTGCTCGTGCATGAAGGGCCAAGCCGCGAGCTTGCAGCCAACCGGGACGTCCTGGAGAGTTATCTCGGTGTCACCGGTGCGGTCAGCCGGCGCACCGCCGCCCGCCCGCAATAAGGATCATCTTCCGCTCGTCCCCGCGAAAGCGGGGGCCCAGTCTTTCTACGCTGGATTCCCGCTTTCGCGGGAATGAGCGGCATATGGACAGCCGAGTGCATTTGCCGCGCCCCCTTGCTCAGCGTCGGCCCCGTTGCGCTAGAATGCCACGATCAGGCCTAAGCAATGCGTAGCAAACCTCCGTTCCGAGCCGATCACGTCGGCAGTCTCTTGCGCCCTCAGGCGCTCAAAGACGCACGGGCCAAGCGTGAGAAAGGGGGCATCACGGCGGTCGAGCTCAAGTCTACCGAAGACCGCGAGATCAAAGGCATCCTCGACAAGCAAGAAGAAATCGGGCTGAGGCTAGCGACGGATGGCGAGTTCCGGCGCGCCTGGTGGCACTTCGACTTCCTCGGGTGCCTCGATGGCGTCGAGCTTTACGAAGCCGAGCACGGCATTCAATTTCAGGGCGTGCAGACGAAGGCGCAAAGCATCCGCATCACCGGCAAGCTGGGTTTCTCGGATCATCCGATGCTGCAGCACTTCCAATTCCTCAAGGCGAACTGCCGGATCATGCCCAAGATGACCATTCCTTCCCCTTCGGTGCTGCATTTCCGGCTCGCCAAGGACGCGATCAGCAAGACGGTCTATTCGGACCTGGACTCGTTCTTTCAGGACCTTGGGCAAACCTACAGGAAAGCGGTACAATCGTTTTACGACGTCGGCTGCCGTTATCTGCAGTTCGATGACACTGTTTGGGCCTATCTTTGTTCCGACGAAGAGCGGCGTAAGGCGCGCGCGCGCCTGGGCGATGTCGATGCGCTCCCGGGAATTTATGCGAACGTGATCACGACAGCTCTATCCGCCAAGCCCGCCGACATGACGATCACCACGCACGTGTGCCGGGGCAATTTCCGCTCCACCTGGATCGCGGAAGGCGGCTACGAACCGGTGGCGGAGGCGCTACTCGGCAAACTCCCTTACGACGGCTATTTTCTTGAATACGACAGCGACCGTGCCGGCGGATTTGAGCCGCTGCGTTTCCTGCCGAGAGGCGACAAGATCGTCGTCCTCGGGCTCCTAACATCGAAGACCGGAACACTGGAATCCAAGGACGAAATCAAGCGACGCATTGATCAGGCGACAAAATATGTCCCGATTGAGCAATTGTGTCTCTCGCCCCAGTGCGGCTTCGCCTCCACTGAAGAAGGTAATATCCTGGGCGAGGAGGAGCAATGGGCGAAGCTGCGCATGGTCGTACAACTCGCCCGCGAAGTATGGGGAAGGACATAGCCTAAAGCACTCATCGTCACCTGCGGGCTTGACAACGCAAGTCGGATATATCCGACTTGCGCACTGAGAGTGGCGAACTCGGGTAAATCCGAGTTCGATGGTCCATCTTTTTCGAAAAAGAGATGGATTGCCGGGCCAAGCCCGGCAATGACAAAAACACCAACTGGAGGAAAACATGCATGCACCTCGGCGCGGTCTAGTCGCCTCTGCCCTTGCGCTAACGCTCGCGTTTTTGTTGAGCCCTGCGAACGCGCAGCAGGCGACGGGCGAGCCGATCAAGATCGGCTTCTCCATGGCCCTGACCGGGCCGCTGTCGCCGAACGGCAAGTCCGCCTTGCTCGGCATGCATATCTGGGAAGAGGAAATCAACGCCAAGGGCGGGCTGCTCGGCCGTCCGGTGAAGCTCATCTACTACGATGATCAGAGTCAGCCTGCTCCAGTGCCCGGCATCTACACCAAGCTTCTCGACATCGACAAAGTCGACCTCGTGCTCGGGCCCTATGCCACCGTGCCTGCGGCAGCGGCGATGCCGGTGATCGTGCAGCGGGGCAAGGTATTCATCATCCTGTTTGGTCTCGCGGTGAACACCGAGTTCAACTATCCGAAGTTCTTCGCCATGATCCCGTCGGGGCCGGACACGAAGCCCTCTTTTACGGCAGGATTCTTCGAGGTTGCGGCGGCACAGAATCCCAAGCCGCAGACGGTGGCGCTGATTGCGGCCGATCAGGAATTCTCCAAGAACTCCTGTGAGGGCGCACGCGACAACGCGAAGAAGGCTGGAATGCGGGTGGTCTACGATCGCAACTATCCGCCCAACACGGCGGATTTCGCGCCGGTTATACGCGGCATCCAGGCCGCCAATCCGGATGTAGTCACGGTGTGCTCATATCCGCTGGATTCGGTGGGTGTTGTGCGCGCGGTCAGCGAGCTCAACTACAAGCCCAAGATGATCGGCGGCGCCATGGTCGGACTGCAAGCGACGGCGATCAAACGCCAGCTGGGCCCTCTGCTCAATGGCTGGGTCAACTATGATACCTGGGTTCCCTCCAAGCAGATGATGCTGCCAAGCACGGAGGAGTTTCTTAAAAAGTATCAGGCGCGCGCCGGAGCCGAAGGCGTCGATCCGCTCGGTTACTACCTTGGCACTTGGGGCTACGCCTACATTCAGGTGCTTGGCGATGCGGTCGAGGCGACGAAGAGCCTGAAAGACGATACCCTCGCCGACTACATCCGCAAAACCACGTTCAAGACCATCATGGGCGACATCAAGTTCGGCAAGAACGGGGAATGGGAGAAGGGTCGCATGCTGCAGGTGCAGTATCACGACATCAAGAGCGGCGAGCTTGATCAATTCCGCGGCATGGATAATCAGACCGTGCTCACTCCGGCGGAGTACAAGACCGGCGACGTGATCTATCCGTTCGAAAAGGCAAAGCCGCAGTAGCCTGGCGCGTCATTGCCGGGCTTGACCCGGCAATCCATCGTGCGAAAAAAATGGACCCGCGGGTCAAGCCCGCGGGTGACGGTGAGGCGGGTGAGTTCAGGATCATCAAACGCGCTACTCGCCGGCAAGGTCGCCATCGTCACCGGAGCCGGCCGCGGAATCGGCCGCGCCATTGCGCTTGCCATGGTGCAAGCGGGAGCCCGGGTCGTTGTCTGCGATATCGGGGCCGATCTTTCCGGTGAAGGCGGCGACGCCGGACCTGCGCAAACGGTCGTCGACGAGATCAAGCGCGCACGCGGCGAGGCGATCGCGTCCACGCTATCCATTGCCGAGCCGCATAACGCCGAGGAAATCGTCAAAACTGCCGTCAGCGCCTTCGGCCGCGTCGATATCCTGGTGAACAATGCCGGCATCCTGCGCGACCGCATCTTTCATCGCATGAGCGCCTCCGACTGGTCCGACGTAATAGCGGTCCACCTTACCGGCTCCTTCAGTATGAGCCGTGCCTGTGCGCCTCATTTCCGCGAGCAGAATGCCGGGGCCTACGTGCACATGACGTCGACTTCCGCGCTCGTGGGGAATTTCGGGCAGGCGAACTACATGGCGGCGAAGTTCGGCATAGTCGGCCTTGCGCGCGGCATTGCGCTGGACATGCAACGCTTCAACGTGCGCTCGAACTGCATCGCGCCTTTTGCGTGGACGCGCATGATCGATTCGATCCCGGCGAATACGCCCGAGGAGAAGACACGGCTGGAGCGCATGCAACAGATGACGCCGGAGAAGATTGCGCCGCTGAGTGTCTACCTGAGCTCCGATAGCGCAGCGGGAATTTCCGGACAGATATTCGGGGTGCGTAACAACGAGATCTTCCTGTTCAGCCAGCCACGCCCGATCAGGACGTTGCATCGGTCCGACGGCTGGACGCCGGAAAAACTCGAAGTGCAGCTCAAGCAGGCGTTCGGCCCCTCGTTTACGCCGCTCGAGCGCTCCTCGGATGTGTTCGCCTGGGACCCTGTATGATGCCGGCCATGGCCGATCTCGCGGATCGAGGAAAAAGCCAGTATCCAGCCGACGAGCTTGCCCAGATCCGCGCTTCCGTACGCGCGGTTTGCGCCCGCTTTCCCGGCGAGTACTGGCGCAATCTCGACCGCGAGCGCGCCTACCCGACCGATTTCGTGAAGGCGCTCACCGACGCTGGATACCTCGCCGCGCTCATCCCGGAAGAATATGGCGGCAGCGGGCTGCCCATGAGTGCGGCGGCCGCGATCATGGAGGAAATCCAGGCCTCGGGCTGCAACGGTGCTGCCTGTCACGCGCAGATGTACACGATGGGCACACTGTTGCGGCACGGTAGCGCTGCTCAGAAAGCGGAATGGCTGCCGCGCATCGCTTCGGGTGAGCTGCGATTGCAGGCCTTCGGGGTAACCGAACCCACCTCGGGCTCCGATACGCTGAACCTGCGCACCACCGCCGTGCCCGAGGGCGATCATTACGTGATCAACGGTCAGAAAATCTGGACCTCGCGGGCGGAGCATTCCGATCTGTTGCTGCTGCTCGCCCGCTCGACTCCGCGCGAGCAGGCCAAGACACGGACCGGCGGCCTCTCGGTCTTTCTTGTGGACATGCGGCTCGCGCGCGGAACGGGAATTTCCATCAATCCAATCCGCACGATGATGAACCACGCCACGACCGAGCTATTCTTCGATGATTTGCGAGTGCCGGCGGAAAATCTGATTGGCGAGGAAGGTGACGGCTTTCGTTACATCATCAGCGGCATGAATGCCGAACGCATTCTCATCGCAGCGGAATGCATTGGGGATGCAAAGTGGTTCATCGAGAAGGCAACCGCGTATGCGAAGGAGCGCATTGTGTTCGGCCGGCCCATCGGACGGAACCAGGGCGTGCAGTTTCCCATCGCGCGCGCCTACGCACAGATGCGTGCGGCCGAACTGATGGTGCACGAGGCGGCGCACCTCTACGAACTCGGGCACGACTGCGGCGCGGAAGCGAACATGGCCAAGCTACTGGCGGCGGACGCTTCCTGGGCGGCTGCCGACATGTGCGTGCAGACCCATGGTGGCTTCGGCTTCGCCGAGGAATTCGACATCGAACGCAAGTTCCGCGAGAGCCGGCTCTATCTCACCGCCCCCATTTCCACGAACCTGATCCTCTCGTATCTTGCCGAGCACGTGCTCGGCCTGCCGCGCTCTTATTGATGGCAATAACCCTTGTTGCCGATATTGGCGGCACGAATAGCCGCTTTGCGGTTGCCCAGCCGGGGGGCCGGCTCGAATCCATCAGCGTCATCCACAACGACTCAGTGCCTGATCTCGAGGCTGCGGTCGCAAATTACCTTGAGGAAATCGGCGCACGTCCCCGCTCGGCGGCATTCGCGATCGCGGGGCCGATCGATAGCGATGAGGTCACGCTCACCAATCGCGCGTGGCGATTCCGCGTGGCGGAATTCGCGAAACGGTTTGGGTTTGCCAGCTTTCGGGTCATTAACGACTTCGAGGCCGTGGCCTGGGCGCTCACGCAACTGGGACCGGATCAGACGCGAAGGCTGGGTCCTGTGCCGCTGCGCCGCGACGGCGTGAAGACCGTTCTTGGCCCGGGCACCGGATTGGGCGCTGCCGCGCTGGTGCCGGTTGGGGGTCAATGGCACGTGCTCGCGAGTGAAGGAGGACATGTCTCGTTCGGGCCACAAACTGCCGACGAATTTCCGGTCTTTGCACGTCTGCACAAAGACTTCGCAGAGCTGAGCGCCGAGATGGTGCTCTCGGGCCCAGGGCTGGTGCGGCTCGCGCGCGCTATGGATCCGGCGAATAGCTATGTCGCACCCGAGGCGATTCTGGCGGCTGCGCTCACGGGAGACACGGCGGCGCGCGCGACAGTGGGAGTATTCATTCGCTTGCTGGCGCGTTTTGCCGGCGGGCTTGCGCTCACATTCAAGGCGATCGGCGGCGTCTATATCGCGGGCGGGGTTTCCCATGGGCTGGCGACGCTGATCGACGAGAGGCAATTTCGCGCCGCCTTCGAGGCGCATCCGCCTCACGAGGGCATGCTGCAAAATATTCCGACGCTGCTTGTGACCCACCCCGAACCAGGGCTGTTCGGCTGCGCCGCGCTGAGCGATCTTTACTCGGCGAGACAGACGCCGACGTGACAAACAGCAGTGGCTGGGGACCTCGCTTGGGTGCAACGGGTCAGCCGAGACCCAGTTCCGCAAACGCCTCCTTGTGGTGCTCGGCCGAGGGCGGCGAAAAGCAGCAGAATACGACGCGTTTCAGTCCTCGCGCGGCCTTTTCCATTTCCGCCGCGACCGTGCCCACTGCAGTGCGCGCGGCGCGATCTGCCGGAAAGCCGTAGACTCCTGTCGAGATCGCGGGAAACGCAATCGAGTTCAGCCGATGTTCTGCTGCCAGCTCGAGCGCGGTCCGGTAGCAGGAGGCAAGGAGCTCATCCTCGCCTTTCTTACCGCCGCTCCATACCGGGCCAACAGCATGGATCACGTGTTTGGCCTGGAGCCGGTAACCGCGAGTTATTTTTGCCGATCCCGTTTCGCAGCCGCCGAGAGCCTCGCATTCCTGCTTGAGCTCGGGTCCGGCAGCGCGATGGATTGCGCCGTCAACGCCGCCGCCGCCAAGGAGCGTCCGGTTTGCCGCGTTCACGATCGCATCGACCTCGAGCGTGGTGATGTCGCCGACGCAGATTTCAAGCCGCACCGGGCCTTTCATAGCGGTCATCACGGGTGCAGCGGATTGCGGCATGGTGCCAATACCAGCACTTGTGGCACGCAGGATCAGTCAGTAATCGCGCCGCGGCTCGCGGTGGAAACCGCATTGATATATTTGGCGAGCACGCCGCTCACGTAGCGAGGCTTTGGCCGTTTCCAGGATTTTCTGCGCTTCGCGATTTCCCGCTCCGGTACGTTCAGCTGAATGAGTCGCTTCTTGGCGTCAATGGTGATCGAATCTCCTTCCTTAACGAACGCTATCACTCCCCCGTCGTAGGCCTCCGGTGCCACGTGACCCACGACCATTCCCCACGTTCCGCCTGAGAAACGCCCGTCCGTTAGAAGCCCAACCGAATCTCCCAGCCCCTGGCCGATCAGGGCCGAGGTGGGCGCAAGCATTTCCTGCATGCCCGGCCCACCTTTCGGACCTTCGTAGCGGATAACCACCACGTCGCCCGGTTTGATCTTTTTGGCGAGGATCGCCTTCAGGCAATCAGGCTCCGAGTCGAACACGCGCGCAGGACCGGTTATGGAAGTCTGCTTGAGCCCGCTGATTTTGGCGACACAGCCCTCGGGCGAAAGATTGCCTTTCAGGATCGCAAGATGCCCTTGCGGGTATAAAGGATTGGACCATGGACGGATCACGTCCTGATCCATCCTTGGCTCCGCAGGAACTTCTTTCAACATCTCGGTAATCGTCTTGCCGTGGATGGTCATGCAGTCACCATGCAAGATGCCATTGACCAGCAGGATCTTGAGCACCTGCGGAACGCCGCCGGCCGCATGGAAATCAGTTGCCACATAGGCGCCGGATGGTTTGAGATTGCACAGCACCGGCACCTTGCGGCGCACGCGTTCAAAGTCGTCGATGCTCCATTTGACGCCCGCCGCATGAGCGATGGCGAGATAGTGCAGCACGGCATTGGTGGAGCCGCCGGTCGCCATGACGAGCGCAACGGCATTCTCGATCGATTTTCTGGTGATGATGTCGCGCGGCCGCAGATCCTCGCGAACAGATTGCACAAGCACGCGAGCCGATTCGGCTGCCGAGTCTGCCTTCTCGGGGTCCGGAGACGCCATCTGCGACGAGCCGAGGAGGCTTATCCCAAGCGCTTCGAAGGATGATGACATGGTATTAGCGGTGTATTGGCCACCGCATGCGCCGACCGATGGACAGGCATTTTTTTCGATGCCTTCGAAGTCCTCCTCCGACATCTTCCCGGCTGTGAACGCGCCCACCGCCTCGAACGGACTCACGATGGTGAGCTTCTGCCCTTTCCAGAAGCCAGGCTTGATGGTGCCTGCGTAAACGAAAATGCCAGGCACGTTCATGCGTGCCAGCGCAATCACGCTTCCCGGCATGTTCTTGTCGCAACCACCGACGGCAACCACCCCGTCCATGCATTGACCCTGAACAGCCACTTCGATGGAATCGGCAATGACTTCGCGGGACACCAGTGAGTATTTCATGCCTTCCGTGCCCATGGCGATGCCGTCGGTGACCGTTGGAAACCCGAACACTTGGGGCATGGCGCCGGATTGTCGGAGCGCAGCCATCACCCGGTCCACGAGGGGCTGAATCCCTGCATTGCATGGATTCATGGTCGAGTGGCCGTTCGCCACGCCCACGATGGGCTTTTCGAAATCCCCGTCGCCAAAGCCCACGGCCCGCAACATCGCCCGGTTGGGTGAACGCGCCACTCCTGCCGTGATAGTTCGAGAACGACGGTTTAACTTCGGCACGTCAGTGTCCCTCCTCCAATCCCCATCATTTAGGAAGCTTAGCGAAGCTGGCGTAGTTCGCGCTAGCGCCCCTGCCCGGCCGATTGCGCTAAATCAATTTGGCGGCCGCCTTCCTGCTGTAGAAACGGCCGAGCAGGAGCACGTCGATGTTTAATCCCGTCTATATATGTGACCGCTCGTGCCGGCTTCACCTGCTTGCCCGCGACTGCGGTGGTGTTCGCACCGCGGCCGAGCTGCGCAGGACAGTCGATGAGAACCGGGCGAGAGCGAATAATGCAGAAAGTCTTTCTGCCGGTATTTGCACCGTGGCAGAGTGCAGCAGGCGCACCGATCGACCATTAGACTGAGGGTCTAGTCGACGAGTTCCGGCTCTGCACGCGCTGGCTGCTCGATGGTTGAGCTTCGTCCGATATCGTTGAAGTGGTCATCGACAAATCGTCTTGCCGCCCGCTCGCCGCGCTTGTGCAAAATTTCGAATGCCTGATAATCTCGCGTCATCGTGCTCGGTCGAGATGCATTTTCTCCCAGCTCATTGAGGCCAATCCGATGCAGCCGCAGGCGACGGAATTGGCCCTCTTTGGTGCCGCGCGGTAACCGCCCCTCATCGATCAGACGATTGACGA
>JBEVJT010000257.1:0-24727 GCA_040510075.1 Xanthobacteraceae bacterium | reverse complement strand
CTATATTGAGCGCGATGGGGACGGGATGGCCGGCGCGCTTGCGCAGCGCCAGCGACAGCGTCCCCACGGTCGCAGCGAGCGCGAGCTTCTGTGCGGAAGCCACTTCCACTTCCAATGTCACAGCCTTAACGATTGATGGCTTCTCCAGGCGTTCGTCGGCCGTTTGATCGACCGCCAATACGCGGACATTCTGCAGCACCACATCCGCCGCCGCCCCGGTCTTGTCCTGCTGACGCGTGAGCACGACGTCCGACGTGGTCGCCGGGAAGCACGAAGCCGGCGACGCCTTCGACATCATTGACGCGGATCGTGACCGCCTTCATTCCGTCCTGGAGCACGGCCGAGAGGGTCGCGCGCTGGCCGGCGCCCGTTATCTTGGAATCGAGAATGGGTTCGTTAGCTTCGATGGATGCGAGCACTACGCGCCGGCCGCCTGCGGTCAGATCCGTGATCTTGCTGAACGCGCCCGCCGGAAGCGCATCAGCGGGCCACGGCAGTTCACGCAAACTCATCTGCCCCAGCTCGTTACCGAAGCGCAGCGGCTTTGCTGCGACTACGATTGTTTGCGTCGCCAGCGGTCTCTTCTGCGCTTCCAAATTTCTTGCACGCATCTCGGCCTGACTGTTCAACCACGACTGCGCAACGAACACCGCAAGCAGTCCGAAAACGACCGCAAACACGATCATGATTATGGTGCTTGATCGCACGAGAACTTCCTGTTTGCCGCCCTTGATCTGAATATAGGTCCCCAGGTCGTATGAATTTGGTGAAACGACAGGCGCTTATTGGCCTATGCTGAAGATTGCTTGAAAAGCTATGTTTGACGCTTCGTGCATGAACCAGATTCAATTTTCGATAACGCTGAGCGAAAGCGCTTACCCGCCACCGTCAGTTCACTTGCTGCGCTCGCTCGCAGCTCAAGATAACGCAGTAAGACAGGACAGTATCCGCAGCAGAATGCGAGTTGATCGGCTCTTGCGCGTGGGGCAAGATCGATTTACGTCCTGTCATGCTCAATGAAATCTTGCTGGCGCGCGCCGCCGCGCTCCCGCGGGTAAGGAGATATTAGCGATGCCCAAGCCGCACATCAGCTACGTCGATCCGGCGACCATTAAGGACAAGGCGATGCTGGCCGAGTTCGAGCGCTGCGCCCGGGAAGGCACCCCGCGCCCCGAAAGCCAGGCCGTCCGCGCACATGTGCCGGCAGTGTTCTGGTCGTTCGCAAACAGCTGGCGCGACGTGTTCAAGAACGGCGTCGCCGACCATGCCATCAAGGAGCTATGCCGGGTCTACGTGTCCCGCTCGGTTCTTTGCGAATTCTGCGGCAATCAACGCTCGATGAAAGCTGCGGCCGCGGGCGTCATCGAAGACGATTACCTCGACCTCGTCAATTTCGAGAGTTCGCCGCGCTATGACGAGCGCCAGAAAGCGGCCCTCTCGTATGCGGAGGCGATCACCTGGGATCTGCCGGTGGATGAGAAATTCTGGGCACGCCTGCATCAGCATTTCAGCGAACCGGAACTCGTCGAGATCGGATATTTCATCGCGCTGACGATGGGACAGCAGCGGTGGCTGCGCACGCTGGGGATCGAGCACCATCAAATTCTCGCCGGTACGGCTGCATCCATGGCGCCGGGCTTTGAAACCGAGGAGGCGCTGAAGCGCTCAAAAATGTCTCCCGAGTATTGGGCCAAAGCGAGCCACAAAGCGCAGTCCGAAGCGGCGGAGTAGGTGCGCGTTCTCTTGTCATTTCGCGGCCGCACGAGCGTGGGCGGCAAGGCCGGAATGACGGCTGTGTGCAAATGATTGACGCCTACCCAAGCGTGAAGGTTGCCGCCGTACAGGCGGGATCCGTCTTCCTCGATCGGGGAGCCTCGACGGATAAAGCGTGCCGGTTGATCCGCGAAGCCGGCAAGAACGGCGCGCGCGTAATCGCCTTCCCCCAAGGGTTCATCCCGGCGCATCCGGTCTGGTACCACCATCACTCTGCAACCGGCGCGATTTCCAACCGGCTCGCTACCGAACTGTTCAAGAATGCAAGGGAAATTCCCGGTCCTCAGATTGATGCGCTGGCTAAGGCCGCGCACGACGCAAATGCTTACGTTGTCCTTGGCGTCTGTGAAAAACTGCCGAACACGATGGGCACAATGTTCAACACGCAGGTCTATCTCGGACCTGATGGGCGGCTGCTCGGCAAACACCAGAAGATCATGCCGACCGTCGGCGAGCGCCTGGTCCATACGGGAGGCTTCGGGGACACCTTTGGTGCATTCGCAACCGAATTCGGCCCCATGAGCGCGCTGATCTGCGGTGAAAACTCAAATCCGCTTGCCATCTTCGCGCTCACGGCAGAGGGCACGCGCATCCACGTGATGAGCTGGCCAAATCACTTCCCCACGAGCGGTGATCCCCTGCGCAATCGCGTTCTCATCGACTCGCAGGCTTTCGCGCAGATGAGCAAGGCTTTCGTCATTTCTGCGTGCGGAACGGTTGATGACCGCATGATCGAGATGCTGCAGCCGGATGTCCGGGCCGAGCAATTCCTGCGCGATCCGGATTGCAGCGGCGGCAGCGTGGTTGTGGCGCCGAACAGCCGTGTCGTTGTGGGACCCATGGGGGCCGAGGAGGGCATTCTCTACGCCCAATGCGATCTCGAGCTTGGCATCACCATGAAGCTGCGGCACGACTTCGCCGGCCATTATAACCGGCCGGACATTTTTCATCTGCAGATCAACCGCGCTGTACCCAAGCTCTACTCGGTGCATGGCACGGGTGGCGATGTGCGCGTTTTGAGCATGCCGGATGGTCAGGCACAGTTGGAGGCGGATGCCTCCGAGATGCCATTGCCGTCATCCGGCGACGACCATGGGGCGGGCGAGAAGTAGGCGAGGGAGTCGACGGCGCCGTTACCCCACCGCGCGGGTTACCAGTTCGGGCTTGGGTTGCATGCGCTCGTTCATCAATTTCGCCAAGGCCATCATGTCGACCTTGCCGGTGCCGAGCAGAGGCAGCTTCTCCATATGCCAGATCTCGGAGGGGATCATCAGCTCGGAAGCGTGCTTGGACTTCGCGAAGGACTGGAATTCGCCGCGTGTGCCTCCCTGCTGCTGCGTCGCGAGGATGAGCCGCTCGCCCTTGCGCGCATCGGGCATGGCAACCACCGCCGAGAGCGCGTCGGGCCAAAGTTCGGATGCGAGCGCTTCGACGGCGGCAAGCGAGATCATCTCGCCGCCGATCTTGGCAAAGCGCTTGGCTCGTCCCTTGATGGTGACGAAGCCCTGCTCGTCGATGGTCACGATGTCGCCGGTGTCGTGCCAGCCCTCGGGGGGCGGCTCCAGCGCGCCCGGGTTACTGGTTCGCAGATAACCCAGCATCACGTTGGGCCCGCGCACGAGAAGGCGCCCGCCCTCCTCCACGCCTTCCACTTTTTCAAGCCGCGCCTCGGTACCGGGGAGGAGCCGCCCGACGGTGCCGAACCTGTTGAACATGGGCGTGTTGATGGCGAGCACAGGCGCCGTCTCGGTTACGCCGTATCCTTCCAGAATGCGCAGCCCGAACTTTTCCATGTAGATGCGGCGCGTTGATTCCTTCACCGGCTCCGCTCCCGCAAGGATGTAGCGGAGGGAGCGGAAGTCATAGGGGTGCGCAACCCGCGCATATCCGTTCAGGAACGTGTCGGTGCCGAACATGATGGTCGCGTTGACCGCGTAGATCAGCTCCGAGACGGTGCGGTAGTGGAGCGGCGACGGGTAGAGATAGAGACGCACGCCTGACACGAGCGGAAGCACCACGCCCACGGTCAGGCCGAAAGAGTGAAAGATGGGCAGCACGTTGAAAAGCTTGTCCTCGCGGCCGAAATCGATGCGCGCCGCGGCCTGCGCGGTATTGGCGAGCATGTTCCGGTGCGAGAGCACGACACCCTTGGGCGCGCCTTCGGATCCGGACGTGAACAGAATGGCGGCCCAGTCGTCCGGCTTGCGCAGAACGAGCGGCTTTTCGGCGTTCAGTAATCCGCGCAGCTTGTCAGCAAAGGTGATTCCCACGCGAACATCTTCGAGAAAGACGATGCGCACCTGTTTTTGAACTTCGGCAAGCAGATTGGAAAGCTTACCTCTGTCGACGAATGCCCGCGAGGTCACGATGGTCTCGATCCGCGCAGCCTTGCATGCGGCGAGCACGTTGGCGGCGCCGGCGGTGAAATTGATCATGGCTGGAACGCGCCCCGCGCTCATCAGCGCGAGCAGCGTGACGACGGCGCCATTGGCGTTCGGCAGCATGACGCCAACCGCGTGACTTTCGGGGGCGAGCGGCATGAGTTTCGCGCCGAGCACGGCAGCGCCGGCCAGCAGTCGCTTGTAGGTAAGCGGACCGCTTACCGGATCCTCGACGGCGACGCGCCGCCGGCCATGCACATCCGCGGCCTGGATCACCGCCTCTATTATCGTGCGATCCGTCGAGGTCGTGCGAAAGATCAGATCGGACATGATGCCATAGAGCGCGGCGCCGGCGGCGATGCGCCGCTTGCGTCCTTTCACATCGGGATCGACCGTCAGCTTCACCGGCTCGAGGACCGTCACTTTCACTTTCGGGAACCAGCGACGGCGCACCTGGGTCTTTGACAACCGGCTGAACGGCGTCTGTTCAAGCCCTTCAATGCGTACCGGAACGATCTCCGCATCGGACTTGTCCGCGACCATCGCGGCGCCGTCATATACCTTCATCAGGCTGCCGGTGACGGTGAGGCGTCCCTCGGGAAAGATGATCAGGGCATCACCGGCCTTGACCGCATCGATGAGGTCGCGCAGCGCCATCGGCTTGAGCGGATCGAGCGGGATGGCGGGCATGACGTACAGAAACGGCTTTACCCACCAGCGTTCGGCCACTGCCACGTCGATGGCGAAGACCGGCTTGCGGTGGCACAGCGACATCGCGAGCCCCGCGTCGAGGAAGCTCACGTGGTTGAGTGCGATAATCAGCCGCGACCCCGCATTGTTGAGGTGCTCGATGCCCTTCACTTCCATGCGGAAAAGCGTGCGGTAAATGATCGAGAGCGAATCCGCGAGCGCACTCGCCGGCATGGTGCGGCCAACCGCAATAGCAACGCCAAGGCACGCGGCCGCGAGCAGAAGCAAGAGCTGCGAGGTGGTCGCGCCGGCGATCTGCAGGACGGCAACAAGGAGGGTGCCGCCGGCGATAAAGGCTGCGTTGAGCACGTTCACCGCCGCTACCACGCGCGCGCGCCGGTCGGCGCCCGCCCAGGCTTGTACAGCCGCAAAGGTGGGCACGATGAACATGCCGCCCGCGATCGCCAGCCCGGCTAGGTCCACCGCAAACCTGATACCTCGGCCGGTACTGAACAAAGCGAGATAGCCCGCAAGCGGCGCGCCGGGCGTCCGCCCCAATGTCGAAAAGCCGAGATCGAATGCAAACAGCGCGAGCAGCACGCCCGCGATCACCGTGGGCAGAAGAATAATGCGACCGGCGGCGAGCCAAGCGGCGATGCCGGACCCGATCGCAATGGAGACGGAGAAGATCGCAAGGCAAGTGGTGACCACGTCCTCGTTGCCGCCGAGCACGTTCTTCACCAGCGGCGGCATCAGCGAGAGCGCAACGGCGCCGACAAGCCAGAACCAGCTGGTCACCAAAGCGCCCCACCACAAGCGCGGATCCTCACGCAGGAATTTCAAGAGGCCGGCGGTCGAGACGAGCACGTTAGGCTCGACCTTAAGATCTGGGGCCGCCTCCCCGGTCGGCGGAATGAACAGGCTCGCTCCCCAGCACAACAACGAGAACACGATCATGAGCGCGGAAAAGCGCGCCGGATCGCCTCCGTTCTTTGCGGCAATGCCGCCCACGATCGTGCCGAGCAGGATGGCGATGAAGGTTGCGCCTTCAACCAAGGCATTGCCGGCAGGAAGTTCCGCGCGGGCGAGATGATCGGGAAGGATGCCGTATTTGATGGGTCCGAAAAGCGCGGCAATAACTCCGAACAGGAACAGCACGACGAACAACAGGAACACGGAATGCAACGCGAATCCGAGTACCGCGATCAAGGCGATGCCGATTTCGGCGAGTTTCAGCTTTTGCGCGATCTTGGCCTTGTCGTAGCGGTCGGCGAGCTGACCCCCGAGCGCAGACAGGAAGAAATACGGCGCAATGAAAACCGCGGCGGCCAGCGTGATCAGTGCCTCAGCGCTGCCCGCGGCAACATGGAACAAGATCAGGAAGACGAGCGAATTCTTGAGAAAGTTGTCGCTGAACGCCGAGAAGAACTGGCACCAGAAGAGGGGCGCAAAGCGCCGAGTCAGCAGCAGAGAGGACATGATCTTTTCCACACGCTCGGTCGAAACGGCGAGCACTAGGACGACAAATAAGGCAAAAGCGCAATGCCCGGCAGGGACTGGGGGAAGGTTAGCCTCCGGGACCGCTAATGCAAAACGGGCGGCCTCGGCCGCCCGTCGGGCAACTCAAATCAGGTGGCAGGATCAGCCGTGCAGGCTCCGGTGAGTCGGGCGTTGCACCATGACTGCGGCGACACTCATACAAACCGCAAGCGCGCTGACAATCGTGAAAAGCTGTATCCACATGGGAGTTAATTCCTTGGCTGCGTGTTGAGCGCAACAGCTTCAACGCACGGCCAGCGTTGAGGTTCCGACACTGGTGAAGAGATTTTCTGGTAGGGTGCTACCCTGCGTTAACGGTTCCTTAACTCACGAGCCGCGGAAAGCGAAGTACTCAGCACCATGCCCGATCCAATGCATGTCGAGACGGATGTCCTGATCATCGGATCGGGGGCCGCAGGCATGTATGCGGCGATCGAAGCGGGGCGCGCCGGATGTTCGGTGCTGCTCGTGGAGCGCAGCCTCATCGGGCGGGGCGGTGCCACGGTCATGGCGCAGATGACGGTTGCGGTCGCGCTTGGTGAGGAATGCCCGGATCACTGGAGTCACCATTACGAGGACACGCTCGCAGCGGGCCGCGCCTTGTGCGAAGAGCGCCTCGCCCGGCTCTTGTGCGAGCACGCTCCCGATTGCATCCGCGAAATGGACGAATGGGGGATCGGCTGGGCGCGCAAGGACGGCCACATCACCCAGGCGTTCGCGCCCGGACACGATCGCCCCCGCTGCGTTTATGTGGACTTTCTCAACACCGGACCCGCGGTCTCGAAGACATTGCGCGCGGTGGTCAACCGGATGCACGCCATCCGCAAGACGGGCGATCTGCTCATTATCGATCTCGTGCGCAACCAGGGCGAAGTCGCAGGCGCGGTGGGGCTGCACCTGCCGACCGGTGCGCCCGTGAGCATTGCCGCAAGGGCGACGGTGCTTGCAACCGGCGGGCTTACGCGTCTTTACCGACGCAACAGCGCATCGGCGAATATGGGTGGCGACGGCTACGCGCTTGCATTACGGGCGGGCGCCGCATTGGTCGATATGGAATTCGTGCAGTTCTTTCCCATCGGACATCTTGCGCCGCGCCTGATCGGCATGGACCCGATCATGTGGGATCCGTTCCGTTACAAACTCGGGGGCCGCCTTCTGAACAGCGCAGGCGAAGAATTCACCTCGCGCTATGGCGTGAGCGAGGACGGCCGTTACCTCGCCACGCGCGACGTCGCGACGCATGCCATCATCAAGGAGGTCGAGGCCGGTCGCGGATCCCCGCACGGCGGGGTCTTTTTGAGCTTTCAGCACTGCTCGGCTTCGGCGCTGCGGCAAGCCTTCGGACCGGTGATCGACAGGCTCGCGAAAAACAATATCGATCTCACAAAAATGCCGGTCGAGGTCGCACCTATCGCCCACTATCACATGGGCGGCGTGATCGCGGACGAGCGGATGGAAACGTCCGTGCCCGGCCTGCTCGCCGCCGGCGAAGTGGTGGGAGGCGCCAATGGCGCCAATCGCCTCTCCGGCAACGCCATCACCGAAGCGCTGGTATTCGGGCGCCGTGCGGGCCGCAGTGCAGGAGAGCGCGCCAACGGCATGCGATTCCAGTCCTTCTTCCCAGACGGCGCGCGCGATGCGTTCGACCTTCTTGCGAGCGCGGAAGACCGCCGCGACGTCAACAGCGCGGCAATGATCGGGAATTTGCAAACAGTATTGGACAAGGATGTCGGGCCTTTCCGTACCGGAGAAAAGCTCGAGCGGTCCTTGCGCAAGATAAGTCAAATGATGGACGCGCTCGGGGAGCGGCCTATCGCCAACGGCGCGCGTTTTGATCTTGCGCAGCTCGAATGGTTCGACCTGCGCAACATGCTTCTCGTTGCACGCAGTGTCGCCACGACCGCGCTGGCCCGCTGCGAAAGCCGCGGCGCCCATCAGCGGGAGGATTTTTCTGAAATGCTGCCGGAGTGGCAGAAAAACCAGGTCGTGCGGTTGCGCGAGAACAATCTTGAAATCTCGACTGCAACGGCGTTTAGGCAAGCGGCGGCGCAGTAACAAAGCCGGATTATTGGCGCATGATCGCGAAACTGAAGGTTCGGCGCGGCACCGACGCGGAAAGTGCCCATTGGGAAACCTACGAGGTCCCCTTTGAGCCCGGTCAATCCGTGCTGGATGGATTGCGCTACATCCGCGCGCATCGCGATCCAAGCCTTGCCATTCGCTTCTCCTGCATAAACGCAAATGCCTGCAAGGAATGCATGATCGAGCTCGACGGAGACACGGTCTATGCCTGCACGGCCCGACTCGAGCCCCGCGAAATGACCTTGACGCCGCTTTCGAACAAAAAGCTCGTGCGCGATCTCGTCACCGAGATTGCACCGCCGTCCGAGCGGCTGATCAAATGAAGCCCGCCTGACCGGCCCAGATCGCCAGCGTCGCGAGCGTTCGTGTCGGCCAGGACGAATTAGCTGCCGCTAAGCACCGAGGCCGATGTGCTCCGGCCGTACCTGATTCTTGGCCGCCTGCCGCCCAATCTCGTAGGCGAGCGGTATGATCTCCGGCCTGCTCATTTCACGCAAGGCAACGAGCTCCTCGTCTGAAATCTTACCCTCGTAATTGGAGTTCAGCCAGTCCCGCTCGAGGCGCACATCGTAGCGCACGAACTTGAACAAACGTCCGCCCTTTTCGCCTGCCAGCGCCCCCACTTCACGGTTGATGCTCCAGGGGACGAGCGACTTGCCCAGCAATTGCATCAACATCAGCGATTGGGATTGCGTGTCAACGAAAACAACGCCTGGTAAGCAAGACTTATGGGTTGCATGAAGCCGAGATGCTCGGGCTTGACCCTGCGCCGATAGCTGCCGGTTCCGATGGAAACTATGGTCAGATTCTTCAGGCCGAGCGACCAGCAAATTCGATATGCCTTGAGTGTGACCATTAAAAACAGGATCAAGCCGGGATCGTTGTAAGGCGTCACGCTTCCGTCGATGAACAAACCGCTCGGCTCGTTTTCGTGAATGGAGATTGGCTCGGGATCAAAATAGAATGGCGCCGCCGTGCTTGCCCGCACCAGATTGGCGAGCCGATATTTGCGATTTGGAATGGCAGTTCGGCCGGGCCGCGCGTCCCAATAGGGCGCTCTTGGATTATTTCGAGATTAGCCAGGGGCTGCCGGTATCCATGCGTTTCGCCATCAGAGCAAAGCCGGTTATGAGCTCGGGATCGTCAAGCGTCTTATCGCCGACCACGCGCTCGATTTCGGCGCTTAGGGCTTTTGCGTTGAATCGGGCCTGCAGCCCGGGAATGCGCAGCGAAGATCGAAACACCAGATGGGCCCGCTGACGATAAAACTGTTCGAGCTCCCGCGTGGTGTGGCCGAGAGCAAGCGTGCCGGCAATGATGGCACCGGTTGAGGTGCCGCCGATCAGGTCGAACCAATCGCCTAGCCTGATCTCACGCCCTTTTCGCTCCCAGACGAGATGCTCGATGTGTTCGAGGAAAGCGACCGAGATGGCGTCGCGAACGCCCCGCCATCGCGTGCCAACAATCGCTTTGGACCCGGCCCAAAAAGATGCTGGTCGCGTTTCGAATGAAGCTCGGCTTCCACCTCGGGCATAACAGCTCATCTGTCCCAGTAATAGGTCACCGGGGAAGGCGCGAAAACAGCCCAACGCCATTTTTGAATCTTGATCGGACGGACGCTTGGGTTTTGAATTGTCAACATGGTTTTGCATCGTGGCGATAAATTCAAGGCTCCCGCATGACCAAGGCAGGCTTGCCGGCAGATGGGACAGTTGCGGTCGTCAGCAAATCGGCGCCGCAGCGCTTTCCAATCCTCGTGGGCGTTTCCGGCAAGCGCACCTTCGATGCGGAAAGTGCGGAAAAGGACGCCAAGATCTCGACCGAGCTTGCCGGCAGATTCGCCGAGCTGTTTGCCGCGCTGGACCGGCAGTTCCCCGAAACTCCCAAAGTGCTGCTGAGCGGCGGCGCCTTCGGCGCCGACTTGATCGCCGCCAAGGCGGCCCTCGACGCAGGACAGCGATGGGCCGTCGTCATTCTGCTTGCGTTCGAGCCTCAGCTTTTTGAGGAGGACTTCGAACTTGGGCAGGAACGTGCGAGTGATCCCGCTTGGCAACAGCGATACAGAGAGCACAGGGACCTGTTTCGGTCTGTTCTGGGCTTGGCGCAAAAACCGAAGCCGCGCGTCCTCGTTCGCGTGATGCCGAAGCTTGGCCATGACAGCGAGAACGGCGGATCGGATGCCCTTAGTCGGGACAGCGCGGATTATAACAAGAAGCTTAGGCGCAATCACTACGAGCAGGTTGGCCAGTATATCGCCGAGATTTCCACCATCATGATCTCGGTCATGAAGCGCGACGAGAAGGCTGAAACGTCAGAGGCAAACGGCAGCACGGCGCGCGTCGTGGCATACCGGCGCGCCGGCCGGTGCGACGAAGCAGGGACCGCTGTCGCCAAACGCAGCAGGGTGCTGCGAAACGAGTGGTCCGATGTCTTCCCGCTTCCGGCGGCGCATGTATGGCTGATGGATTTCACGTTGCCGCCCGGCACGCAGCGATATCCGATCGAAGTCCTGCCGCCGCTGACGGACCGCTCGGTAGAAGCGATCTATTCCGGTCTGCCCGGGGGCGACATGCCGAGTGAACAGCCCGCCGATCTCGGTCCGCTGGCCCGGCTTGGACGTTTCCTGCAGGTCCCTGGTGCAGCAAAAGACCCCGAGTTGCGCAGGCTTGGTGCCAGCCTCGTTTTGGCGGCGGCGTTCGAGCGCTATCATCGGGAGGCCGAGTTCCTGGAGCCCTGCAACAGCGTCGATTTCGTCGGCGCAAAGCGCGTGACCGATGAACTCGAATCCGCCCGCGCCATCATCAGCGGTCGACAGCGCAAGATCAACGAGCGGGTAAAAAATATCTTCCAATTTCTGGCCTTCTCTTTTGTTGCGGCCGTGTTGCTGTTCGAGATGTTTGCCAGTCTTTCGCACGAGGGATTTTGGCTGCTCACGGGCTACATGTTTATTCTGTGTCTCATCGGAGCATGTGTTTTGATCTCACGCCACCATCTGTGGGAAGCGGTGGCTGAGGATTACCGTGCCGTTGCGGAAATTCTGCGTGTGCAGCGCGCATGGCTGTGTGCGGGCCTCGACGAACGCGCCGATCGAATCCATTTGCAAGGTGTGCACTACGACCTCGCGCCGATCCGGGACTGTTGCAAGTCCATTATCGGATGGCTTCTGCTGCGACACGGCTGGGATAACATGCAGACGGAGATTGATTGGACCAAGGTTCGTGGGATTGCGACACAGCCGCGGGACTTCAGCAACCCGCAACCGGCGCCAAAGGATTGGATCGGCAGCCAGCTTTGGTATTTTGCAACCAACACCGAAAAGCGCGAGCGGCGGGTGTACAGGACGGAGGCCGGCAGCTGGTGCCTGTTCGTAGCGTCGGGCTTCCTTGCAGCACTCCTGTGGCTGTGGATCGGCTGGCCAAATCTCATGACATGGTTGGATATGCATATCGCCCATGTTCAGCTTGCGCCCACATTGCCGAACGTTTTGAGCGCGGTGGTTTGGGGGTTCGTCGCCGTCTTTGCGGTGCGTTTTCGCATGGCGAACTACGATATTCGGCGCGGCCTCACTGCCGGGGATCTCACCGCCTCCATGGGCTTCGTCACCGCGGTCGCCGTCGCACTCGCAATCATGTACGCCAGCGCATTCATTGCGAAAGCCGCATCCTTTGATACCGCCGCTGTTACCAAACACATGATGATCGTTGCGACGGTTGTCCTTTCTGCCAGCGCCGGCGCCTGGCGCTATTATACGGAGCGGCTCAATTTCGAGGCCGAGGCGCTTGAATATCGCGATGCCGGCCGCCGATTTGAACGCACCGAGAGAGCTTTGGCGAAAGACTTCGATCCGAAGACGGCCACGCCTGCGGATCTGGAACAAGCACACGACATCGTGCGCGAGTTGGGCCGCCTAGCGTTGACGGAGAATGAAGCCTGGCTCAAATCGCGGCGGGAACGGCCGCTCACTCCCGTCGTGGGGTAGCCGGTATCGTCCGGCTGCTCCGCTGCACGTGATCCCTGCCAATGCCGCCCGGCTGGCGGGCACGTTCCCGCGATGGCATCATGTTGCGGGGCACGAAATTTCCCGAGCTGTTCAAGGACTCGCGTGATGGAACCAAAAGAATATGCCTGCGCCCGCGATTATCAGCTGTTCGGACCGGGACCAAAGCGCATCCTGGCACTCGACGGCGGCGGCGTGCGCGGAGCGATCACGGTCGCATTCCTGGAACGCATTGAATCCATTCTTTCCCAACGCGAAGGACGCCGCGTCCGATTGGGCGACTATTTCCATCTCGTCGGCGGCACATCGACCGGCTCCGTAATCGCCGGCGCGATAGCGCTCGGCTTTAATGCCGCGCAGGTGAAAGAGCTCTACACGAAGCTGGCGCCCCTCGCCTTCAAGCGCCAGCGCTGGTCGGTCCCGGTGCTGCAGGCGAAATTCGACGTGCGCGGACTGCGAGGAGAGATCGAAAAGATTGTCGGCGACATCGATCTGCAAAACGATAAATTGGTGACGGGCCTTTGCGTCATCAGCAAGCGCATGGACACCGGCAGCCCATGGATCCTCACGAACAACCCCGCCGCGCCGTTCTGGGACGACGGCACGGGTGATGACGGGAGACCGTATGACGGCAACAAATACTACAAGCTCGCAACGCTCGTGCGCGCGAGCACCGCAGCGCCGCATTTCTTCGATCCCGAGCTGTTGCCCATCAGCGGGCGCACGCGACAGCTGCCCCACGAAATTGCGTCTCCCATGCAGAAATCATATGTGGCGCGTTTCACCGAAGCGCTGCTTGAGCACCTGCACCTGCGTGAAAAGCCCGTGCACAAGGCGGAACGGGATTACGGCCTGTTCGTGGATGGGGGAGTGAGTCCGCACAATAACCCTTCATTTGCGCTCCTGCAGATGGCCGTGCTCAAGGCATTTCGCATCTGCTGGGAGTTGGGCCCCGCGCGACTCTCCGTTACCTCGATAGGGACCGGCACCTTTCGGCCGCGGCTGAAATACGAGGATCTCGGGTTCACGCGCTTCCCGCAGCTTGCCCTGCAGGCGCTGATGTCGCTCATGACCGACGCCGAGACACTGATTCTGGCGCAGATGCAGTGGCTCGGGGAATGTCCCATGCCGTGGCGCATCAATTCCGAGATCGGCACCCTCGCCGACGATGGCCCGCCGGGCGGCAAACTGTTTCGTTTCCTGCGCTATGACGTGAAGCTCGAAACCGATTGGCTGGAGCGAGAACTCGGACTCAAGGTTTCCGGAAAGGATGTCGCGCGATACCGCTGCATGGATGACCCCGGGATCGTGCAGTCCATTTACGACATCGCTGCCATCGCCGCTGCCAAGCAGGTGCAGCCCGAGCATTTTCTCCCGCCGGTTGCCAAGCCAAGCATGCGCCCGGCCCCCGTCACCGTGAGCTGATCGGGGACCTGGCTAGCCCTGCAGCGGCTGGATCGGCCGCTGGCGGTAGATCGCCACCCATTCGGCATTTTCCTGCATGGCCTCGGTGCCAAGCCGGCTGTAGAGGCCGTGCGCCAAAAGTGTGCTCTCTGGATCGACCTCGTCCGGCAGCAGCTCGCATGCGCGTTCGAACAGCATGCGCATACGGTCGTATTGCCGCGCCTGCGCCTTGTAGGCGAGCCGCTCCGTATAGCCGGTCAAAGCGGCAGCCACTCCCGGGAGGAGCCCGAGAACCACGATGATCGCCTGCTGCAGGCTCGTGCCTCGCCAGTGAAAATTTATATCGAGGAGGAACAGAAAGATCAGAACCGGCACTATGACGAACGCTGAGAGGACCGCCATCACGCCGGCGCGGGTCTCGTTTGCTTCCGCCCATTCGTTGTGCCGCAGCCCCTGCCGCCTGAAATACTCGAACTGGCCGCGTACCCAGAAGCATTTCGCGATCTCGTGGCCGCGAGCATCGATGCGCTCACGGCCTTCCGCCTTGTCCAGCGGCTCCAGACTGCGCAGGCAAATCTTCACCCAGGCGAGCTCGGTCGGTTGCTGTATAGGATAGGCCTGGGCAATGGTGGCGAGTGGATCGAATCCGCGCTGCTCCGCGCCTCCGATCTTCGCGTCAGAATATCTCGAGCCGATGCCGAGGAGCTTCCAGTAGACTGCGACGCGCAGCGCTTCCGCCAAGGCGCGATAATCCAGAAAGCGCTCCTGATGCCGGCCGCGCACGGCGCGTCGGAACACGATCACGATGATCAGAAAGCTGAATGAATAGGCCGCAAGCAGCGCCGCAATGATGGTCGGGGCAACGTGCGTGGCCGCGTGCGAAAAGATTGCAAAAAAGAAGAATGCAACGAAGGCCCAGAAAAAAAGCACCTTCCAATCCCGCTTGAATTGACGCTGGCGCTCCTGCGCCAAGGTGTCGACGATGCTGTGGAGATGGCACCACAGCGGTGCCACATCGACTGCGTGCTTCTTTGCCGCTGCGTCCACCGCGGCGGCCGGTGCCGCATCGGTGAATAGGTTGTCGAGGCTACGGGTGAGCCGATCCGGCCCCTTCGCCTCGCGCAAGAGCGCGGCGGCATCGCAGTTGAAATGGCGGGTGAGCTCGACGATAGACTCGAAATTCTCCCAGTTTTCCAGCTCCCGGCGCTCCGCCGCGGGCAGCTCATAGCGTTCGTCCTCTCTTTCGCGGCCGAGCACGTGTGCCAAGAAGGCGCCCACGCGGTGCCATCCCCGACGCATGAAGCCGCCGCGGTAGTGTTTGATCACCGCCCTGCCCCATGGCCGCACAATGATCTCCTTCACCGCGTTTCCTTCTTTGGTGCGCGGCGTGACGATCTCGATAACGGGGCCGATCTCGGAGGCGTCCAAACTTGTATGCGGCGAACCGCTGACCGAGAGCGGAATGCCTTGGCGTTTGAAGGTCACCACTTCCGCGGTTCCGCCGGGACTCATGTCCTTGGCATTGCCGTCCCAGAGCGCCAGGAGCACATGACAGTGCTGGATGATGTAGATGCCGACAGCGCGATATTGCTCGTTGCGCTTGTCCTGATCGGCGCGAACCTGCTCGAGCGAATTTCCATCCAGCGCCATCACCGGCGCGGCGATCGCCTGCGCAAACAGCGCGTTGAATTCAACAAGATTTCCTTCTTTCAGACCCGGCTCGAAATCGTGCCGGTATTCTTCGAGCGGCATCGGCAGGGGTGCGATCAGGCGCGCGCCACGCGCCAGCGCGACGCGCGCCACCAGCCTGTCCGCGCCTTCGGCAAGGGCTGAAAGCACAATGATCGGCGTTTCCGGGTCGTTGCGCAGAAAGTCCCGACGCAAGCGGGTGATGATGTCTCCCACCTCCCGCTCCAGCCGGGGCAAATCGTCATCGCGCAGGTCGCGATGGCCGGTCACGCCAATGACGAGCGGGAGACGATCTGGAAGGGCTTCCATGATGGTTGCTCGTCCATTCCACGAGGTTCAAGGCGCGGCAGAAAAAGCGCGGCGAATGTTTGCACTTTCGCGACTGCATCGCCACTGCGCAGGATTCTAGCTCCCCGCCAAGATACGTGTTGCGGAGTTGATACAGCGCTTGGGATTCACCTGTGGACGAATGAGAATGCGCTGTGGAAGGAGGCACCCGCGCATGGACTGCCTGGCATGCAGCTCTAGAGTTCGGAACCGCCTAGTGCTCGGTGTGCGCATAGAGGTGGCGTCCGTTGCGTGAGACATGGAGCGTGCTGCGATGTCATCGAAGCGTGCGCAATTGGTTGTGTGGGCGTGTTTCGCGCTGACGTTGGCCGCGCCCGCTCGTGCACAAACCTTCAGCTGGAACTGGACGGCCCTTACCTCGGCGCTGATGCGGGCTACGTATCGAGCCGCTCGTCCAAGTCCTATCTAGCAAGCGTACCGCCGGCCTTAGCGTATCTAAACGCTAATCAGGTTCTGCTTTTCAATCAGGCCGCGCCCGACACGGTCAGCGCCCGCGGAATACTGGGGACCCTGCATGGCGGCTGGAACTGGCAGCTCAAGCCATTTGCGGTGGGAATAGAACTCGATGCTGGCGCATTTCGCACGCGCGCGACACGCGACACCTGCCTGTTACAGCCGCAAGGCCCGCTTATCCACAATCGGTATGTCCCGGGCTGTCGGTATTCGCGCAACTCCACACCGAATCGAGCACGGATTGGCTGCTTACGGGTCGCGTCCGCGGCGGGTGGATTTACAGCGTGGGCTATCTCTATCTGACCGGCGGACTCGCCGTGACCCAGCTGAAAGCCTCGACCCGCTACGTCGACAATACGACTCCTGGCAACCCGAACGGCTTTTCTTCCTTCACCGATCTGAAGATGGGCTGGACGATCGGCTGCGGCATAGAATTCGCAATTGCGCCTCGCGTTACCGTGCGCGCCGAATACCTTCGCGTCGAATTTCCGGGGAGCTCAACCACTGGACAAATCACCAATCCGCTCAACGGTTTCTTCAATCCCACGACATTCAGTGGGGATCTGAAAGCCGACATCGTTCGCGTCGGTGCAAGTTACAAATTCGAGTGGCTGCCCACGCACGAAGTCATGACCGCGCCCGAACCGGCCGTAGTCATCACCAAAAACTGATCCTGAGTGACCTGGGCAACAGATACAACACGCCGGAACGCAAGAGGCGCGGGTCGCACGTCCTGCGCCGCCTCGCCAATGCTCTCCGGCTCTGCGTGCTGGCGGGCCTATTGGGCGGCTGCGCCTTCGTCGACGTCGTCGATCCGCGTTACGACAGCATCAACCGCAGCACCGCGAAGGCGCGCAACGAATCCATCCTGCTCAATATCGTACGCGCCAGCCTTAGTGCTCCGCTGAACTTCATCGCCTTCTCGAAAGTGAGCGGCCAGACCATAGTCACCGCCAATGCCGGATTGCCGCAGTTCAACATCGGGTCATTGTTCCCGGTATTCGGTTTTGGCAACAGCACAAATCTGCTTGCACCTCCGACGCCGCAGCGCGCGTTTACCGTCTCAAAGGATACCCTCGGCGGGACGACCAACGCCAACAACGCCTTCGATATCAGCGTGCTTGAGACCAAGGACTTCTATAATGGCTTGCTCCGTCCGGTGGATCTCCCGGAACTGCTTTATTTCATCCGGCAGGGTTATTCACGTGAGCTCCTGTTCTGGCTGTTCACCGAATCCGTGCGCGTCACCTCGCCCGGACAGCCG
Source organism: Xanthobacteraceae bacterium (assembly GCA_040510075.1). Classification (GTDB taxonomy): domain Bacteria; phylum Pseudomonadota; class Alphaproteobacteria; order Rhizobiales; family Xanthobacteraceae; genus VAZQ01. Next base: position 7,107 of record JBEVJT010000257.1, on the reverse strand, counting down.
ACCGTCGAGTTCCTCAACGACCCCGACCCGCGCCTTGCCTGTCAAATGACGCCCCTGGGCGAGCGATGCTTCAGCCATATGGTCGACATCGCGATTGCGAGCGGCCTCACGGTGGAGACCCGCACGGAGACGGCCGCGCGCGCTTCGACCAGCGGCGGAGCGGGCGCCGCGGCAGCCAAGAGCGGGTCCAAGAGCGGTCCAAGAGCGGCAGCAAGGATGGTGCAACCGGCACGGATGCAACCAAGACCGCCGCGGCCAGCACGCGCCTGCTTGGGCGCTTCTGCTTCGATCCCGTGCTCGCGCAGCGGGCGCAAAAAGAATACGACCCCGTCATCTTCTCGCTCTTGACGTCGCAAGCAAGCACGCGACATCCGCGCTGCAGGCTTGATCCTTGGGCCCCTAGCGTCGAAGCGGACACTTTGATCGCCACCTTCGGCGGCGTGACGTACGAGATCGTTCCGCGCTCGACCTTCGGCATCTATCAGTTTCTCGGCCGCATTCTCCGCCTGCAGCGCGAGAACGCGCTCTTGCTCAGAGGCAGCCTGTACTCCAGCGAGGACCGGCGCATCCTGGCAGTCGAACGCGCCAGCACAGGTGGGTGCATGGTCGACATCAACTTCGAGACCGAATATTACTGCGTCCCGCTGCGCGGCGCCGAGAACACAAAGCGCATCATGGGGCTTCTGGCGCAGCTCGTTGCGCTCAATACCAGCACGCTCGACCTTGCTATCACCCCGACGGTGCGCGCGCTGCAGTAGACGGTACGTTGCAGGTTGTGCAAACATTGCCTCCAATGATCTGTCCGCGCGGGTACTGCTCGAAACGCGATCTTGCGCACGCGTTTTAGCTTGTAGCGCGCGCCTTTGCCCGCCCTACGGCACTGCGAATGAATTCCCTGCAGCAGCGAAAACATCAGGACAAGCAGGCGGAAATTTCGTTTTTCGATGCGTATGGGGGCGCAGACGAATATGACGTCTTCACGCCCGAGGCGAGCGCCCGTCTTGTTGATGCGTTCGTACGCCTGAGCGGCCTCCCCGCCGGCGCGCGCGTCATCGATCTTGGCAGCGGATCGGGAGTGTTCACGCATCTCCTGGCGCAAAGGGGCTACCAATGCGTGGGGCTCGACATCAGCGGCCAGCTGCTCGCCGTGGGGCGGCGCAAGCATCCCGACATTGCGTTCGTTCAAGGTGATATCGAGAAGCTGCCATTCAAGCCCGAAAGCTTCCATGGGGCTTTGCTCAGCGGGGTCGTGCATCATTTTCCCGACCCCTCGTCCTGCGCGGCCGAAGTTTTCCGCATCCTGGGGCCGGGCGGGCAGTTCGTCGCCTTCGATCCGAACCGGATGAATCCGTTCATGTGGGTGTATCGCGACCGTTCCTCGCCGTTCTACAGCCCGGTCGGCGTCACACCGAATGAGCGGCCCGTGCTTGCACGCGACGTTGCGCGCGTGTTTCAGAACGCCGGGTTCGCCGTCAGCTCGCACTATCTCGCCGGTCTCGCCTACCGGTACGTAGCTTCCTCCCGCGCGCGTCTCTTTCTTCCGATCTATAACTTCATCGACGCAAGGCTCTTCGGGCTTTCTTTCACGGAACGCTTTTCTCCTTTCGTGCTGACGGCAGGCAGGAAGCGGTAGAGTGACAAGGCGGAATAGCGCAGCGAATTCCGCCATCATCATTCGGTGCAACGCCGCTTCGCTATTGCACCCTGCATTGACGCTGCATTAGTTCTTCCCTTCATGGACGCCGAACTTGACATTGTCATTCCTGTTTTCAACGAGGGGAGCAACATCGTGTGCACGCTCGCGGCGCTCGCGTCCTCGCTGAGAACGACGGCGCGCGTGCTCATCTGCTACGACGATCCCGATGATGACACCTTACCGGCGATCCTCGAGAATGCGCAGGCATATGCCGGCCTCGCTGTCGAGCTGGTGCGCAATCCGGGACGTGGCGCGCACGCAGCGGTGCTGGCGGGATTTGCAGCGAGTTCCGCGCCTTACGTGATGATGTACCCGGCCGACGACGACTACAATGCGGGAAAGCTCGACGGTATGGTCGCGCGCGCACGCGCGGGCTGCGACATTGTCTGCGCCAGCCGTTTCATGCCCGGCGGCAGCATGATCGGGTATCCGCCGCTCAAGGCCGTGCTGGTGCGTGCGGCAAATTTCACGCTGCGGCATCTCGCGCGTCTTCCCACCACGGATGCAAGCAATGGATTCCGCCTATTCTCGCGGCGCGTGATCGAACGCATTCAGATCGAGTCGCACGAGGGCTTTTGCTACAGCATCGAGCTCCTGGTTAAGGCACACCGCCTGGGCTGGAAGGTCGCGGACGTGCCAGTGAGCTGGTTTGAGCGTCGCCACGGGCAAAGCCGATTTCGCGTTCTGAAATGGCTGCCGGCGTATCTGCGCTGGTACGTCTATGCTTTTGCCACGACATTGCTCCGGCGCGGGCCCGGCACCGTCGCATTGCGACATTCCTGAGCGCGGATTTCAGACGATGCCATGGCCAAAGATCCGCTCGCGGCGTACGACTGCGGTCTCGCCCTGGATCAGCATCATCGCGCGCGAAGTGGAATTTTCGCGCGGCGCACGCCGCGAACTCTATCACGCGGTGGCGCAAGCGGATTACATCGCAATCGTTGCCCTCACGCCGAAGGGCAAGATCCCCATCGTACGACAGTATCGTCCCGCACTCGAAGCATTCTCGTGGGAATTGCCTGCGGGTCTTGTCGATGCCGGCGAAACGCCACGAGCGTGTTGCCGCCGCGAACTCCTCGAGGAGACAGGCCTGACCGCGCGCTCGATTCATGTCCTCGCGCACACGTTCCCCTGCACCGGCCGCCTGAGCAACAGGATTCATTCGTTTTTTGTCGGAGCCGGGAAGCGCGTCAGTGGTTTTCGTCCGGAGCCGGGCGTTGCCGTGAAGCTCGTAACACCCGGAGAACTGATGCGCATGATTCGTGCCGGCAAGTTCGCCTCGCAGCTCCACCTTGGCGCACTCATGCTGGCCGCCTTGCACGGCTTTCTGCCGTTACCAAACGGTAAGAAGCCGCGCCTCTCGCGCGCGCGTCGTTCGATTTCGCCCGGTCCGTCATTCCGAGGCACCAAAAAGGGGCAAGCCCGGAAGCCTTAACCACAGCTGGAGGGTTTATGGATTCCGGCTCTCGGCCACGCCGCGCTGGCGAGCGAAGCGAACGCCCAGCGCGGCAACATTACGGTGCGCGCGCCGGACACTCGCCCTGAGCTGGGCTCGTCGGCGCGCGGGTGGCCTCGGCCGGAATAACGCCGCGCGGTGTTTGTTCAAGATCGAGCAGCGCAGTGACCTCGTGGACGGCGCGCGCAAGTACGCGGACGGCTGGATGCGTGGAGATGCGCTTCGCGGCACCGGGAAATCGTCTGCGGAATGCAGGCAGCCCTTCGTCGTGAAGCCATACGCACGTGACGAGCGCCGTGAGCAACCAGGTGAGATAATAGTAACGGCCGGCAGGCGCATAGAAGGCGCCGACCATTTGCTGCACGAGGGTCGCCCCGGCAACGATGCGCAGCCATGAGTCTGCGCTCCTTCGCAGCAACATGCGGGCGACGATGAAGAGCGCGGCGGCATTGACGGGCGCCATCACTACCGATTCCGATGGGCCAGCGAGCCACCCGCCGATCTGCCGGATCGCGCGGGCGAGGTGTTCTCCTGAGAGGTCAAACCGGACGAGTTCGGCCAGCGCCGCAATATAGACCGAGGGCGGCGTGACCAGCGCTCCCGGATGCTGTGCGGTCGCGGTGAAGAGAAAAAGCGCGCCGCCATAGAACCAATTGTGCAAAAGCATGCCGAGTACCGGCAGAAACCCGATGACAAGCCCGGCAAGGCGCGCGTATTGCCGCTGCCAGAGCGCCGCAAGAGCACTTGCCGTAAGCAGCACGGCAATTGCCGGCGCAATGTTGGGGCGCACGAACAGCGCGAGGGCGAACAATAATCCCGCGCCCAAGGCTGGCGCAAACGCGGGCGCCTGCCCCGCTTGCACAGGTCGAATGAGAAGCGCCAAGGCGGCAAGAAAGAGAGTGTAGGCGGCAGGATCGCCAAAGCCGCGCGCGGCCCATTTCACATATTGGACGAGGCTCGAACCGAAAAGGACGCCGATGGGTATGGCGGCAAAAATCACAACCGAAGCCACCGCCCATTCCGGCGGGAGAAAACGCCGAAAGATGGCGAACACGAAAAACGGCAGCAGCAGCATGAGCGAGAGATAGCCGAGATAAGTCTCGCCGAAGATGAGGTGCTCGACCACGCGCAGGTAACGCATTCCCGGTGTGAAATAGAACACGTTCTCGCCGCCTTCGAGCGCTCCCAGAATATTGCCGTCGAGAAGCTGGCGGAGCATGGCCCGCGCGAAGCCGTCGAACACGAGCCCATCGTCACCGGAATCAAATGGCCGCACCCCGCCGATGAAGCTCGCGTTATCGAAGAATGCGACGACGAGAGTTGCGGCCACGAGCGCCAAGGCAAGGACAGCGGTTCGTTCGCGACCCCTTTGCACCAGAAGGAACAGCACGGCTGCGGCACCGAGGAGAGCAAACATGGACGCGACAAGCTGGCGGACGGTCCGCTTCGCCGTCGGCTCCAGCTTGATCGCGAGTGGCGGCTCGTTTTTGATCGCAACGCCAAAGATGCGCCGGCCGATATCGTCGGCGGCAATCCGGTGGCATTGCATCGATGAATGCAGGATGGGCTCGAACGTTTCGCCTGCGCCCTCCCACAGCACCTGTCCGCGCCAGCACAATGCGCTCCCCTTGAACGCGGCGGGGAAGCGGTAGACGACGAACCAAGGCATTTCCAGGCGCCAGCGATGCAGGAACTGCCAAAAGCGCGAATCGCGTGAGGCGCGATCGACATCGCTGACGCGCGAATTCCAGTTGTAGCCCTGCTCGTTGATGAAACCCAGGCGAAGCCAGATCGGGTCTGAGAAATCGATGTGCGACACGCGACGCGAATAGGCGGGCCGCTGATAGATGCCATCGGCGGAAAAGCCGAATGGGTTTTCCGGAAACGTCTGCCCGCGCCAGCAGCCGACCACGGCGGGATCGCATCGGTGCTCTGGCGGATATTTTGCGTTGAATTCCGCCGCCATGAATTCAAAAACGGCCGGCGGCAATCCGCGCGCCAATGCGCCTCCGCCGCGATCGATGAGAAAGACGTTTTCACCCTCCTCGATCTGTGCGGGTGCGAACAGTACTTGGCCGATGACGCACGCCGTGACTGTCGCGATGGCGCCAAGCCAGGCATTGCGCCGCGCGGAAATCGTGCCGGTAAAGATAGCGACGGCAGCAACGACGAGGAGCGCGTAACGCGGAAGATCGTTGATCGGAATGCCGAGCGCGATCACCACCAGCGCGGCAGCGGACAGACGACGGAAAACAGACGACGGATATGAAGGAGTGAACTGGTTTTGATAGACTGGCAGCGCCAAATCCGTCCTCCGTCGTCCGTCCTCCGGAGTCTAGCATGACCCTCCCCCTTTCCGGCCTGCTCGCCATCGCCCTCGAACAGGCGGTAGCCGCACCGCTGTGCAGCTGCCGGTTGGCCGATGCGGGCGCACGCGTCATCAAGGTGGAGCGTCCGGAGGGAGATTTCGCCCGCAGCTACGATCATGTAGCGGGCGGCGAGAGCGCCTATTTCGTGTGGCTCAATCGCGGCAAGGAATCGATCTGCCTCGATCTCACCCGCAAGGAGGATAAGGCGGTGCTTGCCGCGTTGCTCGCCAAGGCTGATGTGTTCGTGCAGAATCTCAAGCCCGGCGCCATCGGCAAGCTGGGCTTTGCCATCGACCGCCTGCGCCGTGAGCATCCGCGGCTGATCATTTGCTCGATTTCGGGCTATGGCGACGAGGGGCCTTACGCGCAGCGCAAGGCCTACGACATGCTGATCCAGGCGGAATCAGGGATTGCTTCTGTCACCGGAGGGGCCGAGGCGCCCGCCCGTGTCGGCGTCTCCCTGTGCGATATCGGTGCCGGCATGTACGCATACGAGGCCATTCTCGAGGCAATCATTGCGCGCGCGCGCATCGGCGCCGGCGCGGCGATTTCAGTGTCCATGTTCGATGCCATGGCGGACTGGATGACGGTGCCGCTTCTGCAGCACGAGGGCGGCATGCCGCCCAGACGCATGGGGCTCGCGCACACGTCCATTGCACCCTATGGCGTCTTCAAAACGAAAGACGGCGCCGACATTCTCATCTCCATTCAGAGCGATCGCGAATGGCGCGTGCTCGCGCAAGAGGTGCTCGAGGACAAGACACTCGCTGACGATCCGCTTTTTGCGACCAATGTCGCGCGCGTCGAAAGGCGAAAAGATACGGACGCGCGGGTTACGGCTGTATTCGCGAAAACGCCGGAGACGTTGCTCACCGCAAAACTCGATCGCGCGCAAATCGCGTTTGCCCGGGTGAATGATCCAGCGCTGCTCGCACGGCATCCGCATCTGCAACGAGTTCTGGTCGACACTCCGTCAGGCCAGATCGCCTATCCGGCGCCTCCGGCACGCAGTGGCGAAATCGAGCACCGCTTTGGCCGTGTGCCTGCTGTCGGCGAACACAGTACCAAAATCCGCGCGGAGTTTTGCGGCGCGGACGTGCAGGTGTAGGGGGAAGCTCGATCCCCGATATCGCTGCGGCGTCTTCCCGGCTGCGGCAGCGAGCTTGCCCGTCTACTGCGTTTCGCCTACATCTGGCGCGTTACGGGGAGCCGCAGTAGCTCAGCGGTAGAGCATCCGCTTCGTAAGCGGGTGGCCGGGGGTTCAAATCCCTCCTGCGGCACCATCCCACCCTTCGCAGTCATTCGCCCTCCTTCGTAGTCTAGGATAAACCCGCATAGAACGGCCCTTATTGCTGCGCCATTGTTCGCAGTCTTTCGTAGGCAGCCGCGCAAAATTTTGGTATTTTGTTGGTATCCGAATCACCAAAATAGGCTAGATACCAACATGCTCACCGATGTCAAAATAAGAGCCGCTAAGCCCAGCACCCGCCCCCTCAAGCTATCGGACGGGGGTGGGCTTCACCTGCTGATCCAGCCTCACGGCAGTAGGCTCTGGCGAGCCAATTATCGGTTCGGGGGCAAGCAGC
>JBEVJT010000256.1:0-4321 GCA_040510075.1 Xanthobacteraceae bacterium | reverse complement strand
AGCCGCGGACGGCGGCCTGATGGCGTACGGAATCAGCGTCGTCGATCAGTTTGACGCGCGGCGTCCTAACCGGACTCTGAATGAAATTGCTCGCACAGCGGCGCGGCCGTCCTAGAGCTTTGCGAGGCCGCCTGGCATAGAATGGAGCGGCAAATTCCGAAATTGGACAAGGCAGACAGAATGACAACAGATCCAAAATTCCGGCCATTGGTTGATGACCTCAAAAATTGGCTTGAGCTTGAGCACCAAAAGGAGTCCACGAAAGCTGCTGGGCTCAACAGTGCGATGGACGCCTTCCGTCCCACCGCTAATTACCTCGAGCAGCTAGGCAAGGAACTCGAAAACAACGTCGATCATACAATATCGATAGGACAGATTGGCCGGTGGAACGAAGGTCCGGATCAGAAATTCAGTGCCCGCTACGAAGTAAACTTTAAAGGCCGCGTTTGCCACGCGCTCAACTTCACTATGCAAGGCAGGCAAATAAGAATCGACGACCATGTCTTTGTGGTAGGCGATCAGACCGCGTTAGAAGAGACGCTGGGAAGAACAATTGTGGAAGCGATCAAACGCGAAGCCTCGCGCCGCTAGGGAGCAGCCTCGGAGGCCGCGTCCGGGAGTTCCGTCACGACGCATTCGCCTGCTGAGAGCGCGCGAGCGCCGAGTCAGTCCGGTTTGGGTCGATGCTGTCGAAAAAGTCTCCGCAAAAGAACTGTGGAATCAGAAATTGAAACGAACGAATCCAGGCGATTGATTTTTTGAATCAAGATTGCGCGTTTGGTCTTGATCTTGAATCAATGTTGCTCGAACATCCCCGCAAAATCCTTTTTCGGCAGCATCGGTCATTAGCGGACTTGGCAACGCGTCCCCGACGCTTCCGCTGTGCCCCGATAGCAGACATTGCCCAGCGCCATCGGCATGTCCGCTTTGTGCCACCGCCGGCTTCCGCCGCCCCCGAGCCGAACGCAAGGTCACCTTCCCATGGCAATCGACCCAGCCGCCGCCGGCGCCGCCGGCGGCCCCCACGCCGCCATCGACTACGGCCCGCGCGCCCAGTTCGCCGGCTTCCACGCCCGCAGCGAGCGCTTCGCCTGCATCGTCGCGCACCGGCGCGCCGGCAAGACCGTGGCCTGCGTGCAGGATCTCAACCGTGCCGCGCTGATGAACCGCGCGCTGCGACCGCGCTACGCCTATCTCGCGCCGTTCCTGCGCCAGTCCAAGGCGGTGGCGTGGGACTATCTGCGCGCCGCCATGGCGCCGTTCCGCGTCGAGGGCGCCACCGCCCACGAGACCGAGCTGCGCGTGGACTATCCGCACGGCGGCCAGGTCCGCCTCTACGGCGCCGACAACCCGGACGCGCTGCGCGGCATCTATCTCGACGGCGTGGTGCTCGACGAATATGCCGACATGGACCCGCGGGTGTGGTCGGAGGTGATCCGCCCCGCGCTCGCCGACCGCGCCGGCTGGGCGGTGTTCATCGGCACGCCGCGCGGCCGCAACGCCTTCTTTGAGCTGTGGCGCCGCGCCCAGGCCGAGCCCGGCTGGTTTTCGCTGATGCTCAAGGCCAGCGAGACCGGGCTCATCCCGGCGGCCGAGCTCGAGCTGGCGCGCCGCGATCTCACCGACGACCAGTATGCCCAGGAGTTCGAGTGCTCGTTCGACGCCGCGGTGGTCGGCGCCTACTACGGCAAGCTCATCGCGCGCGCCGAGGCCGAGCAGCGCATCGCCCGCGTGCCGCACGATCCGGCCGCGCCGGTGTGGACCGCCTGGGACCTCGGCATCCGCGACGCCACCGCGATCTGGTTCGCACAAGCTATCGGGAGAGAGGTGCGGCTGATCGACTACTACGAGGCGTCGGGCGTGGACCTCGGCCACTACGTGCGCGAGATCGTGGCGCGGCCTTACGCCTATGCCGGCCACGTCGTCCCGCACGACGCCCAGGCCAGGGAGCTCGGCACCGGCAAGAGCCGGCTCGAGGTGCTCGCCAGCCTCGGGCTCAACAACATCACGCTCGCCCCCATGCACCGGATCGAGGACGGCATCAACGGCTGCCGCGTGTTCATCCCGAAATGCGCCTTCGACGCCGGCAAATGCGCCCGCGGCGTCGACGCGCTCAAATTATACCGGTCGGAGTACGACGAGACGCTGCGCGTGCTGCGCCCCGGTCCGCTGCACGACTGGACCTCGCACGCGGCCGATGCCTTCCGCTACCTGGCGATGACCATCGACCGGCGGACGGCCAACACCGGCTTCAACCGGCGCATCGTGTATCCGCGGGTGGGGGTGGCGTAGCGCCCAAAATCGGGGGGTTGCCCCGAAAATCGTAGGGTAAACCCTTATGGCAATCTTTGGCCCTGGCCGTTAAAACTCGCAATCCCAAATCGGGAGGGCGTCATGTTCGAATGCGCTATTTGCTTTGCCGTTTGGATGCTGGCGGTCGTCGTGATGGTCGGCGTAGACGCGGCGGGATAGGAAGGCTCGCTGCTTCGGGGGCCGATCCGCGTTTGCCGACACCGGGCGAACGCGCGCTCGAACTTGGCTGTGTGCCGTCACCGGTTTCCACGAGCCTCATCGTGACGGGTGCCATCGCGGTGATGTCGAACGACGTTGCTGTCGTCCTGCGCGCTCGGCTGCCGAATATTTCCGCGAGTAGGTTGGCAGGCTTTGGCATGTCAGGCTCCATCGCTCCGGCGGCGCGCTAGAGTGCGGATTTCAGTCGATGGATGACGATGCCCCGGTCACACCGCATCGCCCGATCCCCGGATGCGCTGCCGTTCCCCATGACGAGCCGAAGCTGTCACGCTCTCCGCGCTGGCCGGTGGTTGCCTGGTCTTCGCTGGGGCGGTGGGAACCGGCGGTTATATGATCCGGTCAGCCTCATCTCCTTGCCGCTGCCGGCATTGATGCGGCTGATCTTGGCGGCTCGTGTATCCGCGGATCGGGGTGGCGTAGCAGACCGACAATCACATGTGGGAGTATGCAGGTGCGCCGAGGCATCGCCCCGCTGAGATAGAGTGGGCCCGGTGGATCAGGCCGGTGCCCTGCAGCCCCAAGCGGTGCGCCGGTCGGGGTACTTTTTGCTGCTCTTATGGCGTATAGCGGCTGCCCAGGCTCCGCGATGCCGAGCGTACCGCTATGGCGCGCGGAACCAGGCAAATCAAGGTCTGACCCATGGAACCTCACGCCCGCACCGACGCCGGTGAAACTGGCGAAACCCATTCACACGACGCGAGCGGGCGGGAAGCTGCCGGCAATCCGAACGATACGAGCCATGCCGGCGGCGGAGGCGATTTAAGCGAGGGCGAATTGAAGACCGCCGTTTCGGCAGCAGCCGCGCAGCTCGGCCAGCATCTTCACGAGGTAGGAAGCCATCTTTCAGTCATCGAGAGTTCACATCTCGCCCTCATGGAGCGACTTCAAGGCATTGCAGAACAGGCCGACGACCGTGCTCGGCACCAATTTAATTCGCTTCGAGAGCAGATCGAGGATGCGCGGAAACAAATTGGCAGCGCGCGCGAGGACCATGACGTTGCGCGGGTATCCTTTGTCGACCAATTTCAGATGATCCGCGACCAATACGAAGGCACTCAACAGCAGTTCCACACGACTGAGCAGCGGTTCAAGGAGGTTGAGCAGCAGCTTCGTGTCGCCGAGGACGGGATTCGGGCGGGTGACGAAAAGAATGTCTCGGTGGAGCAAAAGTTACAGGCTACGGAACAAAGACAGCTGGTTGCAGAGCGGAATTGGCAGCAAACTGACGATTGGCTCCAGACCACGCGGAATCAGCTGGAAAGCGTCGAGCAGCAGCTGCAAGCCACTGTGCAGCAGCTTCAGGCGTTTCAGGACCAACTCATGGATGCTGACGCTCGAACCAAAAGTATCGGGCAGCAGCTCCAAGATGTTCAGCAGCGACTCGTGGATGCTGACGTTCTAATCAGAAGTTTCGGGCAGGAGATCAAAAGCTGCGAAGAACGTCTGGAGCGCAGCGCACAAGGGCAATTTTCTGAAATCACCAAGATTGTTGATGAACACGTGTTACGTCGCAAGAACTTGCAGATTGCATTTGGCGAAATCGCGGGGGATATCAGCCAATTGAAGAGTTATCTTCCCAGATTGACTGGAGAGGACGAGGAGATTCAGAACCTTCATGCCATGCTCAGATCGTGCCGGCGCACGCAAGGGGTTGCGCTCGCCGCATCGATCGTGAGCCTGCTCGCAGTCGTTTATATAGGGCTCGACAAACCCGGTTGGCCGATTATTACGAACTATCTCTCATCGTGGCTGCCTGGCTAGCACCCATTAACGAAACAGGTGGTCGGCG
>JBEVJT010000255.1:0-7703 GCA_040510075.1 Xanthobacteraceae bacterium | reverse complement strand
GTCAAAAATGGCTGAAGGCGCGTCGCCGAAGCGCAATGGGCTTGCCGGTTGGGTCAATGACCTGCACTTCTCCGTCCCCTGAGGCAAGCCTCCCGATCACGCTGACCACCACGCCTCTGGCGCTCGCCTCCTTGCAAAGCGACCCGACGTTCGTGGACGCGGCAGTAGCCAGGATTTCGTAGTCGTCCCCGCCAGTGACAATTGTCTCCAGCACCGCAGGGTCTGCCGCGAGCGCGGCACGCGCCGCATCCGACAGGGGCACGTGCTCTGCATGAATCTCGGCAGCCACATTGGAGGCGCAGCAGAGCTTTTCCAGATCGCCTAGGAGCCCGTCTGAAACATCCATTGCGGCGGAGACGAACCGCGGCAGCAGTTCGGCAATCGCGCTGCGCGGTTGGGGCCGCAAGTAGCGCCCGACAAGCTCATCCAGCTGGTCAGCAGAAAGTCCCAGCCGCGTGCGAAGTCCGGGATCCTTCCGCAGCAACAGTCCGATAGCCGAGTCTCCGATTGTTCCGGTAACCACGACTAGGTCGCCCGGCTGCGCGCCGGCGCGGCGGACCATCTGTCCATTCTTCACCGCACCGAAGGCGGAGATGCTGATCGTCGTTGGTCCTGTCGTTCGTACCGTGTCGCCCCCAAGCAACGGGCAATTGAATGCGTCCCCGTCTGCGCCGAGGCCCTCGGCAAAGCGCGCAAGCCAGCTTTCGCTGAAATCATCTGGCAGCGCGAGCGCCAGAAGAAAGCCGAGCGGTTGCGCTCCTTTTGCTGCTAGGTCCGAGAGATTCACGCGTAACGATTTGCTTCCCACAGTGTCGGGTGGATCGTCAGGAAAAAAATGAACGCCAGACACGAGCGCATCCGTGGTGATAACGAGATCGCAGCCTGTGGGCGGAGTGATGGAGGCCGCATCATCCTCCAGGCCAAAAGCGCCTGGATGCCGCGCCAGCGGCCGGAAATGGCGCGCGATCAACCGTTCCTCGCCGGATGCACGGGCTCGGTTGCTCATCCTGCTCAGCCCCGGGCGGCCGCAAACTCACCGGCGCGACACTGCCGCGCGATCTGATCAAGCACCGCGTTCACCAAGCCGGTCTCTTCCCTGTCGACGAAGGCGTGTGCGATATCGACGTATTCGGAGACGATTACGCGCGCCGGCACGTCGCTGCGATGCTTCAGCTCATAGGCTCCCGCGCGCAGCACGGCGCGCAAGATCGCCTCGATGCGCTTGAGCGGCCAGCCTTCGACAAGCGCCGTGTCGACGAGGGGATCGAGCGTGCGCTGCTCGCGCAGGACCCCGGATACCAAATCCCGAAAAAACGCCGCCTCCGCGGGAAGGTATTGCGCGCCGTCCAGCTCGCGTCCGATCCAGTGACTCTCGAACTCGGCCATGATTTCCTTGAGATCAGTCCCTGCAATGTCCATCTGATAGAGTGCCTGCACCGCTGCAAGCCGGGCCGCGCCGCGGCGGTTTGCCTTCCTGTCATCGTTGCGGGCACCCGCCATGCATTCACCGCGACGTGAGACCCCGTTTTAGGCGAATGAGCGAAAGCGCAGCGCGTGCGGCTTCGCCCCCTTTATCCGCCTGGGAGGGGTTTGCACGCACCAGCGCCTGCGCCTCATTCTCAACCGTGAGAATGCCGTTGCCCGTAGGCAGCCGGCGGGCGACGGAGAGATCGAGCAAGGCGCGCGCCGATTGTTGCGCGACGATGTCGAAGTGCAGCGTCTCACCGCGGATGACGCACCCGAGCGCCACGACGCCGTCATAGGGATTGCCGGCATTCTCGGCGGCATCAAGCGTCATCGCAATCGCCGGCACAATTTCCAGCGCGCCGGCAACGCTCACCCGGTCGAAGATGGCGCCGGCCTTCTCCAGTGCACGCGTGGCGCCTGCAAACAAGGCCTCTGTGATGTCTTCATAGAAACGCGCCTCGACAATCAAAATCCGAGCGCTGGTCAGGTCGCCGGCTTCAGTAGTGGCGGACCTGGGTTGCATGCGCTTGTCTCCACCGAAGCTGGTGTCCTAGCAATCAGATCAAGCGCACAGCAAGCCTATTGATCTGGTGTGGCTTTGGTTCAAAGTCCGCATTTCGGACTCGCGGCGAGAATGATACGGGCTTCTGAACCGTCACACAGCGCGGCGTAGAAAAACTATGCCTTTGGCAATCGCATCGCATCGAGCAGGCGCGCCGCATAACGCGCGATGAGATCGACTTCGAGGTTGACCTCTTCGCCCCTGACCCGCAGATCGCCAAGGGTAGTTACGTGCAGAGTGTGCGGAATGATCAGCACCGAGAAGGTATCATTCTTAACTTCGTTGACGGTGAGCGATACCCCATCGAGAGAGACGGATCCCTTGCTCGCGATGAAACGGCTTAGATCTCGCGGCGCGCGCAGTGTGAGGCGCGCCGACCCTGCAACGTCCTCGCGGGCAATCACCGTGGCGAGACCATCGATATGCCCGGTTACCAGATGCCCGCCAATCTCCTCGCCCATTCGCAGCGCGCGTTCGAGGTTGATGCGTCGGCCAATGCGCCAATCAGCAATCCTGGTAACGCGCACCGTCTCGGCAGCCGCCTCGACGTTAAACCAACTGCGATCGGCCTCGGCGCTACGATCGACAACCGTGAGGCAGACGCCGCTGCACGCGATTGATGAACCGATGGCGATCTCGCCTGCGGGATAACCGCATGCGATCGTAAGGCGCCTCGGGCCATCTCCCACTGACTCCGAGGCGAGCAATTTCCCAATGTCACTCACGATGCCGGTAAACATTTCAGGCGCGCTCATAGCATTCGAGCAGGTCCGCTCCGATGCTTTGGCTCGCTACGCGTCGCAGCTGCGGCGAGTTGACGAGAGCCGAAAGCGCCATCCCCTCCAATGCATCGATGCCGCCCTGCCCGATCGCCGTCGGTGAATGGAACAATGCGACCTCATCGATCAGATCTGCCGCAAGAAGGGCGGTGGTGAGCTTGGGCCCAGCCTCTATCATGAGGCGGGTAATGCCTCGCTCGGCGAGCGCCTTGAGCACGGCGACAATGTCGAGCATGCCCGAGCTGTCCTGCACGCGCACCACTTCGACCCCGTGAGCAACAAGCGCATGCTCGCGTTCCGCCGACGCGGATACGTTTGCAAACACCCAGAGCGGCGCGATGCGCGTGCTGGTCACGAGCTTGCTCGCTACCGGCAGGCGCAGCGCGCTGTCGAGAACAATGCGGACAGGCGAATGCATTCCCGGCAATCGGCACGTGAGCTGAGGGTCATCGGACAGGACGGTTGCGATCCCGGTGACGACCGCGTCGCTCATTGCGCGCATGAGATGAACGTGGCGCCATGCAGTCTCTGCGGTGATGGCAACGGGGCGGCGGCCGGCCAGCGCAACCTTTTCGTCCGCCGAAACCGCAAGCTTCACGGTCACATGGGGGCGCCCATCCCGCATGCGCCGAATATGACCGGCATGCACTCGGCGCGCCTCTTCGGCACCAAGCCCAATCTCGACCACGATCCCCCGCTCCGCCAGTTGCCAATGCCCTGCTCCTGCCACCAGTGGATTGGGGTCGACCATGGCGGAAACGACGCGCGAAATCTGTGCTGCGGCGATGGTATCGGTGCAGGGCGGGGTTCTGCCTTTGTGGGCGCAAGGCTCAAGGGTGACGTAGAGCGTTGCTCCGCGCGCGGTTTCGCCGGCGCGGGCGAGCGCCTCGCTTTCGGCGTGCGGGCGACCTCCCGGCTGGGTCCACCCTCGTCCGAGAATAAGTCCGTCCTTCGCGACCACCGCGCCGACAGCGGGATTGGGCCAGGTTTGGCCGAGCCCGCGCCGACCAAGGGTGAAGGCGAGCGCCATCAGTTGCTCGTCTTCGCTTTCTTTTTGCGGCTCGGGTGAGGTGTTCAAGCCTTGTTCTCCCGCCCCGCGGCGACGGCACTGTGAATATGACGCCTTATCGGAACGAGCAGGAAGCGGTCAGGGCTGCTGCTTGTCTTGGTTTTGGCCGGAAACATCGTCGCCCCGTTCAATGCGCTGGATCAGCCTTTCGAGCTGTTCCGAAGGTCGCGAACGCAGGTCAGCGTCGTACATGCGCCGGAGCTCGTCGGCGATCGCATAGAGCGTTTCTGTCCCCAGCCGGATCACGTTCTCGGACAATTTCACCTTCTTGATCATCGACCGTGTTCAGAATCCATGCGCATTCCAGTCTGCCCCACCTCGAGAACGCCGCCCGAAAACGAAAACTTTGCTTAACATCTGCGCTCCTGCCGGCGCACTACAGAAAGAGACCAGATAATAAATCTTGAGATCACATAACACAAATATTTGGCGAGTTTGCGTGAACGCGCACCGCTGGCGCGCAATTTAGGATGCGCCTAATATCTCGATGGGGTACGGCCCGACTCTGAGGAGTTTCGTGTCGCATGCGGTTTGCTGTTTTCAGTATTCGCGTTCGTTTCCGGGTACGCCGCTGAAGTAGTCAAGATCGGTGTCATCTATCCACTCACTGGGAATGCAGCCAGCGCCGGCGCTTCTGCCAAGGATGCGGTTGAGCTTGGCCTCGATGTCGTAAATAACGCGCATCCCGACCTCGCGTCCGTCCCGCTTGGCGCCACTGCCGGTCTTCCCGACCTGGGCGGCGCGAAGATCGAACTCATTAACGTCGATCATCAGGGGAACCCGCAGGTTGGGCAAACCCAGACCTTGCGTCTTATCACCCAAGAGAAGGTTGCTGCCATGCTGGGCGCCTACCACTCCTCGGTTGCCCTGGTTGCCACGGCCGTGGCGGAACGCCAGGGCATTCCGTTCCTGGTAGCGGATTCGGTTGCACTGAATATTACCGGGCGCGGCTTCAAATGGATTTTCCGTACCGGCCCGATCGCATCCGACTTCGCCGCGGCCTATACGCAGTTCCTCAACGACTTGAAGAAAGCCGGCCGAAAGATCAACACCATCGCCATCGTCAACGAAAACACGGATTACGGAACCTCGGTGGCCGGGTCCATCGTCGAGGCCGCAAAGCGCGCAGGCATCAATGTAGGCGCGCAGATCCCCTACAACGCGAACAGCACCGATGTTTCGGGCCAGGTGTTGCAGCTGAAGCAGCTGCAGGCGGACGCTGTGATTTTCATCAGCTATACGGCGGACACGATTCTCTATTTCAAGACCCTGAAGAATCTCGATTACCTGCCGCCGATCATTATCGGGGACGATGCCGGTTTTTCCGATCCGTCCTTCATTCCGAACGTTGGCGAGATTGCCCAAGGGGCGATCAATCGCAGCGCTTTTGACATCGGCAAACCCGGGAGCAACAGCTACAAGATCAACGCGCTCTTCAAGGCCAAGTACGGCCGCAATCTCGACGATACCAGTGCCAGGTGGATGCAGGGCTTCTTCACCCTTGCCGATGCCATCAACCTGGCGGGATCGACCGAGCCCGCGAAGATCCAACAGGCATTGCGCGCAACCGATCTCAAACCGGAACAGCTGATGATCGGCTATCGCGGAGTCAAGTTCGATGACACGGGCCAGAACACCCTTTCCGCCACCTACCTCATCCAGCTGCAGGGCAAGGAATACAAATCAGTGTGGCCGCAGGATCGCGCCACGGCGCAACTCGAATGGCCGATGCGCGGATGGCGCAAATGATCCAGAGCCTCACCGCATGGGCGAGAAATCCGCCGCCAAAAAAATATCGCTCTGCATGCTGACGAAGTGATCCGGGCCGCCCGGCGGCGGCCACACGCCTTCCGCGACTGCCTTGCTGCGCAATCGCTGCCGCTCGTCCAGGCTCGTATAAGGCCATACGTGGAGGAAGCGCAGTCCGCTTGGGCTGTACATGGCGGCAAGCAGCGGTGACAGGGCGGCACGGCCCGGCACGCACTTGCGCCATAGCTCCATGGTCGGCATCAGGCCGTTCGGCTTGAATACGTAAGTCCGCACTTCATAAATCGGGCCATGGCGGCCACTGCGCATCTCCGGCAAGAATGGAAAAGAGATGTACGTCTGCATGCTCATGCCAACGAGAATCTCGCCGACTCCAAATGGGTCGTTGGACTGCACGACGCTCGCACGAGCCTCGGTCCGAGCCGTTTCGTCAGCGCCCGCGTGAATGAGCAGGATCTCGTTGAGCGCGCCGATTTCGGAATACCAGCAAGCCAGGAGCTGTCCCGGATATGTGGATGAGAGGCTACGCTCCAGGCGCGTGAGCGCGGCTGGATGCTTCCCGGCCTGCACCCTTATGCGCGCTACATCGTAGGTCAGCATTCGCTACACCGAGGCTGCATTGACTCGCTTGCTGGCGTGGCCGAACATTTGAGTGAGGCTAACGCGGAGCGGCCGCACCCACAACGGCCTGTGCGCAAGCGCTGCAACAAGCATGCATGATCGAGGGAGGCAGAGTTGCGAATTCCTTTGGTGATAGGTCGCATCGCGATTGCGGCTGCCGTTTTGTTCGGTGCCGAGCCACTATTTGCGGCGGAAACAGTCAAGATCGGCATCCTGTGGTCGCTCACAGGGAATGCCGCCGCCGCCGGCCAAGCATCGAAGGCGGCGGCAGAACTCGCCACGGAGATCGTCAACAATAGGCATCCAGAGCTCGGCAGCCTGCCGCTTGCCGCAAGCGAGGGGCTTCCTCATTTCGGCGGCGCGAAGCTCGAACTCACCTTCGTGGATCATCAAGGCAATCCCTCGCTTGCGCAGCAATTGGCCACGCGCCTGATCACCCAGGACAAGGTGCATATGCTGATGGGAGCCTATCAGTCCTCATGCAGCTTTACCGCTACCGCGGTCGCGGAGCGGCATGGGATTCCGTTCATGGTCGGCGAGTCGGCAGCGCTGAACATCACCGGGCGCGGCTTCAAATGGGTATTTCGCGGCACGCCGATCGCCAGCGACTATGCCGCGACTTACATGCGTTTCTTTGATGACATGAAGAAGCAAGGGAAGAAAGTCGCTTCGACCGCCATTGTCAACGAGAACACCGACTACGGCACGTCCGTCGCGGATTCCATCGAAGCGGCAGCGAAGAAGAACAACGTGCCGGTTGCGATCCGCATTCCCTACAGCGCCAGCTCGACCGACGTATCAGCGCAAGTGCTGCAGCTGAAGGAGAAGCAACCCGACGTGGTCATCTTCATCAGCTACACTTCGGATTCGATCCTGTACATGAAGAGCATGAAAGACCTCGATTACCTGCCGCCCATGGTCATCGGCGACGACACGGGCTTTTCCGACCCGTCCTTTATTCCTGCGGTCGCCGACATCGCGCAGGGAGCGATGAACCGCAGCGCCTGGGACATCGGCAAGCCGGACAGCACGACCTACAAGATCAACGAGATGTATAAGGCGAAGACCGGACGCGATCTCGACACCAGCGGCCGCAACATGCAGAGCTTTTTCGTGCTGGCGGAGGCGATCGACCGCGCCGGCTCCACGGATGCCGAGAAGATCCGCGTGGCGCTGACGCAAACCAATCTCACCCCTGATCAGCTGATGATGGGCTACAATGGCGTGAAATTCGATGAAACCGGCCAGAACATTCTCGCTTCCACTTATCTCATTCAGCTAAAAGGCAAGCAGTATCAGCTGGTTTGGCCCGAAAGAGCGGCAGCAGCCAAGCTCGACTGGCCCATGCTGGGGTGGAAGCACTAGCTCATGCTGCCTGCGATCACTCCGCTCCATACCTCCTCCGGAGGGGTAGGTCGGCGAGCGAAGCGAGCCGGGT
>JBEVJT010000254.1:0-27475 GCA_040510075.1 Xanthobacteraceae bacterium | reverse complement strand
CACGATCGATATAGACAAGCCCGCCGCGCAATTTGAACGCCCCGATGGGAGTGTGGTTCTCGTGCTTGACAACCACATCCACTCCCGTGCGCGCGCGCAGGAGCGGCCAGGCATACTGCGGCGTCGGCGGCACATGCGCGCGTACCACGGGAATTGCATGCTCCAGTTCCGCAAGCGTGAACATGGCGCAGGAGAGCTTCACTCGCGTTCGTATGCGCCGGCGAGCGCGGCAATGTAGCGCCGGACGGAGTTGGCCAGTGCCTGCTTGGCATTCCTCGCGATCACGCGATCAAAAAAGTGTCCGTAAATTGTGTCGAACGTGAACGGTTCGAGCGCCTTGCCAATGCCGATGACCTGCTTGGCCGAGAGCGGAATGAGGTTGGGATAGCTGCGCATGAAACTGAGAAATTTTCGATCCACCGCGACAGTGGCAATATCAGACGAGCACACCAGGCCGCGAGCCTCCGCGCCCTTGCTCCAATGCAGCACTGTGCCGCCCGGAAAGTGGCCGCCGCACCGGATCAGCGTCACATCCGGCAGGAGTGTCAATGTTTCGCCTTGCCAGTGCTTGATCGCTGCATCGGGCCGCATGACCCAGCGCTGGTCTGCGGCATGCAGATAAATCGGAACGCGACCAAAGGCGCGGCTCCACTCGATCATGCTTGTATAGAAATGCGGATGCGAAATCGCCATTGCGGCAAGTCCGCCCAACCCTTTGATCAAGGTGACGGTCGCGTCATCAATAAATGAAATGCAGTCCCACAACACATTCCCGTGCGCCGTGCACACCAGAAGCGCACGTTGGCCGATGGCGAAATGGGGCTGCGTGCCGATGCCGAGCACGCCCGGCTCGTGCTGGTGAAATACGTTGAAATATCCGACGCGGAGCCGCGAAAGCGTGGTCCAGGATTGCCCGCCCGGTGGAATGAATTGGCGCTCTTCTTCGCAGATCGTGCACTGGGACGGTGCCGCATCCGCCGGCGGATACTGCATGCCGCACGCGGTGCAAATGAAAGCCTCCATCGAGACTCGTTCCCTTTACGTTACGGGGTTTCTACATGCTCGATGCGGTGCGCCGTGCGCGCACTGCGGATCACCAACGCGAGACCGATCAGCGCCATGGGGATCGACAACGCCATGCCCATGGTGAGGCCATAGGCGAGGCGCTCGAGTTCCGGATCCGGTTGACGGAAGAACTCCATGGCAATGCGGGCGAGCGCATAACCGAGCATGAACAAGCCGGTGAGCAAGCCGGGCAAGCGCAGGCCGCCCTTGCGCACGGCGATGCCGAGGACAAAAAGGAGCAGCAATCCTTCAGTCAGGCCCTCGTAGAGCTGGCTGGGATGCCGGGGCACGGCATCGATGTCGGGAAATACAACTGCCCAGGGCACATGCGCTGGTCTGCCGGCGTGCTCCTGCTGGATGAAATTTGCGATGCGGACGAGAAAGACGGGAATAGGTGCCGCTGCAGCACAGAGATCTCCAATCGTAAGGGGCGAAAATCCGTGTCGATGCGCAAAATACCACGCGGCAAGGACCACGCCGATGAAGCCGCCGTGAAAGGACATGCCGCCGTTCCAGAGCGCGAAGATCTCGAGTGGGTGGGCAAGGTAATAATGCGGCTCGTAGAAAAGTACTTGTCCAAGGCGGCCACCAATGATGACTCCCAGCATTACGTAGAGCAGAAGATCGCTCAGGCTTTCTGGAGATGGGTGCGGCCGGTTCTGCCAAAGTTGAGCGTTGCCGGCGAGGCGATGCGTGTAGGCCCAGCCGCCGAGCAGGCCAACAATATACGCGAGCCCATACCAGCGCACCGCAAGTGGACCGAAACTGAACGCGACCGGATCGATGTTCGGGAATGGGAGGACGAAAGGCATCATGCTGCGCAGATTATCGGCGGCAAATGGCGCAATCAAACGGCGGTGCCTCCTGTCCCGCCCTTGTGCCCCGCATTCACATCTCTAATGTCTGCATAAGCAAAGACGTGGAAGGGCGGGACAAGCCCGGCCTTGACGCTGAGTTGGCGGAGAGAAATCATGCAGGGCGTCAAAGATTCGAGCAGCCTCTACGAAGTCGAGCGGCGCGCCTATTACGGACAACGCCCCGGCTTCCGCATTGCCGAGTTGCAAATCAGCCCGACACAAAAAGTCCCCTGGCATTTGCACACGAATGTCCACGACACGTTCTATGTCGTTGAGGGGGTCATTCGCATATTTCTGCAAGACCCCAAAGAAGACCTGATCTTGCGGCGCGGACAGACCTTTACTGTGCCGCCCAAACGCCCGCACCTCGTGACCAATGCAGGCAATGGCTCGGCCGTGTTTCTTGTCCTGCAAGGCACCGGCGAATACGACTTCGTGCCGCTCACTTAACGCGCATCCATGGCCAGGAGCAGCGTTTCCAAAAGTCGAATCATACGCGCCGTCATTCCGGGGCGAGGCCGACGAAGGAGGCCGAGAGCCCGGAATCCATCACCACAGGCTTGGGCTTATGGGTTCCGGGCTCGCCGCTGCGCGGCGCCCCGGAATGACACGTTCATTGAATCGCCGTCTGGGTGCAGCCGCGCATGAGCGCCGCCTATTATTCGGCGAGTTTGCGTTCCGAGTTATCGATCTCGCTGCGTCGGAGCAGGTAATCCAACCCGCCTACGCGGTACCACCGGTAACCGTAGCCCTCGATGACGAGGCGGTGCTTGCCGTGTCGGTCGCCGCGACTGTGGTCTTCCGAAAGCAGGTTGATCAGCAGCTGTCCGCTCTCGGCATCGTCGCCCTTGAGTCCCACCGAGAACACGACTTCCTTTGGGCTGGGAGCGAGATTGTGGATGAACAAGACCCAATTGTTGCGCCAGTCGTAACGCATGATCAGGATCGAGGGATCCTTGCTGCGGATGATGGTGAAATCCCCCCAGCCGATTTCGGGGACCTCTTTGCGCATGCGGATGATGCACTCCGTCCAGTTCAGCAGCGACTCCGGGTGGCGGCGCTGGATTGCGGCGTTGATGTGCTCAAAACCATACGGGCCCCCGCTGATCACGGGAAGAATGGGCTTGTCGCTCTTCGTGAAACCCCCGAGCGGCTCATTCGACCACTGCATGGGAGTGCGCGCGCAATTGCGTTCAGGCAGAGCAAGATCGTCTCCCATGCCGATCTCGTCCCCGTACCGGATGACGGGAGTGCCGGGCAAGGTAAACAATAAACTGTAGGCGAGCTCGATCCGGCGGTGGTCCCCCTTCAGCATTGGCGCAAGCCGCCGGCGAATGCCCCGCTCGTACAGCTGCATGTTGGTGTCTGCCCCGAATGCGTCGAACACGGCCTGACGCTGCCGCTCGTCGAGGCGCCCGAGATCGAGCTCGTCATGATTGCGTAAGAACTGGCCCCATTGCGCGGTGGCAGGTCTGGGCCTGGTGGTTTGCATGGCCTTGATGAGCGGGCGGGTGTCCGCCGCAGCCAGCGCATAGAACAAGTGCTGATTGACCTGAAAGTTGAACATCATGTGCATGCGATCGCCCGATTCCCCGAAATACTGCATGTCTGTTGCGGGCAGCACATTCGCTTCCGCCAGAATGATGCAATCGCCGCGGCGCCATTGCAGAAATTCGCGAAAGCGGCGGAGCATGTCGTACTGCTCCTTCGGCTTGCGCACGCCGGCGCCCTTCTTTGCGATGATGAAGGGCACCGCGTCCATGCGAAAGCCGGACACGCCGAGCTCGATCCAGAACCCCATGATCTTGAGAATTTCGGCGTGCACCTCGGGATTGCTGGTGTTCAGATCGGGCTGGAAGTCGTAGAACCGATGGAAGTACCAGGCTTTGGCGACGTCATCGTAAGTCCATGTGGATTTCTGAACGCCGGGAAAGACCATCCCCTCATTGGCGCGCGGCGGTTTCTTCTTGGACCAGACGTACCAATCGCGATAGCGGGACGCAGGATCCCTGCGGGCCTCCTTGAACCAGGGATGCTCGTTCGATGTGTGATTGACGACGAGGTCGATCAGTACGCGCATTCCCCGTTGCCTGGCCCCATGCGTGAACTCGACGAAATCGCCCATCGTGCCGTAGCGCGGGTCGACCGCGTAGTAATCCGAAATGTCGTAGCCATCATCACGGAACGGCGACGTTTGGAACGGCATCAGCCAGATGGCGGTGATGCCAAGACCGTGCAGATAATCGAGACGTCGCATCAGCCCCTGAAAGTCGCCGATCCCGTCGTTGTTCGCATCCATGTACGTGCCGACGGAAAGACAGTAGATGATGGCGTTTTTGTACCAGAGGTCGTTGATCATGCCGACACGGCTCCGTTTCCGCGTTTTTAATGCGCAATAACTGAAAGGGTTGCGATGGAGCGCAAGTTCGTGACCGTCGATGTGTTCACCGACCGCAGGTTCGGCGGAAATCCGCTTGCCGTCGTGCTCGATGCCGAAGGCCTCGCGACGCCCGAGATGCAGAAGATCGCGACCGAATTCAACTTGGCGGAGACCACGTTCGTTCTGCCCCCAAAGGATCCCAGGCACACGGCGGAGGTGAGAATTTTCACGCCCCGTGCCGAGCTGCCTTTTGCCGGACATCCGAATGTCGGCACCGCCTTCGTCCTGGCGCGGCTCGAAGGCATATTCGGCAAGCGCGTGGACGATCCGCTCACGTTCGAGGAAAAGAGTGGCATCGTCCGTGTCGAACTCATGAAGCAAGGCGGCGACGTCGCCGGGGCGCGTGTGGCTGCGCCCGGACGCCTCACGCGCGGCGCGCCGATTTCAGCTGAACTCGTCGCGCGCGCCTGCTCGATCGACACAGACCAGATCGCAAGCGAGCAGCATCGGCCCTGCGTCGCCTCGTGCGGGCTGCCCTTCCTGTTTGCCGAATTGCGGACGCATTCCGCCCTTGCCGCTGCGCGGCCGCGCGCGGATGTCTTTTCCGAGCATCTCAAGCCCGATCTTGCGGCCGGGATGCTGCTTTACGTCCGCGACAAGCGAGACAATATCGACGTGCATGTGCGCATGTTCGCACCACTCCTGGGTATCCCCGAGGACCCTGCGACCGGCAGCGGCAATGCCGCGCTGGCCGGCTTGCTTGCGACCCTGAGCGCGGAACGCGATCTGAAATTGCACCTCGCCATTGCGCAAGGGGTGGAGATGGGACGTCCGAGCCTGCTTGAAGCGACTGCGGAGAAGCGCAACGGCGAAGTCACGGCCATGCGGATCGGCGGCAAATGCGTGCCGGTGATGCGCGGCACGTTGGAAGCGTAGAATCGCGGCAGATCACCCTGCTGTACCGCGCGCCCTATTCGCAGGGCCCGTGCCAATCTGGAGGGGAAAACACATGACACGCACGAACCCGGCTGGCCCCGTCCTCTGGAGCATTGACGCTCGCGGCGTCGCAGAAGTCGTTCTCAACCGGCCCGAGGTCAACAACGCCTATGACGGAGCGCTGGTCGAGGGACTGCTTTCGGCGCTCGATGCGCTCGGGGGCGCGAGCGGCATTCGCGTTGCCGTTCTGCGCGGTAACGGAAAGCATTTCCAGGCCGGCGCCGACTTGAAATGGCTTGCAGCTGTGCGCTCTTCTCCGCTCGAGGAGAACATTCGGGTCTCGCGTATGACCGCGGAAGCCGTCCAGCGCCTCAATACGGCGCCGTTTCCGACCATTGCGCTCGTGCAGGGTGGCTGTTTCGGTGGCGGCACGGGGATCATTGCGGCGTGTGACATCGTCATCGCGGCGCAGAACGCCGTCTTCTCCATCGCCGAGGTGCGCTGGGGCCTGATCGCTTCAATCATCATTCCGCAACTCAACGATGCAATCGGGCGCGGCAGGTGCGCCGATAGGCGCTCACCGCCGAACGCTTTGGCGCGGATCAAGCGCAGCGCATCGGACTCGTGCATGAGATTGTGCCGCTTGAAGAACTTGAATCCGCCTCGAGGCGCATTGTGGATGAGGTCCTGGCAAATGGCCCGGATGCAGTGGCGCAGACCAAATCTCTTGCGATCGAATCCGCCTGGAGCAATATCGCCGAGGCCAAATTCGAGAGGCTTATCGCCATGCATGCGCAAAAGCGCCAGTCGAGCGAAGCTGGTGAAGGCTTGGCTGCGTTTTCGAGCAAGAGGCCGCCTGCATGGCACCCGGCCTGGAGCTGGAGGCGCCCCGGAGCGGCTCAGATCATGATAGCGGAGATCAAACAATTATTTCATAGCCTCGATGGACGCGAGGGCGTCCGCAGAACGGCCCTGATCGTCGGCGTCGTGCAGGTTGCCTTTTGGACCTGGCTCTTTTTCTATATCGCCCAGCATTCGAATCCGAAGGGCGACGGCATGGAGTGGGTCGCCATGGGTCCGGCAACCGCCATTCTCATAATGTTTGTGTGGCCAGCACTGCAATTCAGCAGGAAAAACGAACTGCTATTGCTCAGCTTGCTGCTGGCATCGCTTGCCGCATTCATGAATGTTGCGTTATTCGTCGAGATCGCACGCGAGTTCGCGGAAACCAATCAGTAGGCGGGCGGAAGGAACAATGGCGCGGATGGCGGACAAAGCCGATCTTGGCTCGAGCGAATTGCACGAAACCACGCGAGGCGGCGAACGCGTGCTGATCCGCCGCGCCGAGCCGCAAGACGCATCGCTCTACCGCGACTTTGTCGCCGACGTCGGTCCCCAAGACCTGCGCCTGCGCTTTTTCGCGCACATCGACGAACTAACCGCCGAAGAGGCCGATAAGCTCTCCCACCTCGATTACAGGCATGAGACCGCCTTTGTGGCGCTCGACGAGAACACGGGCCGCATGCTGGGGCTCGTGCGGCTCAAGGACGAGCTCGACGAAAAGACCGCGGAATTCGCAATCCTGGTGCGCTCGCGGCTCAAGAGTCACGGACTGGGTTGGCTGCTGATGCATCGGGTCATTGATTACGCCAAGGAAAAAGGCCTGCGGCGCGTGTATGGCGATGTGCTCGCCGAGAATGAGGCCATGCTGCAAATGTGCGCTGAACTAGGATTCCACTCGCAGGATATCGGATCGGGCCTGACGCGCGTCGTTCTCAATCTGTGACTCCGATTTGATCGCGTTCCGCTCGCCGCGTCGCCTGCGGATGAGCGTTCAACCGCGTGGTTTGCAAAATGAAATGCGCTCTTCTTGGAATGCTGACCCCATCCTCGAATAGGGTCCTCGAGCCGGTTACCCAGGCGATGCTCGCAGGCCTTCCCGAGGTTTCCCTGCATTTCTCGCGATTCCGCGTGACCAAGATCGCGTTATCCTCCTCCGCGCTGGCGCAGTTTGATGATCGCGAAATGTTGCGTGCCGCAGAGCTGCTCGCCGACGCCAAGGTGGATGTCATTGCGTGGAACGGCACCTCGTCCGGGTGGCTGGGTTTTGATGCCGATCGTCGGCTTTGTCGCAGGATCACCGAGCAGACCGGCACGAAATCGACCACATCGATGCTGGCGCTGAACGAAATTCTCGAGCGAACTTCCGTCCGGCGGCTGGGGCTGGTCACTCCCTATATGGACGAGCTGCAAACCAGGATCGTGGCGAACTATTCGAGCCTTGGCATCGAGTGCGTTGCCGAGCGGCACCTGGGAGTGAGCGACAATTTCTCGTTCTCGGAAGTTTCGGAGCGGCAAATCCGCGACATGACCGCGCAAGTTGCCGCCGCCCGGCCCGATGCTATTGCGATCGTCTGCACCAATTTGCGCGGCGCTCCGCTCGCCGACGAACTCGAGCGCGAGCTGGGCGTGCCCGTCTATGATTCCATCTCCACTGCCGTGTGGAAGAGCTTGCTGCTCGCCGGTATCGATGCAAGGCGCGTGATCGGCTGGGGCCGGCTTTTTCGCGAGCCCGACTGAGGTGAAGAGGTCGTTGGATGGCTTCTGCATCGCCCAAAAAAAGTAACGCCAGGAGGACTGCCGAGCAGCTCGTAAAGGAACTGCGCTCGCGCCTGCAGGAGATCAGCGACCTCTCAGGTGCCGCCGCGGTGCTGAACTGGGACCAGGCGACCTATATGCCCACTGGCGGGGCAGTCTCACGTTCGCGGCAATACGCGTATGTCAGCAGGCTCGCGCACGAGCGGATGATAAGTCCGGCACTCGGGCGTCTCCTCGATGCGCTCATTCCGTATGCCGAGAGCCTGCCGCACGACAGCGACGACGCCCGGCTGATCGCCGTTACGCGGCGCGATTTCGAAAAGGCCCGCAAGGTGCCGCCGCGACATGTGGAGCGCGTGAACGCTATCGGCACGGCCTCTTATGATGCGTGGACCAAATCGCGCCCCGCAAACGACTTTGCCGCGATGCGCCCCTACCTCGAGCAGATGGTCGATCTCAGTCGCGAATATGCGAATTTCTTCGCGCCCTATGCGCACATTGCGGATCCGCTGATCGACGATGTGGACGAGGGCATGACCTATGCATCCGTGCGCGCGCTGCTCGCGGCCTTGCGCAGCGAGCTTGTGCCGCTCGTGCGTGCCGTCTGCGAGCAGCCGGCAGCGGACACGGCCTGCCTGCACGGGGAGTTCGCGCCGGAGGCGCAGATCGAGTTTGGCCTCTCCATTGCGCGAGACTTTGGCTACGATCTTGATCGCGGCAGGCTCGACCGCTCGCCGCATCCGTTCTCCACCAAATTTTCCCGCGACGACGTACGCATTACGACGCGGGTCCGCGCCGACGAGCTGACCTACGCATTGTTCTCCACCTTGCACGAAGCGGGGCATGCCATGTACGAGCAGGGGGTGGCGGAAAAACTTGCCGACACTCCGCTCGGGCAAGGCACGTCCATCGGCGTGCATGAAAGCCAGTCGCGGCTTTGGGAAAACGTGGTGGGCCGCAGCCGCGAGTTGTGGGAGCATTATTTTCCCAAGCTGCAGCGCGTTTTTCCCGGCCGGTTCGGCGATGTCTCGGCGCAAACCTTCTACCGCGCCATCAATAAAGTCGAGCGCACCTTGATCCGCACGGAAGCGGACGAGCTCACATACAACCTTCACATCATTCTGCGTTTCGATCTGGAAAGCGATCTCCTCGAGGGCAAGCTTGAAGTCAAGGATCTGCCCGAGGCATGGCGCGCGCGCTATCAATCGGACCTCGGCGTCGCTCCTCCTGACGACCGCGACGGCTGTCTTCAGGATGTTCACTGGTATGGCTCGGGAGTGGGCGCGGCTTTTGCGAGCTACACCATCGGCAATGTACTTGGTGCCCAGTTCTATGCCGCGGCGCTGCGCGCGCATCCGGAAATCCCGCAACAGATGTGCATGGGCGAATTCGGCACCTTGCACGGGTGGCTGCGCGAGAATCTCTATCGTCAGGGCCGGAAGTTCACGCCGGCCGCGACGGTGCAGCGCGCCACCGGCGAGCCGATCAGAATTGGGCCGTATTTGGATTATCTGCGCACGAAATTTGGAGAGCTTTACGCGCTGCCTGCTGCCTCCCGGGCACAGTGAAACAGAGTGAGTAGGCGCTAGAAAAACGCGAGCGACTCGCAACCAGTGCCGGCAGAGAAGCTCGCCTTCCATCGCCTTTGCGGAACGTCAATCACGTGTATCGAGCCGTCGCCCTGACAGGCGACGAACAATTCGTCGCCCGCAAAAGCCATGTCCATGGGCTGGTTGCCCACCTCAATTGCGATCTGTTCCGAGAACGATGAATTTATCAAGCTTGCGGTATTGCTGTTCAGGCTGGTGATGCCGAGCGTGCTATGATCCGGCGCAAAGCGGGCGATCTGTGCCGGCTTTGGCACGCCTTTGAGCTGCACCTCCTGCCGCACCGTGCCCGAGGCCGTGTCGACCAGGAAAATTGTGGGCTGGGCATCGTCGACCGCGACGATCGTGCGCCCATCCGCTGCGATCGCAATCCCGGCAAGTGGGCGCGGCGTTTCGATCTTGCCCACCAGCTTGCGGCCAGGCAGGTCGATCACCGAAAGCGTGGCATCCTCTTCGTTCTCCGTGTAGAGCCGCGTGCCGTCGGGCGCGATAATCAGGCGGTGCGCATTGGTCGAACCGGTTTCGATGGAGCCAATGACGCGGTCGCCGTCGGGGTCGATGACCACGACGGCAGCGCTGTTCTCGCACGTGATGTAGACCAGCCCGTCCGGCCCGAGCTTGAGCGTATGCGGCGCCACGTAGGGCCGCAGATCGATGTCACCCACATGCGCGCGCTGGGCGAGATCGAACACGCACACCAGATAGTGCGGATTGGGATTGCGGCCGTGAATGCCGTCGCCGAAGATCGGCACATACGCGCGCTCCCTTTCCGGCAGCACCAGCAACTCATGCACCGTGCGCGGAAAACCGCCGAGCACGATCTCCGTCTCATAGGTCACTGGATTAAGAAATAGGACCTGCCCCCCCATCTTATCGACGGCGATGATCCCACGGTAATTGGGGTGGCCTGAACTCATCTCGCGCGCGAGAACTGCAGCAAATCGTGTTGCTCCGGGTCAGCGCGCAATGGCTGGGCCGAGGCTCGTCGTGTCACGCTTCGGTCGCTGCTCGGCGATCGGCTGGCCTTCGATGACATAGTACATCGTTTCGGCGATGTTGGTCGCATGATCCCCTATGCGCTCGATGTTCTTGGCGCAGAACATGATATGGATGCAGAACGTTATGTTGCGCGGGTCCTCCATCATGTACGTGAGCAGCTCGCGAAACAGCGAGGTGCATATGGCATCAATCTCTTCGTCTCCCTTCCACACCGCCAGCGCCGCGGCAAGATCGAGCGCCGCATAGGCATCGAGCACCTGTTTGAGCTGCGCCAGCGCCAGCTTCGTCATGCGCTCGAGGCCGCGCATGACCTGCAGCGGCGAAACATCGCCCTCGATCGCCATGACCCGCTTGCCGATGTTCTTGGCCAAGTCCCCGATTCGCTCGAGATCGTTGCTCACGCGCAGCGCGGCAACGATTGCGCGCAGGTCGACCGCCATGGGTTGCCGCCGCGCGATCGTGAGTGTGACCTTGTCCTCGATTTCGCGCTGCATCGCGTCGATTTTCGCGTCCCCGGAGACGACGGCACTTGCAAGCGCGCGATCATGGCGTGTAAGTGCCGCAACCGCGTCGGTGATCTCTTTTTCCGCCAGCCCGCCCATCTCGGCCACCTTGCGGCCGAGCTCCTGCAGATCGACATCGAATGCCTTGGCCGTATGCTCGTTCATGTCGCTTTGCAGGGTTGAATTTTCTTGCATAAGAATTTATCGAATTCCTCAGAATCTTTCAGCACCAAAGAAATCTCATGTGAATTACTCCGCGATGCACTGATGATTGATGTCACACCGTATCTCCGGACGACGCGGATCGCCTATTTCTCGATGGAAATCGGGCTGCGCCCCGAAATGCATACGTATTCGGGTGGGTTGGGCATCCTCGCTGGCGATGCGGCGCGGTCGGCAGCGGATCTCGGGCTGCCCATGGTGTTCGTCACCCTCGCAAGCCGTTCCGGCTATCTGCATCAGGACATCGACTCCCAGGGAGCGCAGGTCGACAACCCTGATCCCTGGAATCCCGAGGATTACACCGAGCCCGTCGGGGTCATGGCCGCGGTACCGATCGAGGGCCGCACCGTGTGGATACGGCCCTGGCTCTACGAGCTGAAATCGCCATTGGGACGTCAAGTCCCGGTCATCCTCCTCGATACCAACGTCAACGAAAACGACGTGCGGGACCGCTCCATCACGGACCGACTCTATGGAGGGGACGAGATCGACCG
The DNA here is from genome assembly GCA_040510075.1 of Xanthobacteraceae bacterium. Taxonomy (GTDB): domain Bacteria; phylum Pseudomonadota; class Alphaproteobacteria; order Rhizobiales; family Xanthobacteraceae; genus VAZQ01. The sequence goes on along the minus strand of JBEVJT010000254.1, from coordinate 15,814 downwards.
CATCAGACAGGAGATCGTTCTCGGGATCGGGGGAGAGAAAGTCTTGAGGGCGCTCGGTTTTGCGATCAGCACCTATCACCTGAACGAAGGCCATGCTGCATTTCTGGCGTTGTCGCTGTTGCTCAGATATCGCCGCGAACGGGTTCTGGCGGGAGACGAGTCTCTGTCTTATGCGATGGAGCAGGTGCGCGAGCAATGCGTCTTCACAACCCACACCCCCGTCGAGGCGGGGCACGATCGATACGACTATCGCGACATACGGCGTGTGCTGGGAGATATCATCGAGCTCGACCGGCTGAAACAGCTGGCAGGCGACGACCGCCTCAACATGACCAATCTTGCTCTGAGCTTGAGCGGCTATGTCAATGGCGTCGCGCTGCGCCACGCGCAGACCGCCCAGAACATGTTTCCGGGCTATCGCGTGCGCGCCATTACCAACGGAGCTCACGTGCCGACCTGGATGCATGCGAAGATCGCCGCGGTCGTGCAGACGCGCTTGCCCGATTGGGCGCGCGAGCCAGTCAGCCTTGTCAGGGCCACCGAAGTGTCCGCAGAATCGCTCTGGACCGCGCACCAGGAGGTCAAAGGCGAGTTGATTGCGGCAATCCGGCGCCTGACCGGCATCGAGATGAGACTCGATGTACCATTAATTGGCTTCGCGCGTCGCATGACCGGCTACAAGCGGGCGGATCTTCTGTTCAGCGACGTGGAGCGTCTCCTCGCGATCCACGCAAGTTACCCGTTTCAAATCGTCATGGCCGGCAAGGCTCACCCCCGCGACCTCGAAGGCAAGGCGCTCATCCAGGCAGTCCACGCATCCATGTGCAAGGTGAAGCCGATTGCGGCCGCCTTCCTGCCTGACTACGACATGGCGATTGCCGCAAAACTCGTCGCCGGCACCGACGTGTGGCTGAATTCGCCCCTGCCGCCGTTTGAAGCGTCCGGAACGAGCGGTATGAAGGCGGCCTTCAACGGGGTGTTGAACCTGAGCGTCCTCGACGGCTGGTGGGTCGAGGGCTGGGAAGAAGGCGTGACCGGCTGGGCGATCGGAAACGACAAAGATCCTCCGGATGCCGCGGCTCATGCTGCTGACCTGTACCGCAAGCTGGAGGACACGGTCCTTCCGCTCTATTACACCGATCGGTCCCGCTGGACATGGATGATGAAACAAGCAATCGGCAAGATTGGCTCTGTCTTCAACAGCCAGAGAATGATGCGACGCTATACCACGGAGGCCTATGTCAGACAGTACGCAGCAGTCGGTAGTCAGTAATCAGAGCAAATAAAAAAGTTTTACGTCACCGGGGGTTCGACTAGGGGCAGATGGGCGCTGAAGGTCGCGCCCGCGCCCGGAACGCTGGCCATCGTGAGCCGACCGCCGTGGCGGTTGAGGATGTGCTTCACCAGAGCCAGTCCCAGGCCGGTCCCGCCCTCGGATCGGCTCTGCGCGACGTCAACGCGATAGAAACGCTCGGTCAAGCGCGGCAGGTGCTCGGGTGCAATGCCTGGGCCATAATCGCGCACGTCGATGCGAGCCTCGCCCTTCGCTGGCTCGATCGAGAGCGCGATATCGACCTTTTTGCCGGAGCCGCCGTATTTCAATGCGTTCTCCACCAGATTTTCCAGCACGCGGATCAATTCATCCCGGTCGCCGCGGACATAAACCGGCGGCGGAGGCATCGACATCTGCAGTTCCACCTCACGATCCAGGGCGAGCGTCTGCAGCGCGTCGGCGACGTGGCGGATGAGGGCGACGACGTCGACTTTATCCTGTGGTCGCACATGTTCCTTGAGTTCGATGCGCGAGAGCGAAAGCAAATCGTCGATCAGACGCGTCATGCGTCGCGCCTGCGCATGCATGATGCCGAGGAAACGCTCCCGCGCCGGAGCATCTTCGCGTGCAGTGCCCTGCAGGGTTTCGATGAAACCGGAGAGGGTGGCGAGGGGGGTGCGCAGCTCATGGCTTGCATTGGCAACGAAATCGGCTCGCATCTGCTCGCTCCGGCGCAGCGGTGTGAGTTCGTGAAAAACCAAGAGCAGCGGGCGCGCGGCGCGGGAGTGACTTGAAGCGGCCAGAAGCGGCGCGATGTGCGCCTCGAACCAGCGCTCGACTGGCACTTGCTCCAAGAGCTCCACGCGTTGAGGGCCGCCGGTACCTGCCGCCGCGCGAACGGCGTCGAGAAGTGGGGGTGCGCGCCAGGCAGTGGAGAGCGCGCTGCCGATTCGGAGCGCGGGGGCGAGGGCCTGCGCTGCAGCGTTGAACGCGAGCACGCTCTCTCGTGCGTCGATTGCAATCGCGGCATCCGGCAGCGCATCGACAAGGGTTTGCAGCTCTCCGGCTGGTTGGACCCGCGCATCATCCGAAGCAGGCCCCAGCGGCAGGACGGCCGACCGTAGCCGCCCGACCAGCAGTGCTGCGGTTATTGCCGCAAATCCAAGAGCGGCCAGGGCGACTGACAGCCTGCCGTAAAGGGCCAATGCGGCAAACACCACTGCGGTAACGGTAGTCGGCCAGCGCTGGTCCCTGAGCGCCTCTTGCCAAGCGGCTTTCGCAAGCCGCTGTATGATCGAATTAGAGCTGATCATAGTGCGTCAAGCTCCCAACCCCAAGCCTGACGTGCCGCAGAAATGTGACTCACATCCGAGCATTGGTACGTACTAGGATAGCGCGTACGTGCGAGGATGCAGAGAGTGGGAAATGCCATCCTACCCCGATGTGTTGCGCTTGTCGCCGAAGCAATAGAAAAGAGGCGCGGCGCGCACCTACATAAAACAAATGAACGTCGGTCTCGTCTACGACCCGCATGCCTGGGCGGCCCTGCTGAGCCTCACAGCTCTCGAGATTGTGCTCGGCATAGACAATCTCGTTTTTATTTCTCTGCTCACATCGAGGCTAGATGAGACAAAGGCGAGGCACGCTCGCCGAATCGGACTAGCGCTCGCATTTCTCTTCCGCGTGCTCATGCTCGCCATGCTTACGTGGCTCGTTGGACTGACGGCGCCCCTGTTCTCCGTATTTCACCTCGCAATCTCCTGGCGCGACATCATCCTGATCGGCGGCGGACTGTTTCTGATAGCGAAAGCAACGCACGAAATTCACGCTGAAATGGAAGAGGCAGCGGAGCGCAAGACGGCCGTCGCGACGAGCGCTTTCGCCTGGGTAGTCGCTCAAATCGTTCTCGTAGATTTCGTCTTCTCGATAGACTCCATCATCACGGCGATCGGCACGACCGAATATCTCGAGATCATGGTCGCAGCCGTGGTGATCGCGATGGCGATCATGTACGCCGCAGCGGGACCCGTCGGAGGCTTCATTGCCGAACACCCGACCACAAAAATGCTGGTTCTCGCATTTCTGGTGCTCATCGGCGTCGCTCTGATTGCCGACGCGTTCGACATCCATATCCCGCGCGGTTACATCTACTTTGCCATGGCCTTTGCCGCGGGAGTGGAGACGATAAACGTGATTGTGAAACGCAGACGACGCAGCAGAGGAAGGAGGACACAGAACGGAGACAAAGAGAATGGAGGGCGAGTGTAAGTGCGCGGGCTGTAACGACAGGCTCCTTCGGTCCTCTGTCATCGGTCGTCCGGGTCAGGAACGCCGGTATCGCCCGGGCGTTTTCCGGCATTGTATGCGGCAGCTCGGCAACGTCGCGCAGTCTGCCGCGAAGGATTGCCCGGAAGGCAAAAATCGACATGTGCCCCCTCTGCGCCGGCTCCTTTTCCAGCATAGCTCTTTGAACCCATCAGCCCCGAGGCGCGACTAACGGATGGTCGCGTGCGCCTATTTTTTGGGGTCATTTTGGATTCGAGCAGTTCACGTTTTGCCGATGCCGCGGCCGTAACAGGTGCATTTGCCGCCTCGTTCGGGATGCTGGCGGCGCTTGTGTTCGGGTTTTTTTGGTTAATGCAGCCTACCGTGGCGAAGAATCCCGGCCCTGCCGCATACCAGCCGCCGCCCAAGACGGTCGTGAGCTCTGTGCCGTGGACGCCTCCGCCTCCAAGCACTGATAGGGAGATCATGGCAGCAAGCGGCGTGCGCGACGCTGCGCAGAGCACCCCCGTGCTGCCGCCGAAGAGCGAAGCGGCGACGGCTCAAGCGCGGGCCAACGCTCCCCGGCAACAACGGCGCGTTTATACAGCGCCGGCACCCAGGTGGGCCGCACCACGCCCGTTCTTCGGCTTCCGCCCCTGGTTTTAGTTTTTTTCTCCCCGCCCCGGTTTCGGCTTGCGGGCAGGATGAGGCCTTCGTCTTAGTCTCTGTCTCTGCGCCAGGATCGACGCCGCTGCTGTTGGCTGTAGCCGTAGGCCTCGAACGGATTGAGCGAACAGAACCCGCCGATGCCCCGGACCGTCTGCTGGCATTGCTCGAAGGAATAGAAGCCGCAGTTGGTCCCGCCTCCTTGGCCGCCGCCGCTATATTGCGCGCACCAAGGCGCAGCGTTCGCGCTGAGGCTCGACAGAGCTAAACCCGCGAACGTAACGGCAGCAACAGCAAGGGTGCGCATCGATTCCTCCTACTCATCCCGCCCGCATGAGCGGCATGCGTTGGCTAGGTAAGGTGTGCTCCTCCCCGGGGGCGTTTGTCTCAGTCTCTGTCTCTGCGCCAGGATCGACGCCGCTGCTGTTGGCTGTAGCCATAGGCCTCGAATGGATTTTGCGAGCAGAACCCGCCGATGCCCCGGACCGTCTGCTGGCATTGCTCGAAGGAGTAGAAGCCGCAGTTGGTACCGCCTCCACGGCCGCTATATTGCGCGCACCAGGGCGCGGCGTCTGCGTTGAGGCTCGACAGAGTTAAACCGGCGAATGTAACGGCAGCAACAGCAAGGGTGCGCATCGATTCCTCCTACTCATTTCCCGCCCGCATGACCGCGAGCGGCATGCATTGGCTAGGCAGGTTGTGTCTGCATTCTACTCCCCTCCGGCCGGGACTGCACGGGATCCGAATGCCGGCGCAGCAATGATTCCACCGTCGCCAGCAGCCGGTCTTTGCTGAACGGCTTCGAGAGCAGCATCGCGTCGCGAAAGCCATGCGGCAGCGCCTCGCGCCCGTATCCGCTAACGAATGCGAAAGGACAATTCCTGTTCCTGAGCAAAGTTGCGATTTCGTCCACTGGGTGACCTTCCAGATTGGCATCGACGAGGGCCGCATCGTAATCAGCCTGATTTATCAGCTGTTTCGCCTCGGTTATGTTGCTCGCCAAGCCTGTAACCGTGCACCCGGCGGCGGTCAGATGGGCCTCGATGTCCATGGACACGAGCGGTTCGTCCTCCACGAGCAGAATGCGTTTACCGCTCAGCCCCTGCCGTTCTTCGTGCGCCTGCAGCGAAGGCCGTTGCTGGCCTGCCGGCGTGGCGGCGCCAGTGTCCATGCGGGCAAGGGATTGTTCCGAAAGCGGCAGCTTGATCTCGCAGACGATACCTCGTGCATTATAAGCAAGAGAGACCGCGCCGCCGTGGCTGCGCATTGTATGCTCGATGAGCGCGCTGCCGAAGCCTGATGCGCCAGGACTCTTCACCTCCGGGCCGTCGATCTCGGTCCAGGACAGCTGCAGGTCGCGTGCCCCATTGGTGCGCAGCTGCCATTTGATGGAGAGGCGGCCCTGCGGCACCGACAGCGATCCGAACTTGCGTGCATTGGTGGCAAGCTCGTGCAGGACCAGGCCCAAGTGCAAAGTCTCTTGCGGGCCAAGTATCAATGCTGGGCCTGAAAAGGAAATGCGGCTGTCGGAGCCGCCAAGCAGGACCTGCTCGTTGATAAGCTCAACCAGATTCACGCCTTGCATCATCTTATTCGTCAGAAGAGTGTGGGCCTTCGCCATTGCCTCCACGCGCCCGGTAAAGCCCGCGACGAAGTCGGCAGGGCTCTTGGCGCGCAACAGCGACTGGGTTGCGATAGCCTGCACCATGGCCAGCGTGTTCTTGATACGGTGAACGAGCTCATTGGTGAGAATGCGCTGCATCTTCTCCGCTTCCTTGCGTTCGGTGATGTCGCGGCCGATTTTCGATGCGCCGACAATTCTCCCGAACTTGTCCCGCAGCGGAGATACGGTGATCGAAACGTCCAGGCGGCGGCCATCCTTCGCGACCCGCACGGTCTCGTAATGGTCGATGCGTTCTCCTCGCTTCAGCTTGGCGAGTATCTCGTCCTCCTCCGAGCGCAGCTCGGCAGGAATGATCTTGATGATCGGCTGGCCGATCATCTCGTTCGCGTCATAGCCGAAGATGCGCGTCGCGCCCGCGTTCCAGGAGGTAATGCGCCCATCGAGCGTTTTGCTGATGATGGCGTCGTCCGATGAAGCGAAGATGGACGTAAGCCGTGCGGATTGGAGCGAAGCCTCATGCTGTTCGCTCACATCCATGAGCAGGTTGATGGCGCCAACGAGCTTGCCGGTTTCATCGCGCAGCGGCGTGGGAAAGGGGAGAAAGCGCACGCGACTGCCATCGGGACGCTCGGCAATCGCTTCCACCCCGCGCACCGGCCGTCCCTCTTTCAAGGCCATGGCCATCGGGCATTCACCATGGGGCAGCGGTCGTCCATCCGGCCAATAAAGCCGCCACGATCCGCACCAGTAGCTCCCAACCTGCGGGCGGTGGCCCCAGAGCTCGGCGGCGGCGTCATTGTAGAAGGTGATGCGGCCTTCCGGGTCCGTTGTGTAGACAGCCACGGGCAAGGCTTCGAGCAACGCCGTGATCATAGGGGTACTCCTCCCAACCACGGCTAACGCTTGCCGCCGTCTCTTCGTTCCTTGCGGCGGTGACCAGGCAAACACCGGGCAAAGAGAGCGCCTAGTGTCCCAATTCGGAATTACTTGATAATCGCGTGTCCCGGGCCCAACGCAGCACGAAGCGCCTCTTCGGCGCGTAGTGGTGCGCTGCAGAACCGGGACCGCCAAGGAAAGGATCCTTTTGTGGCGGTCCCGGATCAGCAGTGCACCGCGTCGCGCATTTGGAAAGACCGAGCACGCGCGGCTGGCGCTGCACTGCATCCGGGACACGAGTCACCCATCAACGAAACCGGGCTCTAGTCGCCGTACTGGTGCGATCGAGTGCGCGCAGCTCGGTCTTGAGAATCTTGCCATAATTGCTTTTGGGCAGCTCGGGGACGAAGACATAGGCCTTCGGCCGCTTGAACCGGGCAATGCTTCCCAGGCATAGCGCATCGAGCTCGTCGGCTTTTGCCTCGCCCACCACATAGGCGACGACGATCTCGCCCCACTCGGCATCCCGCCTGCCGATGACCGAAACCTCGCGTACTTTCGGATGCTTCAGCAAGACCTCTTCGATCTCGCGCGGATAGATGTTGGATCCGCCGGAGATGATCAGATCCTTGGAACGGTCCTTGAGCGTGAGATAGCCCTCGTCATCGAATGCGCCGACGTCGCCGGTGTGGAGCCACCCGCCTCTGAGCGCATCGGCGCTCGCCTGAGCATCGCGCCAGTAGCCGGGCATTACCACCTCTCCGCGGCACAAGACTTCGCCCGGCTCTCCGGCACGCAGCGGCTTCCCTTCCGCATCCGCAACCATGACATCGAGACAGGCGAACGGTCGCCCGACCGAGGCAAGGCGTTCCCGCCAGTGCGGATGCTCGCGGTCGGCGATATCCTGTCGGGAAAGCGTGGTGATCGTCATAGGGCTTTCGCCCTGGCCGTAGATTTGCACGAGGCGCGGGCCGAAACGCTCGAATGCGTCGATCGCATCTTCCACGTAAAGCGGAGCACCGCCGGAGATGAGAGTGCGCATGCCCGCGGGGTCGCATGGCGCGCTGCACTCGACGAGACGCCGCAGCATAGTGGGAGCGACGAACATCGAGGCACCCGGCCAGCGCGAGAAGAGCGCAAGCACTTCCGGCGCATCGAAGCCACCGGATTCGGGCACAACATTGATGCCCCGCCTCATCACATGCGCCATGATGTAGAGTCCGGATCCGTGACTCATCGGCGCGGCGTGCAGAAGAGCATCGCCCGGGCCAATCGGATCAATCTCGCACGCACGCGCGTGGCTCGCCCAGTACAGCACGCGATGCGTGAGCATCGCGCCCTTGGGCCGGCCCGTCGTACCCGAAGTGTAGAACAGCCACGCGAGATCGTCGCCCGCGCGCACAATAGGCGGGATTGCATCCGCCGAGAACAGATTTTCGTATTCCGTACTGCCGATGGTGATCAGGCGGGCCAATGAACTTGGCACGTGCGCGGCAATGGCTCGATCGAAATCCGGCGAAACGAAGCAAATCTTTGCTTCCGAGTGCTCGAGGATATAGCCCAGCTCGGCTCCATGGAGCTTGGCGTTCACGGGGACCGCCGCGAGGCCCGCGTGCCAGATCGCATAGAGGACGTCGAGGTAATCGGTCGAATTGCGCGCAACAATGGCGACACGATCGCCACTCGCAAGGCGCAGGCGTTCGCGCAGGGCACCAGCGAGCCGCGCCACGCGTTTGGCAAACTCGCCATAGCTGCGCAGGACCCGGCCCCCAAGCCCAACCGCTGGCGCAGCGGGATGACTCTTGCCGGCGCGCTCAAGCCACAGAGCGAGATTCATGCGGCGACTACCCTCGGCCTTCGCATCAAAACAGGTATAGAACAGGATCGAAACGATGAAAGGGCAGGGATGAACAGGCTTGATCTGGACGGCCGGCATGCGGTCGTGACCGGGGGCGCCTCCGGCATTGGCTTGGCGATCGCGCAGCGGCTGGCCGCGTCAGGTGCGGTGGTGACCATCTGGGATCTTGATGCAAAAGCCGGGGAGGCGGTCTCCGCCAAACTGCGCGGCAATTTTATCCTCGCCGACGTAACCGAATTCGCGTCCGTTGAGCGCGCGGTGGGCGCAACCATGCAGCGCAGCGCCGCCATCGATGTGCTCATCAATAATGCGGGCATTACCGGGCCCAATGTAAAACTTTGGGAATATCCGCTCGATGCCTGGCGCGAGGTGTTCAAGGTCAATCTCAACGGCGTGTTCCATTGCTGCCGCGCGGTGGTCCCGGCCATGCGTGCGCGCAATTACGGGCGTATTGTCAACATTGCTTCGGTCGCCGGCAAAGACGGCAATCCCAACGCGTCCGCCTATAGCGCAAGCAAGGCCGCGGTGATTGCGCTCACCAAATCACTGGGCAAGGAACTCGCTGACACCAGAATTACGGTCAATTGCGTAACGCCCGCAGCGGTACGCACCCCGCTGTTCGCGCAGATGACCCAGTCCCACATCGACTATATGCTTTCCAAGATTCCGATGGGGCGCTTCGGCGAGCCGAATGAGGTTGCTGCGCTAGTCGTCTGGCTCGCGAGCGAAGAATGCTCGTTCAGCACAGGGGCGGTGTTCGACCTTTCCGGCGGCAGATCGACGTATTAGGGATGATCGTAAAACATAACGTCCCCGGCCTGCTCGTCACCTTGGGTGGTACGCTGCTGCTAGCAGCCCGCTTGGCGGCCACCGCTTCGGCGCAGGTCATCGATTTCAGTCAGATCGGCGCGTTCGAGTCCATGGCTACCGCCACACAGCGCGGCGGCTCGCCGCCGAAGACGATCGTGGACGACAAGGAAGCGCACATCGTCTTCTTCACCGTGCTCGAGGCGAACACGGACGCCGAAGTGTATTGGACGTCTTTCGACGGGCAGCCCTCCTCGACCAGCATAACGGGGCCGGGTGCACAAATATTTCAGACTCAGGGCGAGTTCAGGCTCGAAGCGGTTGGCGGCGAGGACCGCAGCGTTCGCTACGCCTACATGTTGTTTCGGCTGCGCAAGCCGTAGTTACAGGCCGGGTGCCAGCGCGATCTCCAGCGGGAAATCGTCCACGACCTCGTGCCCGGTCTCGGTGACGATGAATGTGTGGCCAAGGAAAATGCCGAACAGGCCGTCCGGCGTGACCGGGTTGGGCTCCGCCATGATGACCATCCCGGGCTTGAGCACTTGCTCGAACTTTTCGGCAGAGACGTGCTCGGCGCTGACGTGTGGATTGTCAGTGACGAGGTCGATGCCATGGCACTGGGTCGGTCGTGACTGATAGCCGTTCTCGCGAAAGAATCGGCTCGCGCGGCGCATCGCTTCCACCGCCTTTCCGGGCGCGATCTCGGCAATGATGCGCCGGTAGCCGGGCAGCGTGACATCGCTCCAGGATTTTTTCACCATTTCGGTCGGCTCGCCGATGCAGATGGGCGAGCCGATCTGCGCCGTGTAGCCGCGGTAGCCGGCCGCAAGCTCCATATTGATGATGTCGCCCTGCCGCAGCGCCCGCGCGGACGGGCGGGGATTACCAAAAATCATGCTCGGGTTTGCCATCGACGTCGAACCGATGATCAAAAAATCGATGTCGCCGCCGCCTTCCAGAATGGCCGCGCCGGCTGCCGCGCGCAGCTCGTACTCCTTCACGCCTGGGCGCGCCCGCGCCACCATTGCCCGCATGGCATTCCCGCACAGCTGCCCGGCCTTGCGGATGCAGTCGAGCTCTTCGGCGCTGTGGATCGAGACGAGCTCGTGCAGGAAGCCGCGCGTGAATACGAGGTCCGCATCGGGAAGCTTCTCGCGCAGCACGGTGTACTGATTGACCGGAAGATAGTCCGCGTGCCGTGGATCGATCTCCATGAGCCCGATACGGCCGCGTTCGAGCTTAAGCTCGCGGATACGCTCGACCATGACTTCGGCATAGCGACCGTTGCGGCTATGGCGGACGTCCGTTACGGCGACTTCGACGTGACGGCGTACGGCTTCCGCATGCGTCCCGCCCATCGAGTAAACCAGAGTAGGCTCGCCCGCCATCGGTACGACCACATAGCTGGAAAGTGCGTGCCATTCCCAGTGCCCGGTGAGCCACAGCATGCCGGCGCCAAAGCTCCAATGGCTTGGACCGCCGGGAACAATGAGTGCATCGAGCTTGTGCTCGCGCATCTTCGCCCGCACCGCGCAATACCGGCGTTCGTATTCGTTTTTTGAGAACTGCTCCCATTCGGCGTCGCGATAATACGGCGTGTCGCGCATGTTCGCGAAAGGCAACGACTGATCGAGCTTGCTGCGAACGACCTCCCACGGCTGTGGGCCAATGGGCGAGCTGATGTTCATGTCAAAACGCCTCTCTGTTTGATGCAAGCTATCGCCGGCGACCCCGGCAGCAAGGAAAGTGTGGCGGTGAGAGCATGATCCCGAAAAGTGGGAACCGGTTTTCGGAAAAGATCATGCTCCACAAAATCTAGAGCGGGATGACGATTCGAAGAAAAGTCATCCCGCTCTAATCTAATCGGTCGGCTCGAGATGGGCATCCTTGGCGAGTTGCAGCGTTGCGGCCATGTCTTCTCGAAAGAATTGACCGAACTCATCGACACTCATCGGCTTTGTTTCCACGCCGAGCTGGGTCAATCGCTCACGGATCGCAGGAACGAGCAGCGCTTTCTCGGTAATGTCGTGCAGTTTTTGCACGATGTCGCGAGGAGTTTTGGCCGGCGCCGATATCCCGTTCCAGAAACGAAAAAGAGCGTTCGGATATCCGGCTTCGGCGATCGAGGGGACTTGCGGCAGCACCGAAACCCGATTGGCAGAACTGACCGCAAGCAGACTCACTTTGTCGTTATGCAGCACGGAGCCGGCTGCCGCGAGCGGAAGGAAATAGAAGTCAATGCGTCCGGCCATCACTTCAGTGAGCCCGCCTTCGCGAAATGGGATATGGCGCACGTCGATGTTGGCGGCGAGACGGAATCGCTCGGCGGCCATGTGCGAGGAGGACCCAATGCCCGCAGATGCAAAGGTCACGGTGCCGGACTGTGCCTTCGCCGCAGCAACGAGCTCAGCTACCGTATTGAATCCGCGCTGTCTGGAAGCGACCAGCACGTTCGGCGAGGTCCCGATCAGAACTACGTGCACAAAATCCTTGATGGGATCGTACGCGAGCTTTCGGTGCAGCGCGGATTCGGTTGCCATCGAGGAAGAACTCGTAACGACCGTGTAACCATCGGGATCGGCCCTGGCGACCGAAGTAAACCCTAGCGTTCCTCCGCCTCCCGGCCGCGGCTCGATCACCATGGCTTGGCCGAGCAGCCGCGACACCTCTTCGAGAACAACGCGGCTGACCGTATCGGAGGCGCTGCCGGCGGCGAACGGGCTCACTACCCTGACAGGTCTCGTTGGCCAATCCTGCGCATTGGCGCATGCGACACCCCCGAAAACGAGCGCCACCGCGGACATCCGGCACAGCAGTACAACGAACGTTCCGAATGAGTTCTTGCCGCTCGTAATCATATTGAAGCTTTACCTCCTGGGCGAAACGTCGGCTAGACAGCCTTGACGGCTTCGTACACACCGCGTTCGAATCGACGATAGATCCGCAATGCGCGATGGTCTGCAAACGGCAGAACCTGCGTCATGAAAACAGCAGCGATGCGTTTGCCGGGATCTATCCAATAGTAGGTATTCAAAAGCCCGGCCCAGGTCAGGCTGCCGGCACTGCGGCCGCCGGGCACGGGCTGCATGTTGATCATGTGGCCAAAGCCCCATTTGAGGCTGATCCCGGGAAAGAAGTCGACGTTGTTGGAGACCGTGGGGGCCGTCGTCCTCAGCACGCCGGCTTCGATGTCGCCGATCTGATTTTGGCTCATCAATACCACCGTCTCAGGACGAAGTATGCGTAAGCCGTCGAGCGCACCGCCCCGCAATAACGCGCGGATCAGCGTCAAATAATCTGATGCGGTTGAATAAATGCCTCCCCCGCCGGAAAACGATGCGCGCGGCGATTGCCGCTCGATCGGTTCTGCTTTCAGAAAGCCATCCGGTCCGCGACGATGCAGGCTCGCTTCCCGCTCGCGCTGCTCGGAGGAGAGAACGAATCCAGTATCGCGCATGCCGAGCGGATCAAGAATGTGCTTGCGAAAATACAGATCGAGATGTTCGCCACTCACATGTTCCACGAGCCGGCCGACCCAATCGATGCTCGTGCCGTATTGCCAACGCTCGCCGGGATCGAACATGAGCGGCTTGTCCGGCACCCGGCTTCTTTCCGCCTTCGGCAGGCGCTCGATCGAGTTGGCATACTGGACAGCCTTCGCGTCCCAGAGTCGGTAGGTGAACCCGGCGGTGTGGGTCAGGAGATGGCGGAGCGCGATCGGCCGCTTCGCGGGCCGCAGCTGCGGGACGCGTTTGGCGTCGAATCCTTCGAGCACCTGCGGAGAACCGAGCTCCGGGTCGATGCCGGGTACAGCAGCATCGAGCGAAAGCTTGCCCTGCTCGACGAGCTGGAGCGCGGCAACGGATGTAATCAGCTTCACCATCGAGGCGACGCGAAAGACGGTGTCCTGCGTCATGGCCGGGCCGCCGGGAAGGCGGCGGCTGCCGAAAGCGCCCTCGTAGATGCGGTCTCCATCGTTAGCCGCCACCGCCACGATTCCTGGCGCTTCCCCCGAGTGAGCAGCTGCGCGCAGCATCGCGTCCACCTGCGAGAATGTCCGGGCGCGTTCCGTTTTCTCCTCTTGTTTCTCCTCTTGGGGGCTCGCAAGTGCGCCGCCGCCCAGGCCCAATGAGCCGGCTCCGGCGAGCTTGATTGCGTTCTTCACGATTTCGCGGCGGCTATGCATAGCCCCACTTCTCTTAAGGTCCCCGATTTATGCACGACATCGATGCCGATCCGGAGACGGAGGAACCGGTTTCGACGCGGGGCAGGACACCCCATATACGCGCCACCCTAACTCCGTTGCTTCTGGTTTTGAGGCTTCTCCCCGTGCTCGACAAGATCTCACCCGATTCCGCAAATTTACCACCCGTTCCGCCGAACGACGAAGCACTCCTCGACGCCTATTCCCGCGCCGTCATTGACGTGGTGGAGCGCGTGGAAGCGGCGGTGGTTCGTCTGGATGTGAAAAAGGACGGCGCCCGAGGAGGCACCGGATCAGGCGTGGTGGTGGCGCCGGACGGGCTCGTACTCACCAACAGTCACGTGGTCGGAGGGGCCGCGCGCGTTGGCGTGACCACGGTCGAAGGGCGGCGATTGGATGCACGCGTGGTCGGCGATGATCCCGATACCGACCTCGCGCTCGTGCGCATCGATGCGCCTCTGACGTTGCCGTCGGCGGCCCTTGGCAATTCAAAGCTGCTCAAGCGCGGCCAGCTGGTGATCGCAATTGGCAACCCGCTCGGATTCGAATCCACGGTAACGACTGGCGTCGTCTCGGCGCTCGGGCGCTCGTTGCGCTCGCGGTCAGGACGTCTGATCGATGATGTGATTCAGACGGATGCGGCGCTCAATCCCGGCAATTCCGGCGGCCCACTGGTCTCGTCCCATGGGGAAGTGGTCGGGATAAACACGGCCGTGATCATGGGCGCGCAGGGCATCTGCTTCGCGGTGGCATCGAACACGGCAAACTTCGTACTCGGCGAGCTTGTGCGTCATGGCCGGGTGCGGCGCGCCTTTATCGGCGTTGCCGCCCAGCATTATTCGCTCTCTCGCCGGCTCCGCCACGCGGCGGCCTTGACCCAGGACACGGCGGTATTGATTGCTTCCGTCGAGGCGGACAGTCCTGCGGCGTGCGCGGGTTTGAGCGCGGGCGATGTTCTCGTGGCGCTCGATGGAGTACCGATCACCGGGGCCGATGATCTCATCCGCATGCTCGCGGGCGACAAGATTGCACGCCGGCTCGAAGTCACGATCCTGCGTAACGGCAGTCGTGAAATGCGCACGCTCGTGCCGGAGGAGAGGACGCGCCGCAAATAGTCAGCCAGGCGGCGTGAGCCTGCTCATATCCCGCCGCCCAGGGCGAAGCAGTAGACCGCATTCGGCGGCTGGTGCGGCGAAGGTGGCGGCGCGCAGAGGTGATTGCGGCCGTCCGGGTTGTTGCGGTTGATCTCGACTTTCTTCCACGGGATCGGAATGTATTTGCCGTCTTCCCGCCGCATCGCCCACCATTGGCCGTCGTGGAATTTCACCTGCGTCGGATAGCAATCGGCCTTGTTGCAGCAGGACCGCGTGGGTTCGTCGGGCATGTACCAGGTCGAATAGAACTTCTCGTGCAGCTCGATGTGCTCGGCGGGGTGGTGTCGTTCCTGGGCAAACGCGGCGAGTGACCCGAGCCCTCCCGGAAGCATTGCGGTCGCGAGAATCACGCAGGAATTGGCAAGCCATATCGCGCGAAAGCGGTGCCACATATGCGCCCCCCATGCTGAGGTCGGCCAATGGACGCGACGCGCGGCAAATCAACGCACTTTTTTAAAACCCGCTTCCTCCCATACTCACGCGCTTGACAAGCCCTGCCGGCGCGGCTCGCGAATCACGCTGTTCTATAGTGATTCGGATGATTTCGACCAGTGTGTGGTACGCAGGCTCCTCCTGCGCGTGGCGACTGGCCCGAGCCGATGCTGTTGCGCGCGTCTCCAGACCCTTGCGAACCAACTAGATCGCGCGTTGCGCATGCCGCTCGAGTGCGCCTCAAACACTCAACTCAAATGTCACAGTGACCGTCAAAACGGTTTTGGCGGATTGACAAACCGCGCCTCTCATTCATCTTTTTCATGTTCAGGTGCGCCGGTCCGGTGGGCCGGCATGAAAAGGGAATCCGGGAGTGCCGGCAAGAAAAACGCTGGTTCAGTCCGGAGCTGCCCCCGCAACTGTAAGCGGCGAGCTTTTCTTAAAGTTGCCACTGAGCCTTCGAGGCTCGGGAAGGCGGAGAAGGGTTATGACCCGCGAGCCAGGAGGCCTGCCTGAACGCAGTCATCTTCCGGTGTGCGGGGTGCGCACGCGGGGCGGTCTTCCGCTGTGTTGACAGGACACTGTTCAGCGGGAGGGAGCCGGCCCCGATGCGTCACTATTCACCCCTTAGCCTGCTCCGGGCCATTGGTCTTTT
>JBEVJT010000253.1:0-8045 GCA_040510075.1 Xanthobacteraceae bacterium | reverse complement strand
CGTACTCACGACAGCGCTCCCTTGAGCATCGTTTGCGTCACCGGCAAGGAGTGGAAGCGGCGGCCCGTCGCATCAAAGATCGCATTGAGCAGGGCGGGCACGACCGGGATCATGACCACCTCCGCCGTGCCCTTCGGCGCCTCGTTGGGCAGCGGCGGCAGCACCTCGATTTCCAGATCTTGCAGCGGCAGGCCGGAAGCGCGTGCAATCAGATATTGTCCGAGGTTCCATTGCCCGTTCCCGGGCCCGCCCTCAAACGGCGGCAGCTGCTCGAGCAGAGCATAGCCTGCGCCCATGGCGAAGCCGCCCTGCGCCTGCCCCATCACGACTTCCGGCACCAACGTTTCGCCGCACTCGAGCGCGCTGTAGGCCTTCGCGATGCGCAGCGCGCCCGTCGCGCGTTCGATCTCGATGCGCACCAGCGTGCCGCACAGCGATGTATAGGTCATCCCCATACGCAGAAATTCGGTCGGTGGAAATTTGACATTAGCGCGTTCGAGGCGCGTGAACTTGCCTTTGCCGTTGCGCAGGGCGAGCGCATCGATATCCGCCGTCCAGGGCTGGCCGCGGATTGTAAATGTCGCCTGCGACCACGCCCAGCGCGAAAAGCAGTGCGCCATGGCACCGGTGACGAAATTGCGCTCATGCGCTTTGGCCGCAACCGTGCGCAACGGAAGCGCCGGAAAGTCGGCCAGGACCAGATGTCCCTCCTTCCAACGTGCCGTCTCCCACTGCCTGGCCTTCGGGTCGTTTGGCCCGATGCCCCACAGCTCCAGTGCCACGGGCCAGAGGCCGAAGCGGAAGACTACGTGAGCGACTTCCGCCGCAGCATGCGTGCCTACATGCGCGCCGATGGAGGCCGTGGTGACTGTGCTGATCACCGGAACCCAGCGCGGGTTGCGTTGCGCGGCGTCCTGTTCGGCCTGCTTGATCGTGTACGGATCGCCTGAACTCACCAGCGCGAGCGCGCCGAAGCTGTCAATGCGCGCGACTGCGATCTCATCGGCCACGGCGCCCAGATGGCGGGCGACCCGGTTGGCGAGCGCCGTGCCGACGGCAGTGCCCATCTCGACGTGATCGCACCAAATGGCGATGCGGCCGTCGGGATCAATTTCTATTCTTGCCAACGAGGTATCGGCGCCAGTGCCGTAATCTTTCGTGACGCAGGCCACGCCGGTGCCGACGAGCACGCCCCGTTCGCGGCCGCGTTCTTTCTCTTGCGCGCGCTGCTGCCAGATTGCGTGGCTCTCGAGCTTATCGAGAATTTCCTGCGTGCGCACGGACACGCTGTAGGGATTGCCCGTTATGATGCGGCCGCCGGGCTTGAGCGCATTGCGTCGACGGAATTCTATTGGATCGACCAGCAAGGCCGAGGCTGCTTCGTCGATCAGGACTTCGAGCGCGGTCATGGTCTGCAGCGTGCCAAACCCGCGCATGGAGCCGGCGGTCACGCCGCGTGAATGCAGCGCGCCCGTGGTGACGTCGACCTTGGGGATGTCATAGATGCCGATGGCTGCGGTGGCGCCCACGGTCGCGACGCTTGCCGAATAATTCGCAAGCCCGCCGCCGTCGAGAATATGATCGGCTGCAAACGCGCGAATCTTTCCGCTCGCACGCTCAATGCCGATGCGCGTGTGCATATTGAATCTGTGCCGTTTGATTCCCGCCTGGAATTGCTGATAGCGGTCGTGGGCAAGTCGCACCGGCCGGTCCGGGAAGAACATCCCGGCCAATGCGACATAGAGCGGAAAGGGCGTGTGATCGCGTCCGCCGAAGGCGCCACCCATGTAGGCAAACTGCGCGTTGATGCTCGCCGGCTTGAACGGGGGGCGCGCCTGGCCGAGCAGATATGCAACCGACTCGGCCGCATCATATGGAGACTGTACGCCACAATGAGCTCTAGCGCTTTGCGTTTGGGGTCGTACCAGGCAAGACCGCTTTCGGGCTCGAGAAACACGGGATCGAAGGATTGGGTGTCGAACTTGCGGTCCAGCACCAACAAAGAAGTCTCACCGGCCGCGAGTTCGGCCCGGATCTGCTCCCCGTAGGTGGCCGCCTTGGCGTAGGCCGTCCCCGCCTCGCTCGCGCGCGGGGTCCAAACCGGCAACTCCGAGTTCTGCACGCTTGGCGGGCTGACCCAACCCTCCTGGACCGCCGAGTAGACATCAGGCGCGTCAGGCGTAGGACCGGCGACACGTGTAAACCGATACGCGCCGTAATTCGGCATGGCGACAGGACCGGTCTCCTCCCCGAACCGCACGAAGGTTCCGTCGCGCAGCGCAAGCCGCGCCTTGTCGAAGGCGTCGAACTCCTCGAAAAGCAACAGCGCGAGCGGTTGGCCGAGATAGAGCGGGGTCCTGCCGACGGGACAGAAAAGATCGCCGGCATAGAATTCGGGAACCCTCGTGCCGATCCGCGCGAGATCGCCTGCCCCAACTACGACCGACGGCTTGATCGCACCGCTCAATCGCGCAAGATTCATCTCTGTTTAGACGTGGGTGGCGTCGGGAGCGCGGATGAGCATCGCGTGCGATGTCTTCGCGGGCCAGCCGGGCATATCCGCGGCACGAAAGTGCGCCGCGTAGAGCTTGGCGCCGGTGACCTTCGCAACGCCATCGATGCGGCCTTTCCCGCTCGCAGCAGGGTTCCAGGCGCCACGCCCGGGCAGAGTCTCGCGCGTTGCGAAGGTGCTTTCCTCGGCAGGCGCGAGACGCGACAGGCTCAGCGCAATCCCGCTCGCAGTGACGAATTTCACCAACTCGCGGCGAGAGGTCCGCATGGTGCCGTCGCATTCCCGGTCTGCATTGAAGCCCCGCCTACCACAATTCACGAGATTCTGTTAGCGGGGTTTATCGGAACTTGCGGAACACGTTTCCAAACTATTGTATAGCACAGTGGATTACGTCCTCGCATTTCCCTGAAGATTCCAACAGCGAGAAGCAGCAGGCTTCGACATGCGATACGCTCTCGTGGCCGTTTTACTGATCAGCGCAGCGACGCTGGGAGCTTGTTCGCAAGGCGTCCTCAACCCGAAAGGACCGATTGCCGCCGCCGAGCGGCTGATTTTGTTCAATTCGCTCGGCATCATGCTGGCGATCGTAATCCCGACGATTCTCGCCACGCTTGCGGTTGCGTTCTGGTTTCGCGCATCCAATACGCGCGCAGTCTACCTCCCCGAATTCCAGTATTCCGGCCGTCTCGAGCTGCTCGTTTGGTCGATCCCGGCCATGACGGTGCTCCTGGTCGGCGGTGTCGCCTGGGTCGGCTCGCATGACCTGGATCCCCGCAAGCCGATTGCCTCGACGGTCGAGCCCCTGACGGTGCAAGTCGTCTCGCTCGATTGGAAATGGCTGTTCATCTACCCCGAGCCGGGCATCGCGAGCGTCAATCAGCTGACCGTCCCGGTCGGCACGCCGATCAGCTTCGAGCTGACCTCGTCGGGGGTCATGAACAGCTTCTTCGTCCCGCAGCTGGGCAGTCAAATCTACACCATGGCACGAATGGTGACCCGCCTGCAGTTGCAGGCCGATCATGCCGGAAAGTTTCCGGGACTATCGGCCAATTTCAGCGGCGGCGGTTTTGCCGATATGCGCTTTATCGTCGATGCAGTGCCAACAGAGCAGTTTGCGCAGTGGGTGACTGCAACCCGCAGCGCCGGCGCGGCGCTCGATGCGCAAGCCTATACGGATCTGGTCAAGCCGAGCAAAGCGGTTGCGCCTTTTGCCTATAGTTCCGTCGCGCCTGATCTGTTCAAGAATATCGTGACTTCCGGGTTCCTTCCGAACGATGCATCCCTGCTTGCCCATACCCACGGAACGAGGTCGGAAAAATGAACCTCCTGGGCAAGCTCAGCTGGAGTGCGATCCCGTTCGAGCAGCCAATTATCATGTTTGCCTCTTCGTTGATGATCCTGGGCATCGGGTCCGTTCTTTTGTGGGTCACGCTCAAGGGTTACTGGCCTTATCTGTGGCGCGAGTGGCTCACCTCCGTCGACCACAAGCGTATCGGGGTGATGTACATCGTGTTGGCGCTGCTCATGCTCCTGCGCGGATTTACCGACGCGATGATGATGCGCTCGCAGCAGGCAGTCGCTGCCGGCGGCGCACAGGGATATCTGCCGCCCGAGCATTTCGACCAGATCTTTTCGGCGCACGGCACCATCATGATCTTCTTCATGGCGATGCCGTTCGTGATCGGGCTGATGAACTTTGCGGTACCGCTGCAACTTGGCGTCCGCGACGTCGCCTTCCCGACATTGAACTCGGTGAGCCTGTGGCTGACCGCATCGGGCATCCTTCTCACAAACATTTCGCTCGTCATCGGCGAGTTTGCAAAGACCGGCTGGGTCGCGTACCCGCCGCTCAGCGAGCCGCAATTCTCGCCCAGCGTCGGCGTCGACTACTACCTGTGGGCGCTGCAGATCTCCGGCATCGGCACCTTGATGACGGGCATAAATTTCGTCACCACGATCCTGAAAATGCGCGCGCCCGGCATGGGCTACATGCGCATGCCGGTCTTCTGCTGGACCGCGCTGGCCGCGAACCTGCTGATTGTCGCCGCCTTTCCGGTGCTGACCGCGACTTTCGCCATGCTGCTGCTCGATCGCTATCTCGGGTTTCACTTCTTCTCGGTCGATGCCGGCGGCAACCCGATGATGTACGTCAATCTGTTCTGGGTGTGGGGTCACCCGGAGGTGTACATCCTGATCCTGCCCGCGTTCGGCGTGTTCTCGGAGGTTATCTCCACGTTCTCCGCCAAGCCGCTGTTCGGCTATCGCTCGATCGTCGCGGCCACCATGGCGATCTGCGTTCTCTCCTTCGTGGTGTGGCTGCATCACTTCTTCACCATGGGCGCCAGCGCCGAAGTCAATGGCTTCTTCGGCGTCATGACGATGATCATCGCGGTGCCGACGGGCGTCAAAGTCTTCAACTGGCTGTTCACCATGTGGGGCGGCCGCATCCGCTTCACGGTGCCGATCCTGTGGTCGCTCGGGTTCATGGTGACCTTCGTCATCGGCGGCATGACCGGGGTGCTGATGGCCGTGCCTCCGGCCGATTTCCAGGTGCACAACAGCGTGTTCCTGGTCGCACATTTTCATAACGTCATCATCGGCGGCGTCGTGTTCGGGGTTATGGCGGGCTACAATTACTGGTTTCCGAAGGCATTCGGCTTCATGCTCGAGGAACGCTGGGGCAAAACATCGTTCTGGTGCTGGCTGATCGGCTTTTATTTGGCTTTCATGCCGCTCTATGCGCTGGGTCTCATGGGCATGACCCGGCGCATGCAGCATTACGACGATCTGACTTGGCAGCCGTGGCTCCTGGCAGCTGCGGCTGGCGCCGTCGTCATACTCGCGGGCATCGCCTGTCAGATCGTGCAACTCATCGTCTCGATCCGCGCCCGTGCGCAGCATCTCGACGTCACCGGTGATCCATGGAACGGCCGCACGCTCGAATGGTCGACGCCGTCGCCGCCCCCGCCCTGGAATTATGCGGTCCTGCCGCATGTCACCGAGAAAGACGACTATTGGGGCAGGAAGAACACCGCGCACACGAAAACAACGCAAGCGCGCGAGTACGAACCCATCGAAATGCCGAAAAACACCGCGACCGGTTTCGTGAACGCGTTCTTTGCCGTCATGATCGGCTTTGCACTGATCTGGCACATCTGGTGGATGGTCATTCTCGGAGCGCTCGGCGCATTCGTCACAATCCTTGTGTTTGCGTTTCGCAAGAAGGAGGAAACAGAGATCCCGGCCGAGCGGCTTGCGCAGTTCGATCGCGCTCACCAGGCTGAGGTCGCGTTATGAGCGTCGCTATGGCCATCCATGGCGGTCAGCCCGAAACGCTGATTATTGAAAGCGAAGCCGGTCCCGCGCCAAAACGGATCGTGGTTACATACGGGTTCTGGATCTTTCTTCTCAGCGACATCGTGATGTTCTCAGCCCTGTTCGCGTCCTACGCGGTACTCGTGCGTGCCACGGCAGGGGGCCCAGGCGGCGCCCAGTTGTTCAACCAGGTCAGGGTCGCGATCGAAACGGGTTGTCTTCTCGCGTCGAGCTACACGTGCGGAATGATGTCCCTGGCCATCGGTTCGCGCCGCCGCCTCGTCACTTATTTGTTTGCGGCGATCACTTTCGCGCTCGGGGCCACGTTTCTCGCCCTCGAAATCAACGAGTTCGCCGGAATGGTCGCGCGCGGCGCAACCCCGCAGCGCAGCGCATTTCTTTCCGCGTTCTTCGCACTTGTCGGCTGCCATGGGCTCCACGTTACTGCCGGTCTGGTCTGGCTGACGGTGATGATGGCGCTCGTCGCAACCAGGGGTTTTCGCCCGACCGTGGAGCGCCGCCTGCTCTGCTTTTCTCTGTTCTGGCATACGCTCGACATCATCTGGGTGGGGATATTCACGGTGGTCTATCTGATGGGAATCCTGCCATGACGGAAGCCCGCTACGACCGCGCGCCCGCAGACGAGTCGATCAGCGAGACGCATGCGGGAGCGCGTGCCGACTTATTCGTCTACACGGTCGGTCTGCTTCTCTCTGTGCTTCTCACGGCCACTTCTTTCTGGGTCGCCAACACGACGCTGCTGTGGGCTCCGGGGGTGGCGCTGGGCCTTGCCGTTCTGGCCATCGCGCAGATGGGAATCCATCTCGTGTTCTTCCTGCACATCACCACCGGGCCGGATAACACCAACAACGCGCTGGCGCTTGCATTCGGATTGCTCATCGTGACCCTGGTGGTCGCCGGCTCGCTGTTGATCATGACCAATCTGAACGAGAACATGAAGATGTCGCCCGACCTGATGAACTTGCACATGCAGCGCTGATTGGGGAATATGGGCGAGCCAGGCCCACAAATGTCAGGAATGTACCTGACTGCACGGTCAGTAGAAGCAAGATGAAGACCTTGAATTTCGCACTCGCGACTCTCGTCGTTGCTAGCCTGTCAGTTCCTGCTGCTCATGCGCAGGACGCGCTCGTCGGGCGAGTCAGCTCGGCCGAGGAAGGCGCCATGGAGGGCGTGCTGGTCAGCGCCAGAGGGGATCGTTCAACCATCACCATCACCGTGGTGAGCGACGCACAAGGTCAGTACCGCTTCCCGAGCGCCCGACTGAAGCCCGGCAATTATTCGCTGCGGATTCGCGCGGTCGGCTACGATCTCGATTCCGCCGTTTCGGTAAAGGTCGGCGGCGCGACGCCCGTCGAATTTGATCTCAAGCTGCGCAAGACCGAGGACCTCGCTGCACAACTGTCCAACGCCGAGTGGCTCGCGAGCTTTCCCGGCGCGGATGCGCAAAAACGGCCCCTCCTGGGATGCGTCGGCTGCCATACGCTCGAGCGGATAGCGCGCTCGCAACACAAAGCTGACGAGCTGCTCGCGGTCACACTGTCGCGCATGCAGGGCTACGTGAACCAGAGCATTCCGGCGCATCCGCAGCTGCGCCGCGCCGAGCGGCTGATGGAAGAACGTGGCGACCAGCGCGTTGCGGTTTATCGCGGGCTCGCCAAAACGCTGCCGCGTCCCACCGGTCGCAGCACGCGCGTCATCATCACCGAATACGATCTGCCGCGCGACACCATCCAGCCCCACGACGTCATCGTCGATGAGGAAGGCATCGCCTGGTACTCGAGCTTCGGCGAGCAGAATCTTGGACGCCTCGATCCCAAGACCGGCGAAGTGGTGGAATTTCCCATTCCGCTGCACAAGCCGGACTTTCCCACCGGTCTCCTAGGCCTGCGTTCCGACCGCGACGGAAATCTGTGGCTTGGCAACATGTACCAGGCCACCATCGTCAAGTTCGATCGCAAGACAAGGTCGTTCCAATTCTGGCCGCTCCCTCGCGAGCAGAATATCGATGCCGCGCAAGTCAACATGGTGAGTCCGCAGTCTTCGCATGTCGATGGTAAAGTGTGGACGCAGAATAACGGTTTTGCCGGCGTGCACCGGCTCGATATCGCAACAGGTCGGATCGAGACCTGGTCACCGTTTCAGAATGCGCCCAAGGGCGAGTCGCACAACATTTATGACGTGATCCCGGATTCCA
>JBEVJT010000252.1:0-4556 GCA_040510075.1 Xanthobacteraceae bacterium | reverse complement strand
CATCATCCATGATCAGATCAATGGCGAAATATTCGATGAAGAACTCGGCGGAGTGGCGCAACGCCTGTCCGTACATCGTATGCAGCATGGCATGGCCGGTCCGGTCCGCCGCCGCGCACGTGCGTTGCGCCGTGCCTTTGCCGTAGTGGGTGGTCATGCCCCCAAAGGGCCGCTGATAAATCTTGCCGTCGTCGCGGCGCGAAAACGGCAAGCCCCAATGTTCGAGCTCATAGACGGCATCGGGCGCGTTGCGGCAAAGATATTCGATTGCGTCCTGGTCCCCCAGCCAGTCCGCACCCTTGACCGTGTCATACATGTGCCAGCGCCAGTCGTCCTCGCCCATGTTTCCAAGCGCTGCGGCAATGCCGCCTTGCGCGGACACCGTATGCGAGCGAGTGGGGAAGACCTTCGTAATGCAGGCCGTCTTCAGCCCCGCCTCGCTGCAGCCGACCACCGCACGCAGGCCGGCGCCGCCAGCGCCCACGACAACGACGTCGTAACGATGATCCTCGATGGGATATGCGCGCCCGTTCATGGTGGGCGCCTTTACGTTGCTGGAAGCGGTGTTCGCCACGATCAGACCTTGAAGCTGAGCATGAGAAGAGCAAAGCCGCACGCAAGCGCAACGGCGATGGCGAAGAACGTATTCGCGATCAGCAATGCGAGCTTCGTCGCCTCGCCATGCACATAATCCTCGATGATGACCTGCATGCCGATGCGCATATGCATAGTGATGGAAAAGATGAACAGCAGCATGATCACCGCGACGAGCGGCGAACCGAGGATCTGCATGACCGCTGCGTGATTGCGTCCAAACAATGCAATGAGGATGAAAACGAATGCAATGGTCAGCGGCACATTGGAAATGGCAGTCAGCCGCTGGCGCCAGAAATGCTCGGTGCCCGATCTGGCGGGGCCGAGGCCGCGCACCCGGGCAAGCGGCGTGCTCATTCTGCCGATGCCCATCAGTGTGGTCCTCCCGTGAAGAGATAGCCGACAATCCAGATGACGACGGTCAACCCGATCGATCCGACCAAGGTCGCCAGCGCCAGCCACTCGCGCTCATAGGCGCCGAAGCCGCGCCCCGTATCCCAGATGAGGTGGCGAATGCCACCCAGCATGTGGTGCATGAGCGCCCAAGTATAGCCGAACAGGATCAATCGGCCGAACCACGAGCCGAAGAACGAGCCAGCACCCGCATAGGCATTGGGACCCGATGCTGCCGCCAGCAGCCACCATGCAATCAGCAAGGTTCCAAAATACAGAGCCAAGCCGGTGATGCGGTGCGCGATCGACATCAGCATTGTCAGCATCGGCTTGTAGATGAAGATGTGCGGGGACAGCGGCCGCTCGACCGGACTCTCGACCATCACGATCTCCGTTCTTCAATGATCGAGCGCTGCCGCTGACGCGAGCCTGCCCGATCTCCTTCCGCCCCGCACGAATATGGCTTTCGCTGAATGTCGGGACAATAGACATTTTGCATGGCTTTCCTTCACCGATTGCCGAGGCTCTCGATCATGAATTCGTAGGTGCGCGAGCGCGATTCGGCGGTTGCGGCCGCATTTACGCTACACCAGCTCTGGGTTATAAGAGCCAAAGTCCGCAAGCGCGTTCTTTGAGATGATCAGATTTGAGGAGGTCGATATGTTATTTACCCGCCGCACGCTCATGCTTGGATCTGCCGCTGTCGCGGCCATGCAGTTTGATCCTCGGTTTGCATTCGCCCAGGCAGCAGACACACCGTTCAAGCTGCCGCCCCTGCCTTACGCGACCAACGCGCTCGAGCCTCATATCGATGCCAGGACGATGGAAATCCATCACGATCGCCATCACGCGGCCTACGTCAACAATCTCAACGCCGCGGCCAAGGATAATCCCCAAATCGCCAAGCAGCCGCTCCAGGAGCTGCTTGCGAAGCTCAATGCTTTGCCGGAGCCGTTGCGCACGACGGTGCGCAACAATGCCGGGGGCCATGCCAATCATTCGATGTTCTGGGAGACCATGGGGCCGAACGGCGGCGGGCAGCCCAGCGGCGATCTGGCGTCGCAGATCTCCAAGGATTTCGGCGGCTTCGAGAAACTCCAAACAAGCTTCAATGAGGCCGGCACCAAGCTGTTTGGATCGGGATGGGTATTCGTTACCGTGGCTCGGGATGGAAAACTTGGCATCGAGCCGCGTCCAAACCAGGACTCCATACTGATGAATGGCAAGTATGCCCTGTTCGGCAACGACGTATGGGAGCACGCCTATTATCTCAATTATCAGAATCGGCGCGCCGATTACCTCAAGGCGTGGTGGAACACGGTGAACTGGAACAAAGTGTCCGAACGCTTTGCCTCTGCCAAAGCGGGAACGCTGACCATCTGAAAAGCGTGACTCACAGCCAGCGATACTCAGGCTAGCGCGGGATCAAGACCCAGTGGTCCAGGTCGAGCAGCACGGCGGGGTGGTCCCCTTCGCCGGCTCGTAACGGGAAGTCGCTACAGGGGTGGTCCTTCGTGGCGACAGTGCGCAGGCGCAATGCGCCCACGTCCGTGCGGTCTTTCAGCTCGGCTTTGTCCAGGATCTCAGACCAGGCGAATACGGTCGTGCCCGCGAATAAGGGCGAGACATGGCGGCCCCCATTGATTGCCGCCACGTGAAAGGCGTTGGCAAGGCCATTGAAGGAAAGAGCGCGCGCGAGCGAGATTACGTGACCGCCATAGATCAGCCGGCGGCCGAACCGGCTTTTTGCTTCCGTGAACTGGTTGAAATGTACGCGTGCGGTGTTCTGATAGAGCCGCGTCGCGATCTGGTGCTCGGCCTCCTCGACTGTGACCCCGTCGATATGATCGATCTTTTCACCGACGGAATAGTCCTCGAACCGATATGGGCTGCCGGCGAGTGCGCAATCGTAGGCTTTTGCATCAATGCGAGGACAACCCTCGCCAAGCAAAGTTGAGGGCACACGGCCGGCAAGCTGCGGGACGTGTTCTGCGGGTGCGGGTGCCCTCTCGTCGCGTTTGCGCACCATCACCCAGCGCGCATATTCCAGGACCGTGGCGTCGTCCTGCCTGCGCCCGGTGGTGCGCACATACACTATTCCTGTTTTGCGGCTCGAATTCTCCTTTAGCCCAATGACCTCGGATGCCGCACGCAGCGTATCGCCCGGGTAAACAGGGGCGAGAAACCGCCCCTCCGCATAGCCAAGGTTGGCAACTGCATTGAGAGAAATGTCCGGCACGCTTTTGCCGAAGACAACATGGAACACCAAAAAATCGTCAATGGGAGCGCGGGCATAACCAATGGCTTGCGCGAACGGGTCCGACGACTGCACGGCAAAACGTGCACCGAACAGTCCCTGATATGATGCCACGTCTCCCACCGTCAGCGTGCGCGGAGTGGCGTGCTCGATTATTTGTCCGAGCCGGAAATCCTCGAAGAAGTTGCCGGTGCTCGGCTTCATCGCTTTATTTTTTCCTTCCACGATTGTGTGCTCCATGGGCGGCACAGGTGTTGGCAATTTGCTAGAGTAACACCCCACGAGCACCGGCTGATCTGCATTTCAACGGTATTTGAACGGAATGGACGAAGCCATGGCCAGCTACAAGCTCCTGCTCCTCCCCGGCGACGGCATCGGGCCCGAGGTGATGGGCGAAGTGAAAAAGCTCATTGCCTGGATGAATAAGAACGGCAAGGCGCGCTTCGATACCGAGGAGGCGCTGGTCGGGGGCGCCTGTTACGACGCTCACCGTATTTCGGTAACCGACGAAACCGTGGCCAAGGCGAAGAATGCCGACGCCATCATTTTCGGCTCGGTGGGCGGCCCTAAATGGGACAAGGTGCCCTACGATGCGCGGCCGGAAGCGGGGCTCCTGCGCCTGCGCAAGGATCTTGGTCTCTTTGCCAACATTCGCCCTGCCGTGTGCTACCCGGACCTCACCGACTCATCGAGCCTCAAGCGCGAGGTAGTTGACGGGCTCGACATCATCATCCTGCGCGAGCTGACCGGCGGCGTGTATTTCGGCGAGCCCAAGACCATCACCGACCTGGGCAACGGGCAGAAACGTGCGGTCGATACGCAGGTGTACGAGACCTATGAGATCGAGCGCATCGGAAGGGTGGCCTTCGAGCTTGCACGCAAGCGCCGCAACAAGGTCACCTCCATGGAAAAGCGCAACGTCATGAAGACGGGCGTGCTTTGGCACGAGGTCATCGAGGAGCTGCATGTGCGCGAGTTCGCGGACGTGCAGCTCGAGCATCAGCTGGCAGACGCAGGCGCCATGCAGCTGGTACGCTGGCCGAAGCAGTTCGATGTCATCGTCGCCGACAACTTGTTCGGCGACGTGCTATCGGACATCGCCGCAACCCTTACCGGATCGCTGGGCATGCTGCCTTCCGCTTCCCTCGGCGAAGTGGACTCGCAGACGAGGAAGCGCAGGGCGCTTTACGAGCCGGTGCACGGCTCGGCGCCCGACATCGCCGGCAAAGGCATCGCCAATCCCATTGCCATGCTCGCCTCATTCACGATGGCGCTTCGCTACTCTTTCGGACTGGATGCGCATGCCGACCAC
>JBEVJT010000251.1:0-10077 GCA_040510075.1 Xanthobacteraceae bacterium | reverse complement strand
CGGCTTTTCGATCACCTCGTCGGCGCGCATCAGGATCGATTGCGGTACGGCAAGACCGATCGCCGTCGCGGTCTTGAGGTTGATCACGAACTCGAACTTGGTTGGCTGCACGACTGGCAGGTCGGCTGGCTTCTCGCCTTTGAGAATACGACCAACATAGATGCCGACCTGCCGATACACTTCGATCAGATTAGTGCTATAGCTCATTAGACCGCCGCTTTCCGCGAATGAACGAAACGAATAGATCGTGGGAACCGCGTGGTGCGCCGCCAGCGCCACGATTTGCTCACGCCGACTATTGAAGAATGCATCATTTCCAACAAGGAGAGCATCGGCGCGCTGTTGAACAAGGGCCGCAAACGCTGTTTCGAAGTCAGCTTGGCTGCTTGCATTAACGACACGCAACTGCAGTCCTATGGCAGTAGTGGCCGCCTGTACGTCTCGCCGTTGGAGGTCAGCATCGGGATTGGTAGGATTCAAAAGAACAGCGAAAGTGGCAGCTTGGGGAACCAATTCGCGCAGTAATCCTAGGCGCTTTGTCTCCAGCGTAGAAGATTGCGTATTCACGCCAGTAATATTACCACCCGGTCGATTGAAGCTGGCGACGAGACCCAACTTGATGGGATCATCACCGACGGTAAAGATAATGGGAATGGTTGCGGTCGCTGTCTTCGCCGCCTGTGCCGAGACGTTTGCCGCTGGTCGCTGCGATCACCGCCACTTGCCGTCGAACCAAGTCGGTCGCTAGCATTTGCAGTTGATCATGGTGACCCTTCGCCCAGCGGTATTCGATGCTGACGTTCTGGCCTTCGACATGGCCTGCTCCCTTCAGGCCTTCGCGAAACGCCGCCACCATAAAAGCGAACGGCTCTGGTGATCCAGGGTTGAGGAAGCCAACCACCGGCACCACCGCCTGCTGTGCGCGCGCCGCCAGCGGCCACGCCGCCGCGCTGCCAACCAGAGTGATGAACTCGCGCCGTGTCATGGCTCCCCTTCCGAGGGGCCGTACATTACCACACTCGTGAAGTGAAAGGCGCTTCGCACTGCCAGTAAGAATAGACTGCTACGGTCCGGTTGGGGTCATCAGCACGCATTACCGCGATGCAACCTCTACAGCCGCTTCGCCTTCAATAGCAGACTCGCACAGACAGTTTTCGTCCTGAACGTGGGCGAAACATATCGAGCGTGATCCATGTAAAACTAATGTGATTTCAAAAATGGAGACAATCCCGTACTTCAGTCGTTTGGCTTGGCGTCAATAATCAAACAACATCAGCTTGTTAGAACGCGGGTTGGTTTCATGCACAACCACCCCGAACCGTCATTGGGGCGCTAGGCGCGATGCGTGTACCCGGCACGAAAAGGTCACGTGGACAGCGAGTGACAGCGGCGTACCTCGCGCGCCTCATCACCACGCCCGAGCGCATCGAGTGCGCCGGCCAGCACGGTTGCTGCGTGCTGCGTCCATTGATGCGCGGATCCGAACGCCTGCACATGGATGTCGAGAGCCTCTCGTGCCTGCGCGCATGCCTCCTCGGGACGACCGCAAAGGGAAAGCAGCTTCGCATATTCATGACGCAGGAAGCCGAAACTGGTGTGCGAATGATTGCCCGTCTTCATCCATGTGGCGATGGCTTCACGGAATAGCGGCTCCGCCTCGGCGTAGCGCCCGCAATCGCGCAGCACCTTGGCAAGTCCGCTTTTCCAATCCGCCAAGAGAGAGTGGTCTTTACCGAGCGTCAGTTCGCCGATGTGGATGCTTTCGCGGAACGCAGTCTCCGCTTGCTCGAGCCGGCCCGTGCACGCCAGCAGATTGGCAAACTTGTAGAGCCGCTTCGCGAACATCTCGGACTCGCGGCCGCATCTTTTTTCAACAATTTCGATTGCCTCGCGCAAAAGCGCTTCCGCCTCGGCTTGCCGGCCCGTGTCCATCAGCACCACGGCAAGATTGTTGAGCCGCGTGGCCACACGCACGTGATCGCGTCCCAGAGATTTCGCTCCGATCTCGATCGAGCGTCGATAGAGCGGCTCTGCTTCGGAGTAACGGCCCGTATTGAGAAAAAGGTTGGCAGAATTGTTGAGCCACTGCCCTACGTCGGGATGATCCGGGCCCAGGAGCTTTTCGCCCAGCGCGAGCGCCTCGCAAAAGAGCGGCTCGGCGGCGGAATAAGCCGAGCGGCCGTTGAGGAAATTCGCCGCGGCATCGAGCAGCCGCGCCAGGCCCTCGCTTTCCATTCCTACCCGCTTGGCCTCCTCTCGCAGTTCCAGCGCGTGCGGCAGCAGCTGCGCACAGCGGGCCCACGAATCAGGGTTGGTATAGCCGTCGTCGGGAAAAGCGACGGCGACCCGGCGCACCGCCGTGTTCACGGCCGGCTCGAGTTTGTTTGCTGCATTGAGCCTGGCACGCATGGCGGCGCGCACCAGGCGATGCAGTGAAACAGCTTGCGTGCCGTCGGCTGCCTGCACGTGGTCGACGAGCGAGACCGCCGCGAGCGCCATCAGCGCTTCGGCACGGTCGTCCTCGGGCAGTATGGATTCGTCAGGAAGATCGAGCGGGATGCGATCGGAACCGAGCACGGCAAGGAAGCCGAGCAAAGTTTCAGTTGTCGCGCATACTTTGCAGGCCTGCTCGATCGCAAGCCCGAAGGTTGCTCCGACACTGTCCGGATACGCCGCCCCGCGCGGGGCCTTGGAAATTAGGTCCTCGAGTCGCTCGCAGTAACGGTCAAAGGACATGCCGGTGAGCCGCACATACGCTCCGGCATGATCGAGCGCGAGCGGCAGATTGCCGAGCGCGGCTGCAAGCCGTGCGGCACCCTCCCGATTGTCGCGCCCCGAGCGCGTGAGCAGAAAATGGATCGCCGCTTGTGGATCGAGCAGATCGATCTCGATCTCGGCGGCTCGGCCGACCCAATCCGCCCACCGCGTCGTGATGATGAGGCGCGCACCGCGGCCGGGCACGAGATCGGCAATGAGCTCCGGACTCTCCACATTGTCATAGATGAGGAGCCAGGGAGTAGCCGAACCGCTTATCTTGTGTAGCGCGTTCAGCGCGGCGAGCTTTGCATCACCCTCGCGCACTAGCTGCGGATCGAGCTCGGTTGCGAGTTCGGCAAGGCTCGTGGTCAGAACCGGCCGCTCCTGCGCAGGCGCCCACCACACCCCGGCATAGTGGCTTGCGTTGCGATGCACGTACTCCGCGACGATCGAAGTCTTGCCGATGCCGCCCATGCCGTGCAGCGCGACGTGCGCGGCGGAAGTCGAATCGTTCATCATCACGGCATGCAAGCGGTCGAGCAAGGCGTCGCGGCCGGTAAAATGCGGATTGCGGGGCGGCACGCCATGGAAGCTCTTCACTTGAATACTTGTGCGGCGCGCCTCGGCCGGAGCGCCTCCCACTGCCCCGAGAATACGCCGCTTGCGTTCTTGTGGATCATCGACGCCGACCAAGTCGGTGTACTGGTAGCTCGCGAGCAGGCCGTCCGGACGAAAGTCCTCCACGCGGAGTGGAATGAAGCGGCGGCCGCCGCCCGCGACATTCCTCACCGCCATGAATGCCGTCCATTCCTCGCGGGTGAATTCAGACTTGTCGTAATCCGCGGAAAGGAGCGCGATGAAGTGCCGGCACTTCTTGATCGCCTCATGCATCTCGGCGATGAAATTCGCGCCACTGATGAAGTCGTAATCCTGCAGGCAGACGCTGTGCCCCGCGTCGCTGAGGATATCGGCGACTTCCTGCGCGATCGGCGCACTCGATCCGCGCCGGCTGATGAAATAGTCGAACGCGAACCCGCCCTCGCTTGGCCGGCGCTCAAGGCGATGCGGCTCTTCACTCAACGCCATCGCATCTGCTCGAATTTATCGTGCGGCGTGATCATAACGCTATACCGCGCAACCCGCACGTCATTCCAGTGCAACGCACGCAGCCAGGGTTAAGAGGCCTGCGCAAGCTTGCCTGGATGGGTTTAGCTGCTCCGCTTACAAAATTTGGAAGTGGCGGCCACAATCGCCTGGGCAATACGGTCGCGAAACTCGGGAGCGGCCACCGCCAGTTCCTCGTCCCGGTTCACGATCACGCCTGCTTCCAGGAGCACTGCCGGCGAGTTGGTGCGCTTGAGCACCACAAGGTCATCATAGCGGTAGACGCCAAGATCCGGCTCGATCATCTCCCTGCTCTCGCCGGCGATCTTCTCAGCATGGTGGGCCGTGAACGAAAGGCCCTGAGTCTTGAGCTCGGCCGCGAGATCGACCGCAAAGTGCCGGCTCTCCTCGACATGTGCATTGGCGTAGGACACGAACACCGAATAGCCCTTGAACTTGTCGCTATAGAGATACGAATGCCCTTTATACTTCCAGGGACGCAAGTACATGTCCTGCACCGAATCGTGGTGGATCGAGATGAACAGATCGGCACGCATCTTGTTGGCGCGATCGGCGCGTTGCTCCAGGTTCCGTTTCGTGCCTTTCGTGCGCATCAGGTAAGTCGAGGCAAATCCGGCCGCGACGAGATCGTTTTTCACCTGCGTGGCGAGGCGGAGATTGAATTCATATTCGTAGACGCCCCGCGCGCTTAGCGCCCCGCCTGCTTCCGGAGTGTGGCCGACGTCAACCACAACGCGCATTTTCGATGGATCGCAGCCGGAAGCCATTTTCGTGTACGTCTTCTCCTCACCGGCGGCATTTGGCTGCGCGACAGAGTACAATTCGGCACCTAAGACTACGCATAACACAGCACAGGTATAGAAACTGCTCATGAAAACGGCTCGCCTCCGCACGTCAGCCGAACCGTTTGGCCGAAGCATGGCGCCACCGTTCGGCTCGCTGGGATAGTCAGGATTGCGCACACCCCCACCGCTCGATCAGTTCACGAGTGCCGAGCGGCGCCTGATCGCCCGCCTGCGCACGCCAAGAAGCGTTCAACACTGGCTCAATCGGCTGCCCTACAACAAGGAGCTGCGCGGCGACACCTTTCACAGCTTTCGCCAAGTGGTCCGCGGGCGCACGGCGCATTGCGCGGAAGCGGCCCTGGCGGCCGCCTGCATTCTCGAGCAGCACGGCTATCCGCCGCTGCTGATGACCTTCGAATCCGTCGACAATCTCGACCATGTCATCTTCGTATATCGACGCGGCGGGCGCTGGGGCACAGTGGCGCGCTCGCGCGACCCGGGCCTGCACGGCCGCAAGCCGGTGTTTCGCACCCCGCGCGCGCTCGCAATGAGCTATTTCGATGCGTATATCGATCGCACCGGGTGCATCACCGGCTATGCCATCGTCGATCTTCGTGAGCTGGGAACCTACGACTGGAGGTTAGCGCCAAAAAACATGTGGGCGGTCGAACTCTTTCTCATCGACATCCCACACCGGCGCATCAGAGTGCCGCAAAAACGCATTCGCCGGATGCGTGCGCGCTACAAGGAATATCTCGCCCGCACCGCGAAAAAGCCGCTGTTCTATCGCGGCAGGGAAAAGTGGACTGAAATACCCCGCGATTTCCTGTAGCTTTCAGCTGTGTAGCCCGGATGAGAAAACTTCTCCGTGAGGTCCGAGAATGTCCTGGTCGTTCACCATCGGAAGGATTGCGGGCACCGTCATCCGTGTGCACGTCACTTTCCTTCTGTTTCTCATCTGGATCTTTGCCGCCAATTACGTGTCTGGCGGCCCGCAAGCTGCCTGGCACGGACTCATCTTCATGCTGCTTCTGTTCGCCTGCGTGGTTGCGCATGAATTCGGGCACATCTTCACCGCGCGCCGCTTCGGCGTCTCGACCCCCGACGTAACCCTCCTGCCCATTGGCGGAGTGGCGCGCCTCGAGCGCATTCCGGAAGCTTCTCACGAGGAGTTTCTGGTTGCCATCGCCGGCCCCCTCGTGAATGCCGCCATCGCTTTTGCGCTCGTTGTCTTCGCCCGCGCCCGGCTGAACCTGGGCGACCTCAACGCGATCGAGAGCACGAGCGCGTCGCTGGTCGACCAGCTCGCGGCCGTGAATATTTTCATCGCTCTGTTCAACATGATCCCCGCCTTTCCGATGGATGGCGGGCGAGTGCTGCGCGCGCTGCTCGCGGCAAAGCTCGGCTTCGTGCGCGCGACCGAGATCGCCGCCTCGATCGGGCAGGGCGTCGCCTTCGCGCTCGGCTTTATCGGGCTGTTCTACAATCCGCTGCTCATATTCATCGCCATCTTCGTCTACCTCGCGGCCGCTTCCGAAGCACATTCGGTGGCGTTGCGGGCGATGTCGCGCGGCGTTCCAGTAAGCACGGCCATGATGACGCAGTTCGCGACGCTCACGCCGGAAGAACACGTCGACGAGGCGGTGCAGACGTTGCTGCACACGAGCCAGAGCGAATTCCCGGTGGTGGACAGCGCTGGCAAGCCGATCGGGCTCCTCGGACGCGGCGATATCATTCGGGCGCTGAAGGAGCGCGGCCCGGACGCGCGGGTGGCTGAAGCCATGTCCTCGCAGGTGCCGCAAATTGGGCATCGCCGCTGCCTCGACGAGGCATTCCGCATTCTGCAGGAGAAGTCGGCTCCCGCGGTCGCGGTGGTCGATGCATCCGGACGACTGGTCGGTCTCGTGACATCGGAGACGATCGGCGAGATGTTGATGTTGCACGAGGCGATGCCGCGAGGCGTGCGGTGGCGACCCTGGAGCCGCACACCGGCAGGGTGAGTCCTGATGCACTCCCACCCGCCCTCGCTTCGCTCGGCCACCCTCCCCCGCTTTGCGTGGCAGGGATAAGAAGTGACCGTCTCGTTCAAGCGCGTCCTCATCGCCAACCGCGGCGAGATTGCCGTGCGGGTGATCGGGGCGTGCAAGAAGCTCGGCATCGAGACGGTGCTCGCCGTCTCGCAAGCTGATCGCGAGAGCCTGCCGGCGCGCCTTGCGGACCGCGCGGTCTGTATCGGGCCGGCGCGCGCAAGCGAGAGCTATTTGCGCCCGGAGATCCTGGTCACTGCCGCCCTGGGAACAGGATGCGAGGCTGTGCATCCCGGCTATGGTTTTCTCGCCGAGCGTGCATCGTTTGCGCGCCTATGCAAGGAAGCCGGCATCAAATTCATCGGGCCGTCGGCTGAGGCGATCGAAGCCATGGGCGAAAAGATCGCCGCCCGGCGATTGGCGGCGGATGCGGGCGTACCGCGCGTGCCGGGAACGGATCAGGTCGAGGACGCCGCGCACGCGCTCGCTGTCGCGCGCGAGATCGGCTTTCCCGTCATGCTGAAAGCAAGCGCCGGCGGCGGCGGGCGCGGGATTCGCGTCGTGCGCAACGAGGCAGAATTGACCGGCGCGATGGAAGCGTCGGCCGCGGAGGCGCTCGCCGCATTCGGCGATTCCACCGTGTATCTGGAAAAATTCATCGAGCGGGCCAAGCATATCGAGGTGCAAATTCTTGCGGATGCGCACGGCAATGTGTTGCACCTCGGTGAGCGAGAATGTTCGGTGCAGCGCCGCTATCAGAAGCTGATCGAGGAGGCGCCGTCGGCGGCCGTCGACCCGGACTTGCGGGGCAAGCTTGGATCAGCCGCCACACAACTCGCGCAGCGCGTGCGTTACGAAGGCGCCGGTACCGTGGAATTCGTCTTCGATGTGGACACGCACCATTATTATTTTCTTGAAATGAACACGCGCATCCAGGTGGAGCATCCGGTCACCGAGATGATCACGGGCCGCGACCTCGTGGCGGAACAGATCCGCATTGCGGAAGGTGCACCGCTCGGCTTCTCGCAGGACGAGATCACATTCACTGGCCACGCCGTCGAATGCCGCATCAATGCGGAGGATGCGACGCACAATTTCGCGCCAGCCCCCGGCCTCTTGTCCGCCTTTACGCCTCCGTTCGGCCCGGACGTGCGGGTGGATACGCACTGCTTTGCCGGCTATGCGGTGCCGCCCTACTACGATTCGCTTCTCGCCAAGCTCATCGTGCGCGGCAACAGTCGCGCCGAGGCGATCGAGCGCATGCGCAACGCGCTTGATGCGTTCACGGTTGAGGGCGTGCCAACCACAATCCCGTTTCACCGGCGCGTGCTCGACCACCCGGATTTTCGCGACGGCCGCGTGACCACCAGCTGGGTCGAGCGCACCCTCTTTTCATCCTCCCCCGCGTAGCGCTGCGTAGCGGGCACTCGGTTTCTTCCCTCGCCCCACTTGCGGGGAGAGGGTGCCGAGCCGCGACTGAACTCGGGTTTACCCGAGTTCAGCAGCTTAAACTGCGGTACCGCAGGCGCCGCGCTGGCCCGGTTGACCGTATCGGATGCTATCGACACGATTGAGAGATGCGCTTTGAGATTCTGGGCGAGATTTCGAATGTCGAGACCTTCGCCGCTGGGTCTGGAATTCGGGAAATCGCCCGGCTGCGCAGAATGTACGGGCGAGGCCGCTGGCGAAAACGGAAGGGGATTGCAAATGTCCGCTTGATGGATGGCTCTGTTCGTGTGGCTGAATTACACTGGTATGAGGCTTCCGCAATCGGCCGCAAGGAATTCAAGATCAAGCGGCTGCTTTGAGATCAGGAGAATGAGCAAAAAACAAGCAAAACACCTCGTCGTTTGCGTCGAAAACGACGGCTATGCAGCATCGCTTGAGAAACGAAAGATCTATGTCGCAATCCCCGACGCCGATGGCGAGAAACATGGCCTGCTCCGGATCATCGACGAATCCGGAGAGGACTATCTCTACCCGAAGGCATTCTTCCGCGCGATCGCTCTGCCGCAGGCGGTCAGGAAAGCGGTATTTGCAGCGGCTTAGCCTCTGGGCGTCCCCCGCAAGCGGGGCGCTATCGTGCGTTTATCTAGGCGAAACAGGCTGCAGCAGGCGCCTTGACATTGATTTCGGCTGGTCATTGCCGGGCTTGACCCGGCAATCCATCTTCTTTCGAAAGAGATGGGCTCGCGGGTCAAGCTCGCGGGTGACCGGCTGATGAACAGGCGCCAGGCAATTTCCAAGCTCAAGCGTCACGCAGATGCCATCAAGGCGCTCAGGGCGACTTCGCTTTTTCTATTCGGGTCCGTGGCACGGGACGAAGCCAGGACGCGAAGCGACCTTGATCTGTTCATTGACTACGACCCGGAAAGTAAGTTCTCCTTGCTCGAGCTGGTCGGCATCAAGCTTTTTCTCGAAGTGAAACTGGGCTGATCCGGAAAGCGGATAGGACAAAAAGGGAACATCAACTGCCTGGCCGTGAACCGGCACATAGTTTTGGTGCGGGCGGTTCTCCCGAATTGAATTGACACTGTACAATTATATGCTATGAATCGTGCAGGCTCGCGAGGTGCGAGCGGACCCGGCGATAACTCCGCCGGGTTTTTGTTGGCCCGCGATGCCGCGCATCGCGGGCTTTTTCATTTGGCAATGAGGAGATAGAAAAATGCCCTTCCAAGCCGGCAAAGCGGCAATCCCGCAGGTCGTCCGCGCGGCGCGCGCAACAAGACAAGCGCCCTGTTCGAGCAGCTCATCGAGGTCGATGCCGAGACAGTCATTCGCACCGTCGTCGAGCGGGCGAAAAGGGGAGATGCGAAGGCCCTCTCCTGGCTGTGGGGAATAATGCTGCCGGCGCGCAAGGGCGCGCCGGTCGAGATCGATCTGCCGCCGCTCGAGCGGCCGTCCGATGCCCCGGGTGTCATCGCCGCAATTTTTGCGGCCGCCTGCGCGGGCGAGATCAGTCCGGAAGAGGGAAACTCTCTCACTCGCATGGTCGAGGCTTATGTGCGGGCACAGCAGAAGCTCGGGAAGCTCGGGCGCACCGCTGAGCGCGCGAAAGCCGCGGAGGCTGTTGCAGCGGAGATGCGATTTCCAGCAGAGCCACACGTGCGGCACGAACGGCAGGCTCCCTCGCCGCGTGCCGCTGTGATGCCGATGCTCCAATGCCGGGAGGCGAGCCGAGCCTGGATTCGGTGGTGGCGGAGGCATTGCGCCCCTTCTTTGCGGAAGCGTCCGGGTCTCTGCCGGAGCTGCGCAAGGAAATTTTGAGCACCACATCACGGCTGCGCCAGACCGCGACAAATGGAGCCGAGCATTGTATCCCATTGTTACCGCGGCGCGCCTCTGCGCATGGCTCGGGGCGGGATCACGCCGCTACTTTG
>JBEVJT010000250.1:0-2826 GCA_040510075.1 Xanthobacteraceae bacterium | reverse complement strand
TTTTTTTCCGGCAGGTCCCAAATTACGCTGAACCTTTTCAGGACAGGGCACGACTAACACCCGTAACGAGCCGAGAAGGCCATAAGTTACAGCCCCCGATCGGCGCTCACGCCCCCCCGATCCCCTGCGCCGATCAAAGCGACCCGCCCGGATTTCCCCGTCCGGGCGGGTCAGTTTTTGGCGCCGCGCATTCAGGCTGTCGCCGTTTCGCCACGGCAAAGTTAAAATGTACGCTCCACTGATTCGACGTGTGTTCCGGGCACAAACAGTGCACCCGATCAGCGTGGCGTTGCGTGTGCGTGATGCTGCGGCGACGATCGAGCAGCGAACTCGATACTCGCCCCCACATCAGGGCCTCCAATGCCGCAAGCACGCTTTGCGCACCTCGCCGAAGTTGCCCAGAAATGGCGCATGCTTGCGGATGGCCGCTTCGCGCATTTCGTCGAACTCTTTCAGACGGGACGCTGGAAGCGTTACTTTTCGTCGGAAGAAGATTTCCTCAATCGCATGCGTGAAGCCATGGCGCTCCGCGACCGGTGGGCCGAAATTGCTCCACTTCCGCCGTCCGCCGTCGAGGATGAGAAGCGCAAAGCAGCCTGATCTCCAGCCGTAGCCCGAGTTCTGCATACGCAGTTTTCCCGGATTTCGCTCGCGATCGATCCGGGCTAATCCTTATTTCTCTCCTGCTGCAATCCTCCATACGCCCGAGTGAGATTCGCAATGGCTTCTGCGCTGTTTTCACCCATTCGGCTCGGCGGCCTTGAGCTCGCCAACCGCATCGTCGTTTCGCCGATGTGTCAGTACAGCGCCGACGACGGGGCGGCGACCGACTGGCATATCAACCACCTCGGATCCCTTGCCAATTCGGGGGCGGCGCTGGTGGTGGTCGAGGCCACCGGTGTCGAGCGGCGGGGCCGCATCAGCCATGGCGACCTCGGACTTTATTCGGATGACTGCGAAGCGGCGCTCGCTCGCGTGCTCACCCATTGCCGCAGGTACGGCACCGCCAGAATGGGTATCCAGCTCGCGCATGCGGGGCGCAAGGCATCGGCGCGCCGGCCCTGGGAGGGCGGCCAGCCGCTGTCACCCGAAGAGGACGCGTGGGAAACACTTGCGCCCTCAGCCCTTGCTTTCGGCCCCGGTTGGCCGGTGCCGCGCGAGATGTCTGCAGCGGATATCGAGCGGGTGCGGGAGGCTTTCGTGCATGCCGCCATCCGCGCTGTGCGCGCTGGAGTGGACGCTGTCGAGCTGCACTGTGCGCACGGTTATTTGCTGCACAGCTTCTTGTCACCGATTTCGAACAAGCGAAACGATGCCTATGGCGGCTCAATGGCGGCGCGCATGTGCTATCCGCTCGAGATCGCCACCGCCGTGCGCTCAGCTCTGCAAAAGAGCATGCCACTGGGGGCGCGCATCACCGGCAACGATTGGCAGGAAGGCGGCCTAACGCCTGCCGATGCTGTGACTTTTGCGCAGGCGCTCAAGGATGCAGGCGTGGATTTTGTCTGCGTCTCGTCGGGCGGGATCAGCACGGACTCCCGTCCCAATCTGGTGGCCAACATGAATGTGGAGTTTGCGGCCAAGGTGAAGAAGGAGTGCGCTATCGCGACGCGCGTCGTCGGGTTGATCGCGACGCCGAAACAGTCGGAAGCCATCATCGCGAACGGCAAAGCCGACATGGTCGCGCTTGCACGCGCGATGCTCGACAATCCGCATTGGGGATGGGAAGCCGCTCAGGTTCTCGGCGCCGAAGTGGCGCGCCCGAAACAGTACCAACGCGCCGCGCCTGCGGTCTGGGCCGGCGCTACCTATGGCGATTAATTAACGAGATCGGCGAGATCGGCCTCCGACAGCCGCGCAAGATCGGCTGACGTGTCGAGATCCCACAAAACCAATGGCTCCTCCCAGCTCAGTCCGAGATCTTTGAGCCGGCGCCGCGTCTCGGCAAGCACGCCCGGCGTGCTCCACGCCATGCCGGAAAACAACGCCGGCTGCGCATCGCGCATTCCGATAAGCACGTAACCTCCGTCTTCTGCCGGAATGAGAACCACATCGGTGCCAGCGCGCAGAATCGTCGCTGCCGATCTGAGATGGCTCGCCTGTAACGCCGGGCAGTCCGTGCCGATGAGCAGCACGCATCCCGCTGCCGCGACCGCCGCCGCACACATGCGCGCGCCGAGATCGCCGGGAGGCTGCTGGATGACCTCGATAGAGGCTGTCAGCTCGGAAATGGCGTCGTCGTCGATGTGCGGTGTGATCCACAAGGTCACGGGTCCGAGCGCCGCTGCACGTGCGGTGTTGACCGCCCGATCGATCAAGCGCGCCTGCAGCGAGGCGGCGCGCTCGGCGCCGAGCGCCGGAATGAGCCGCGTCTTGGCGAGGCCGGGGATGGGCGCCTTCGCGAGGATCGCAACGGCGACCGGTTTACTCATGATCATAGCGATGGGCGAAAGTCTGGGGATCGGCTCCCAACAAATAGGCCATGCGCAGCCACCACATGAGCACGATGGTCGAGACCACGCCGTTCTTTTCCCACCGCCGTCCGGAAGTGATCACGCGCTCGCGCAAGCATAAAGGAGGGCCGATTTTTTTCAGCCGTTTGCACAGCGCGATATCCTCCATCAAGGGCAGTTCGGGAAAGGCGCCAATGGCGTGGAAAACGTCCCGGCGCACGAATATGGCCTGATCGCCCGTTGCAATGCCGCTCAGTCGGGAGCGCAACCGCATGAGCCGCGCAACGAGAGGCAGCAGCGGATGCCTTCCTTCGATGCTGACGTCGAAGCGGCCCCAGGTGCGTTGCGAACGTTCGAGCCCGTTGAGCACCAC
>JBEVJT010000249.1:0-51298 GCA_040510075.1 Xanthobacteraceae bacterium | reverse complement strand
TCGACGAGCAACAGCATGAGTTTCAGCTCAGCGCCACGTTCGGCATGAGCGACGAGCTGATCAATGCCGTGCGGGACATGCATGTGGAAATTTCCGAAGCCGTTGGCCTGATGACGGAGACGCACGAGCCGAGCCAGCAGCCCGACCTGCGCGACCTGCCGCCCACGCCCGTTAACGACATCGTCATCACGGCCGGCTACCGAGCGCGGCTACTCGTGCCGCTGATGCGTTCGAGCCAGGTGATCGGCGCGCTCGTGGTGCGCCGCAAGGCGCCGGGCGAGTTTGCCCCCGGCACCATCGATCTGCTCAAGACCTTTGCGGCACAGTCGGCCGTGGCCATCCAGAACGCGCGCCTGTTCAGCGAGCTGCGCGAGAAAGGCCGTGAGCTCGAAGTCGCGAGCCAGCACAAGTCCCAGTTCCTCGCCAATATGAGCCACGAGCTGCGCACTCCGCTCAACGCCATCATTGGCGTGACCGAGATGCTCCTGGAGGACGCCCGCGATTTCAAACACGACGACGATATCGAACCGCT
This sequence comes from Xanthobacteraceae bacterium, assembly GCA_040510075.1. Taxonomy (GTDB): domain Bacteria; phylum Pseudomonadota; class Alphaproteobacteria; order Rhizobiales; family Xanthobacteraceae; genus VAZQ01. The sequence continues at coordinate 50,766 of JBEVJT010000249.1, read as the reverse complement.
CGACCGCGTGCTGCGCGCCGCCCGTCATCTGCTCGCGCTGATCAACGACATTCTCGATCTCTCCAAGATCGAAGCGGGCCGCATGGAGCTTCACATAGAATCGTTCCCGCTCGCGCCGCTTATCCAGGACGTGGTCAACACCATCGAGACGCTGGCGAAGAAGAACGCAAATCGCGTCGTCGTGGACTGCACACCGGATGTCGGAACGATTGAGGCCGATCAGATGCGGTTCCGGCAGGCTCTGCTCAATCTGGCGAGCAATGCGAACAAGTTCACAGAGAACGGTACCGTAACCATCGCTGCACGCCCGCAGCATATGGACGGGCGCGAATGGATTACCGTTGCGGTGACAGATACCGGCATCGGCATGAACGCGGAGCAGATTGGCAGGCTTTTTCAGGAATTCTCGCAGGCGGATTCCTCGACCACACGAAAATACGGCGGCACCGGTCTCGGGCTTGCGATCAGCCGCCATTTTTGCCGAATGATGGGCGGAGACATCACGGTGGAGAGCAAGCCCGGAGCGGGTTCGACCTTCACGATCCGCCTTCCCAGGATTGTGCTGCCCGAACCGCTCGCGAGAAAAGAGGCGCGTTCCAACCTTTCCAGTCGCCAGGCACTGCAGGCGCCGCTCATTCTCGTCGTGGATGACGACGCGACGGTGCGCGAGCTCGTGGCGCGACATCTGGAAAGGGCGGGATTCTCCGTGGCAACCGCAAAAGGCGGCCAGGAAGCGCTGCGCCTTGCACGTGACCTCAAACCCTCAGCCATGACGCTGGATATCATGATGCCGGATATCGATGGCTGGACGGTGCTGGCCGCCATCAAGGGAGATCCTTCGCTCGCAGCGATTCCGGTCGTGCTGATGACGATCGTGGAAGAGAAAAATCGCGGCTACGCGCTCGGCGCCGCCGATTATCTGGTTAAACCCGTCAATCGCAGCAAGCTGGTCGAAACCTTGAGAAGCGTCTGCGGTTCCGCTGCGGGCCGCATTCTGCTTATTGATGACGACGATGTGGTGCGCCGGTCCGTGCGCAGCGCGCTCGAACCGCTGGGGTGGCATGTCAGCGAGGCGGAGAACGGGGTGCGTGCGCTCGCTTCCCTTTCCGCCGCACGACCGGACGCCATCATTCTCGATTTGATGATGCCGAAGATGGATGGGTTCGAGTTCCTCGACGAGCTGCGGGCGAATACAGCCTGGCGAGAGATTCCGGTCGTGGTCATAACCGCGATGGATCTCACCGACCATGATCGCGCGCGTCTCAATGGCGGCGTCGAACGCATCATCCAGAAAAGCGAGCGCGACGAAATGCTGCGCCGACTGACCGACGCGCTGAGCAAATGGGTCAAGCCGATGACCGGGGCGTCGGCATGAAAATTCTTTATGTCGAGGACAACGACGACAACGTCTTCATGCTCAAGCGCCGGCTGACACGCGCGGGCTACTCGGTCGTCGTCGCCACCGACGGCGCGCAGGGCGTCGCCATGGCGGCAAGCGAGCGCCCCGATCTGGTGCTCATGGATCTGAGCCTGCCGGTGCTCGATGGCTGGGACGCGACGCGCCGGATCAAGAGCGCCGCTGAAACGCGGCACATTCCTGTCATTGCGCTGACCGCGCATGCCATGTCGGGGGATGAGGAAAAGGCGCGCGCTGCGGGATGCGACGATTTCGACACGAAACCGGTCGAGCTCGATCGCCTGCTCGCAAAGATCCGCGCACTGCTTCCGGCGGGAATGAGCCGTGACGCCTAGCGACGCCACACTGCTCGTCGTCGACGACAACGAGGACAACCGGTATGCGCTGACGCGGCGCCTCGCGCGCGAGGGATACGCGACCATCGCGACCGCGGTCGACGGCGAGCAGGCGCTCGAGCTTGTGCGCAGCAAACCGTTCGATCTGGTCCTGCTCGATATCATGATGCCTAAGGTGAACGGGTACGAGGTGCTCGCGCAAATGAAGGCGGACGAAAATCTCCGCCACATCCCCGTGATCATGATCTCGGCCGTCGATGAGCTCGACAGCGTCGTGCGCTGCATCGAGAACGGCGCGGAGGACTATCTGCCCAAGCCGTTCAACCCGACACTGTTGCGCGCGCGCGTTGGTGCATCTCTCGAGCGCAAGCGGCTGCACGATCAGGTCGCGGCGCAGGCTGCCGACCTCGCCGCCTGGAACCGCACGCTCGAAGAACGCGTCGAGCAGCAGCTCGGCGAGATCGAGCGCGTGAGCCGGCTTAAACGGTTTCTCTCCCCGCAGGTCGCGGAACTAATTCTCTCGGCGGGCGATGATCGCGTGCTCGAGAGCCACCGCCGCGCCATCACCGTGCTTTTCTGCGACCTGCGCGGCTTTACGGCATTCTCAGAGACGGCCGAGCCGGAAGAGGTAATGTCGGTGCTGCGGGAATATCACGCCGTGCTCGGCAGTCTCATTCATAAGCACGAGGGCACGGTCGAGCGGTTCGCGGGGGACGCCATCATGGTGCTGTTCAACGATCCACTGCCTTGTTCTGATCCCAATGTTCGCGCCGTGCGGATGGCGATGGAGATGCGCGATCGCGTAAGCGAGCTCGCGTCGAAATGGCGCAAGCAGAGTTACGAGCTTGGTTTCGGCGTCGGCATCGCCCATGGCTACGCCACGCTGGGCCGCATCGGGTTCGAGGGCCGCTTCGACTACGGGGCCGTAGGCACCGTGGTCAATCTCGCTGCCCGGCTGTGCGCCGACGCGAAGGACGGACAGATCCTGATCGACAGCAAGGTGCACGCGACCATCGAGGCATCGACCGGCACCGAACCTGCCGGCGAGCTTTCGCTCAAGGGCTTTCACCGTCCGGTCCGCGCCTTCAACATTTGCTCGGTGTCTTCGGCCGCCGCCGAGTGAGCACCTGTAGGTGGGCAAAGGCGCGAAACTCTGAAGTTGCCCGTCGGAAATTGGCTGCGCGCCGTGCCCACGCGGAGAAACGGTAAACGCGTGCGCACGGCGTAAAAGAGCACGCCTTTGCGCACCCTACGGCAGTCCCGCCGTCCATCCGCCGTCGAGCGTGAGAATGGTCCCGGTGGCGAAGCGGCTCTCGTCGCTGGCGAGAAACAGGATGCCGGCGGCGATCTCCTCCGGGGTTCCCATACGGCCAAGCAACTGCCGCCTGGCGAGCGCCTGACGCGTGGCCTCGGGATCGGGACTCTTCTGCAGGATTTCCGCGAAATAGGGCGTGTCGATGGTTCCTGGCGCAATGGCATTGCAGCGAATGCCGTCGCGCACGTGATCAATGGCCATGGCGCGGGTGAGCGCCGCCACGGCTCCCTTCGAGGCGCAATAGGCTGCGCGATTGCCGATCCCTACCTGGGCCACCACAGAAGCAGTATTCACGATGGTGCCGCCGCCGTTCTTTTTCATCGCGGGGATCGCATATTTGCTGCAAATGAAGACGCCGCGCACGTTCACGGCCATGAGCGCGTCCCATGCGTCTTCGTCGGTTTCGAGCACACTGCCGGCAATGCCATAGCCCGCGTTGTTGACGAGGACATCGAGGCGCCCGAACTCTTCCACGGCAAGCTCGATCATGCGCCGGACATCGTCGGTGCGTACGACATCCGTCTCGTTCGCCAGTGCGTGCCCGCCTTCACGCGTGCATTGCGCGGCCACGGCTTCGGCGGTGCCTCGCCGCTTGTCGGCGACAAGGAGCCGCGCGCCCTCGCGCGCGAACAGCAATGCAGTCGCGCGCCCGATGCCCGAGCCGCCGCCGGTGATGATGCATACCTTATCCTTGAGCCGCATCGCCTGACCTCGCTGTGCCACAAGCGCTTACCCGGATCCGTCATTTCGGCGCAAAGCGCCGAGCCTCGAAGGATGAAATGGGCCGCATCCTTCGAGGCTCGTTCGCTGCGCTCACTCGCGCCTCAGGATGACGACGTGAGATTCGCGTTCTCCACCCATGCAAGAATGTGCCGCGCGGCGGCAACCAGAGCGCCGTGTTGATTGACGACTTTGATGTCGGCGAGCGAGCGGCGTTTCTGCGCATCGATCTCGGCGATGGTGTAGGTCAGCGTCACGGTATCGCCGATGAAGACCGGCGCGATAAAGCGAACGCGGTCATAACCAAGCGAGACCGGCGTCGTCGCGCGCGTCGCGCCCCGGCATTGCTCGATCATCATCGTCGAGCAGGTGGACATATATCCGACCAGCAAGGCGCCGTGCGCGATGCGGTGGCCAAACTTCGACTGCGCCATGTACTGCTCGTTCACGTGATTGACGGAGAAATCACCTGTGATACCGGCAAACATGTAGATATCCGTCTCGCCCACCGTCTTCGCAAACGTGACGCTATCGCCGATGCTGACCAGGAATTTTTCCGCCGTGATTGTCATGTGTCCTCTGTTTTTCGGTCGTGCACGTGCACGACGCCGTCGCGCGCCAGTCCGGCAATCTCGCCGGGCGTCAAGCCAAGCTCGATGAGCACTTCCTCCGTCTGTGCACCGAGCGGCTGTGGCGCAAGACGGACGTCGGCCGTCTTTCCATCGTACCGCACGGGATGATTCACCAGCATCACCGGCGCGCCTGTGCTCCCCGCCCCGTCAGCCGTGATCAGCGCCTGCATGTGCTGCACCTGAGCATCAACAAGGATGTCCGAATAGGACTGCACGCGCGCGTGCCAGATCTGCCCCTTTTCCATGAGCTGCGCCCATTCCTCGCTGTCTCTTTCCTTGAGCTTTGCGGCAATGATTTCGCTGATCTCCTCGCGTTTCGACCACGCATCCTGATCTGAATAGGAAGCCAGCCGCGGCTCGGCAATGACCTGCGCGATGCTCTGCAACGGGCTGAGCGAAACCGCCATGTGTCCATCGCGGGTCGGATAGACTCCGTACGGCGCGGGATAATACCACCCGGCAATACGGCGCTGCGCGCTGACGCTCGCCGGTCTTGGCGCCGCATTCATCCAGCTCACCAGGGATTCGACCTGCAGGTCGAGCGCCGCCTGCATGAGACTCGCATCGACGCGGCAGCCCTGGCCGGTGCGTTCCCTCCGAAAGAGCGCCGCAAGAATGCCCATGGCGAACAGTGCGGCGCCATGGTGGTCGACGGCGGACACGCCCACCGGGCGCGGACCTTTCTCGGGATCGCCCGTAATCGCCATCAGTCCGAACAGCGCCTGGGCCAAAAGATCCTGGCCGGGGCGTTGTGAATAGGGCCCATCCGGGCCGTAGCCGGAGGCGGACGCGTAGATCAGGTCGGGCTTGTGCTTGCGCAGCGCTTCATAGCCGAGCCCGAGCTTGTCCATGACCCCAGGACGAAAATTCTCGGCGAGCACGTCGGCCGACCGGATCAGCTTGAGCGCGATCTCCCGGCCTTTCGAAGATTTCAGATCGAGTGCGAGGCTGCGCTTGTTGCGGTTCGTGCAGGTGTGCAGCATGCTCTGGCCGTCGTGCCACACATTGCCGCTGCTCCAATGGCGCTGCCAGGCGCCTTCCGTCGATTCGACGGCGATGACATCGGCGCCGAGATCCGCGAGCGCCTGAATCCCCATCGGGCCGAGCAGAAAATGATTGAAGCTGATGACGCGTATGCCGCTCAGCAGATCGAGCATCAGTCGCAATTAACCCTGTTGGTCATTGCCGGGCTTGACCCGGCAATCCATCTTCTTGCGAAAAAGATGGACCCGCGGGTCGAGCCCGCGGGTGACGGTGAATCCCAATTTCAGGCGGCAATGGGCTGCGGCGCCGTTGCAGCCGCGTCCTGCAGGATCATCTCCGCCCCCTTCTCTCCGATCATTACGATGGCCGCGTTGGTATTGCCGGAAACTACTGTCGGCATGATCGAGCCGTCGACGACGCGCAGGCGCTCGATGCCGCGCACGCGCAGCCGCTCGTCCACAACCGCAGTGGCATCGCTGCCCATATGGCAGGTGCTGGTCGGGTGAAACACGGTGGCTCCGGCCCCACGCGCAAACGCGAGCAGGTCCTCGTCGCTCCTGCAGTCGGGCGGCGGCGCCAGTTCCTGGGCGATGTAGCGGGCCATGGCCGGCTGGCGCATGATGCGGCGCAGGAGCTTGAGCCCGGCGACCACCGTTTCGCGATCCCGCGGCGCGGAAAGATAGCGCGGCGCAATCGCCGGGGGCTGTAACGGGTCCGCCGATTTGATGCGCACATAGCCGCGACTCTCGGGACGCAATTGACACACCGAAGCGATGAAGCCGGGGAATGGGTGCAGCGCGGCGCCTACGCTGTCGGTGCTGAAGATGATGAAATGCACCTGCACGTCGGGCGTGGCCACCTCGGGCCCGGTGCGGAAAAAGCCGCCGGCATAACCTGCGCCAATCGCGAGGAGTCCCTTGCGCGAGATGCAGTAGCGCAATCCCGCGGCCATGCGATGACGCCAGCTGTTGATCACATCGTTCATGGTGATGGGCTCGGTGCAGCGAAACTGCATGCGCACCTGCAGGTGGTCCTGCAGCTCGGCGCCCACGCCGGGCATGTCGGCGATAACCGGGATGCCAAATTCCTGCAGCATTCCCGCGGGTCCAACCCCGGAGAGCTGCAGCAACTGTGGTGAGTTGAACGCCCCGCCTGCGAGAATCACTTCGGCATTTGCGTAGGCGATATGCCCTGTTCCGTTCTGGCGATATTCGACGCCGGTCGCGCGCCTGCCCGAGAAAAGAATGCGGCTCGCCAGCGCGTCTGTGGCGATCGCGAGATTGGGCCGCCGCCGCGCTCGGCGCAGATATCCGAGCGCCGTCGAGCAGCGCCGGCCGTTGCGGGTGGTGAGCTGAAAGTAGCCGGCGCCCTCCTGGCGCGCTCCGTTGAAATCGTCATTGCTCGGAAATCCCGCCTCCTGCGCCGCCGCGATGAACGCATCGCACAAGGGATGTGGCTCGCAGACATCGGAGACCGCAAGCGGGCCACCGACGCCGTGCAGGCCATCTTCGCCGCGTGACTGATCCTCGGCGCGCCGGAAATAGGGCAAGACGTCATCAAAGCTCCAGCCGGCATTGCCGAGCTGGCGCCAGTGATTGAAATCCTCGGGCTGTCCGCGAATGTACAAAAGCCCGTTGATGGAGCTTGATCCGCCGAGCACCTTGCCGCGTGGCTGAATGATGCGGCGGTTGTTGAGTTCGGGCTCCGGCTCGGAGGTGTAGAGCCAGTTCACCTTCTTGTCGGTGAAAAGCTTGCCGTAGCCGAGCGGAATGTGAATCCAGATGTTGCGATCATGCCCCCCTGCTTCCAGGAGGAGCACACGGTGCTTGCCGGAAGCGGTCAACCGGTTCGCGAGCACGCAGCCCGCGCTGCCGGCGCCCACGACGATGTAGTCGAATGATGCCGATGGAATGCCGCTAGTCACGGCCCTTCCCTCCCCGTCATTCCGGCCGAGGCTGCAAGCCGAGAGCCGGAATCCATATTCCAAGGCGCGTTGTTATGGATTCCAGGCTCGCTGCTGCGCAGCGCCCCGGAATGACGGGAAAGAGCACGATCTGCTCAGCCCTTGGTCGCACCGGCGGTGAGCCCGGCAATGTAGTAGTCCATCAGAAAAGCGTAGACGACGAGCGGTGGTGCTGCAGCAACCAGCGCTCCCGCCATCAGCATGCCCCACTTGTAGACGTCGGCCTTGATCAGGCTGGTGACTGTACCCACCGTGAGCACCTGCTGATCGGCGCTGAACAGGAATGCGATCGGATAGACGAACGCCGCCCAGGATACGGTGAATGCGAAAATGGTGGCGGCAATGATGCCCGGAAGCGCCACCGGAATGAAAATCCGGAGCAGCATCTGCATCTGGCCCGCTCCGTCCATCAGCGCAGCTTCGTCGAGCTCACGCGGGATCGACTGGAAATATCCGATCATGATCCAGGTGCAGAACGGTACGGTCAGCGTGGGATAGACCAGCACCATGCTCCAGTACGAGTTGAGCAGGCCGAGCCACCGCACGATCTGGAAGAGCGGAATGAACAGGAGCGTGTCGGGCACGAGGTAAGTGAGAAAAATGCCGGTGGCCAGGATGCCGGAGCCCCAGAAGCGCATGCGCGAAAGCGAGAACGCCGCCAGCACGCTCACCACCATGGTGATGGCCACGACGCAGAGCGTCACGACCACAGTATTCTTGAAATAGATCAAAAAGTCGGTGCCGTGGAAAAGAAGCCGGTACTGCTCCAGCGTGAAACCGTTGGCAATGATCCATGGATTGGTAGCCATGTGGGCGACCTCGGCGTCGGTCTTCAGCGAGGTCACGATCATGTAATAGGGTGGAATAAGAAAGAAGATCGCAAACAGGATCAGAAAGAAATAGGACGTGATCAGGGCCCAGCGCCGGCTGCGCTTGAGGCTTGCGCGCCCGCCGACATGCACATGCTCGGCAATGACCGCCGCCGCACTCATGCCAGTTCCCTCCCCCGCCTGCGCACGCCGCGCAGGATGAACACCGCCGAGACGGCGAGGATCGGAAACATGAACAGCGATACGGCAGCGCCGAGTGGCAGATCGCCCGAGCGGATGCCGAGCAGGAACGAGTAGGTGGCAAACACGTGCGTCATGTTGCGCGGCCCGCCCGCAGTCATGATCTGCACGATGTCGAAATTGGCGAATGTGACGATCAGCGAGAAGAGCACGGTGATCGCGATGATGTTGCGCATCATGGGCAGCGTGATGTGGACGAATCGCTGCCAGGCATTGGCACCGTCGATTTGCGCGGCTTCATAAAGCTGCTCGGGGACCGATTTCAGTGCGGCCAGATACATGATGAGGAAGAAGGGCGCTCCGTACCACACATTGACGAGGATCACGCAGAAGCGCGCCCAGTAGGGGTTGCTCAACCAGGGGATCTCGCGGCCGCCGAAGCCTTCGATCAGCCAGTTGAACGCGCTGTGAGTGGGATCGAACAGCCACCACCAACCCAGCGTGGACAGCGCGAGCGGGATCACCCAGGGTACGAGCAGCATGCCGCGCCACTTGCGCTGGCCCTTACTCGGCAGATTGTTGACCAGGTGGGCGGTGACGAGCCCGATCACAGCTTTGAAGAACACGGCGCTCAGCGCAAAGATCGCCGATTGCTCGACCACCATCCAGAATGTGTCGCGTCCCAAGAGATAAGTGAAGTTACCAAGGCCGACGAAACGGGTCTGCGCCTTGTTCAATGTTGCGAGAAAGACCGAATAGAAGAATGGATAGACGATCAGCCCGAGCACGATCGCGATAAGCGGGAAGCACATGAGGAAAGCGACCGTGCTGCGACGCCGAACGAAGCGGCGCATACCACCTCGCGCAGGCGCGGACGCTTGCACGAGCGGCCCCGGATAGCGGCGGGCGATATCAACCATCAAATTCTGGCCGGTTTTACGCACCATAGCCCGGGTTGAGCGCCAGCGAAACCCGGGACTGTGTCACCCGATAACCGTGCCCTGGTTTTCGCTCCGCTCAACCCAGGCTACGTTTGGTCAACTCCGCAGAAACCCTTCGAGTTCGCCCTCTGCCCACTTGATCACCTTCTCCATTGGCTCATTACCCTGGCAGAACTTCGCAACCATGATGGTGTGGATCGACTGGTTGTAAATCTGCGTGGCCACTTCGGGCCGGGCCGGATAGCCGGTGATGCTGGGCTGCTGATCGCCGCGCGGCGGATAATTGTACACGGTGCCGGCCGGTGGCTCGACTTTCTTCCAGGTATCGAAGTCGTAGTAGCTCTTGAACGACGGCAGGTCGTATCCGACCGAGGCCTCCACGAGCTGGCGCGACTGGTCCTTTTCCGACAGGAACTGCAGCAGCTGTTTGGCCGCGGGCTTGTTCTGCGAGAACGACCACACGCCGTAGAAGAACGGCAGCTGCCCGGCAAAGCGTCCGGCCGGCCCGCGCGGCATGTCGTGGGTCCAGCACTGCTCCGCAACCTTTATATTATCGCGTTTGGCCACCGCCCAGGCGCTCGGCGGATTCATGATCGCAGATCCACGGCCCGAGATCAGCCAGCGGTTATTACCCGCGTCGTCCCAAGCATAGACCTCGGGCGGACTGACCGCCATCAACTTCTTGAAATATTCGAGCGCGGTGCGCGTGGCGTCAGAATTGATCTTGATGTTGTCCTTCTCGTCCACCATCAACGAGCCGAAGGCGCGGAACATGGCTCCGGTGCAATCGATGGCGTCGCTGGTCTGGCCCATGGGCAGCCCGACGGGGAACCCCGCCTTGTGGAGCTGCTCGGCAGTCTTGAGGTAGAGATCATAATTCCATGATTCGACCTGCTTCGGATCGCGGCTGTCGTTCGCAGGAAATATCTGGGTGAGATCGACCCCGCAGTGCTGCCTGTAGAGATCGAGGCGCGAGCAGCAAGGCTTTATCTGGCTGCCGATCGTGGTCGGGATCCCGCGCCATTTGCCGTCAAACTTGGCGAGATATTCGGCGACCGGGCTGATCGGACCGGCCTTGGCAATAAGCACATTGATCACATCGTCCATGGGCTCGAGCACGCGCTGGTGGACCTGAATCTGCCAAGCGCGGTGAGACATGATGTCATGGCCGGCGCGCGCCTGCGCCTCCGCGCTCGCCGTCAGAATATCCTTGTCGCCCTGCGAGGTGATGTAATCGATCGTCACCTCGACCTTGTTCTTCTCGCCCCATTCGTTGCACAGCTTGGTAAGCGTGTTGTTGGCTCCCGGAACCCAGTGGTCCCAGACACCGAGGGTAAGCTTCCCGGCCGCGTATGAATGGCGCACATAGGGCGCAGCAAACGCCGAGGCTGCACCGAGCGCCGTGGTCTTGAGCAAATTTCGACGAGAGATCCTGGAGCCTCGCATCGTGTCCTCCGTTTATGCGCCGTATTGTTCGGCGGTTTTGCTTCTTCTCCGGCAGTTTTGCGTGTTGGCAGCAAAGTTACAAGATGGTGCCGGCAAGCGCTGCGGAGCAGGGACCGGTGCACCGGATACGGTGGATGAGCCTTCACTGCCTCCACTTGATCGAGCAGCCCATCGACGGCAGCTGCTCTTCCGGACCCCGACCGGTCTGCGCCACCTGCCGCATGGCTTCGTAGAGATCGCGCCGCGCATTCGAAACGAGAGAGGTGCGCGACACATCAAGTCTGCCGCGATACTGTAGTTCGTCCTGCGCGTTGAAGCCGAAGAAATCGGGCGTGCAGAGTGCGCCATACGTCTTCGCGACATCCTGGGTCGCATCGATGACATAGGGAAATGTAAATCCGTGCTGCGCGGCAAATAGTTTCATGTTTTCGAACGAATCTTGAGGATAGGCCGCGGTGTCATTGGGCATGATCGCGATCGCGCCAATGCCGACTTCGCCCAGCGCCTTTGCCTCGGCGACCAGCCGCCCAACAATGGCTCGCACGTAAGGACAATGGTTGCAGATGAATGCAAGGAGGGTGCCCTTGCTGCCGCGCACCTCGGCGAGCGAATAGGTCCTGCCGTCCACCCCTGGCAGGGCAAAATCCGGAGCCTTCCAGCCGAAATTGCAAATCTTGGATGGCGTGAGCACCATGGCACTCCTCGCTGCGACTTTCCATCGCAGGGCATGTAAGCCGGCGCTCATCCGCTCGCAATCCTGCGTGTGTTCTGCGCAAACCATCGGTGCGTCGCAGGCGGCCGCAGTCATTGGGACAAATTGTCCAAGCGACTTCGTATTCCGGACTCTGCAACGTAGCGCGGACCGACCGCAGTCCTCGATTTCGTAGGGCGGAAGGTCCGGGCCCTGGTCGGGCAGGAGCCTTCCCGGCCGGGGCTCTATCTTTAGGTAACGCCAGACTCGCGCATCCTCCCTCACCAGGTTTCGCTTCGCTTTAGTTCCGGGCGGGGTTTGCAGCACCCTGCACCTGGCGCACCGCGTCTCTCTATCTGGCTGGAGCCTGGGATGGCTTGTGCGAGAACGGAGCATGGCGGGACTTACGCCCGAGCAAAGGCAAGTCTTGACCACAACTGCAGGCCGTGCAGCGGATCGCGCTGGCAATGCTCGACTATCACAGGACGAACGTGAGCAGCAGTACGGCATCGCGCGGCGAAATTTCGAGCGCGCACTCAGCCAGGTTGGAATTAAGGAGAAAACGGCTCACAATTGCTCGATGTGACCATGCGTGCTCTGCGCGCGTTCGTCTCCGAGATCTAAACGCGAGGGGGTGCGCAGGGAGGCCAGGCTTAGGCAGGATGCCACCATGCAAGCCCATCCATTCTCGAAAAGCTCGGCAGTTCAGATTGCGATCTTGTTTCTGTTGCTTGCCGCCGCGCTGGCTGCCCCAACTGCTCCTTTCACGGTATCTGCCGCATCCAGCTCCAGGACGTTTCTGCTGCGGGTGTGCAACAAGGCGGAAGCGCATTATGGAACGCTTGATCTGACCACCGCATCGCTGACGCCGGATTTGCGACATATGCGGGTGATCGGCTGGGCACTGCTCCCCAGTTCCCGCTGCATTGATGTCGGCCAGTTTCAGAAGCCCGGCGTGTATCTCTATGCCATGAGCGGCGGAGGCGCGGAACTGGCCGGGCAGGGTCCCGTGCTGTGCGTCAACACCAAAGAAAAGTTCGACTACAGTTTTCTGCTCGAGGGAAATCCGCCGTGTCCCGCCAATTACACGCCCAAGACATTTGTGCTCGTGGAATTGCCGGATCACCAGATCGACGGCTTTACATTCACCATTGAGTGAACCCTTGAGTGACGTGTCCTTGCGGGGCCGCCGCCGCATTCAGACTAAAACTTGCTCGGCCCGACAGTGGGAGCGGGACGCGTCGATTTGCCGATCTCGTCCGAGCTCAGTGGCTCGCCCTTATATTTGAGGAACATCCGCTCGTTCTGACTCTGCGGCACCCTTGTTGGGGCGGGCGCCGGCGCTGCATTTTTTGGTACCGGCATTTTCGCCGGAATGGGGGGCTCCTCTGCCCCAGCCGACCCAATCACCATGAGCAGCGACACTGCCGAGATACATATCACAGTCGCCGGAAATCTCATGTCAAAGCTCCATCGTCTTCGGCAGGCTTGCGCCCGATTATGTTGGACCTGCGGCAAACCTTTGCATTACATAAATTTAAGCGCGCTCCTTGCAAGGAAAAGAGGGCGGGCATGAGGAGGACCATGGTTGAACCGGTCAGGTCAAAAGCCAGTAACAACACAAGCTCAGCCGAATTGCGCACCAGCGGCGAGGCGCTGTCAATCTTCGCGCAGCGCGTGCTTGAGGCCGCGGGTCTGCCGGCGCAAGACGCTGCGCTTGTTGCGCATCTCATGGTCGAGGCCGATCTGCGCGGCAGCGACACGCACGGAGTCGTCCGCCTGCCGCTCTACGTCAAACGCCTGCAGGCGGGCGGCATCAATGCGCGACCTATCATCCGTACCATCCGCGACACGCCGGCCGCGGCGCTTGTCGACGGCGACAATGGCATGGGCCATCTGGTGATGCATTACGCGGCGCGGCTCGCCATCGAGAAGGCCAGGGCCGCGGGCGTGGCCTGGGTCGGCGCTCGCATGAGCAATCATGCAGGGCCCGCCGCGCTCTATGCGATGATGCCCGCTGCCCAGGACATGATCGGAATGTATCTCGCGGTGGGCAGCAACAACCATCTTCCGCCCTGGGGTGCACGCGAGAACCTGCTTGGGACCAACCCTATTGCGATCGCTATCCCGACCCATGCGGAGCCGACCGTCGTTCTCGATATGGCGCCGACGGTTGCCGCATTCGGCAAGGTCCGGCTGAAAGCGCTGCGCAACGAGGAAATGCCGGTCGGATGGATGATCGATGAGCATGGCAAGCCGCTGACTGACGCGAAGCGTGCCGATGCAGGCTTTCTGCTGCCGATCGGCGACTACAAGGGTTATGGCCTGAGTCTCGTCATTGGGCTTCTCGCCGGCGTGCTCAATGGCGCAGCGTTCGGCCGCGACGTGGTCGATTTCGTCAAAAATCCCGATCAAGTGACGAATACGGGCCACGCCATTCTGGCGCTTTCCGTCGAAGCGTTCGCGCCCGTTGCAGATTTCAAACTGCACATCGATTCTGCGGCGCGAACCATGCGCGGCGCGCAACGGCTGCCCGGCGTCGAGCGCATCTGGCTGCCGGGCGAGCAGAGCGCGCGCAAGCACGAAGAGCGCACAAAGCACGGCATACCCATGCCGGCATCATTGCGCGAAAGTCTCGACGCTGTGGCGCGCTCGCTGAGCGTTGCGCCGCTCTGAAGATGGCCCAAACCCCCGTCGGAATAATCGGGCTCGGGTTCCTCGGGCAGGCACTCGCACGGCGGCTCATGGAGGCTGGCTACAATGTCCTAGGCTCCGACGTCGATGCGACGAAAAACGCTGCATTCGCGCAGCTCGGCGGAGAGATAAGCCCGGGGGCGGCTGCGCTTGCGAGGCTTTCCGATGCAATCGTGCTTGCGGTGTTCAGCACCGAGCAGGTGGAAAGCCTCGTTGAAAACGAACTGCTGCCGGCAGTCGGTAATGCTTCAGGCCGAACGGTATTGTGCGCCAGCACCTGCGATCCCGATCGGATCGCTGCGCTCGGCGAACGCGCCGAGGCGCACGGCCTGCGATTTCTCGAAACGCCCGTCTCGGGGTCGAGCGGACAGGTGGCGCGCGGCGAAGGCGTGGGTCTCATCGGCGGAGCTGCAGAGATCGTCGCTGAACTCGAGCCGCTGCTGCGCGCACTGTTCCCCGTTTATTTCCATGTGGGCAGCCTTGGCGACGGCGGCAGGACCAAGCTCGCCATAAACCTCATCCTCGGGCTCAATCGGCTTGCCTTGGCGGAAGGGCTGGTGTTCGCGGATCGGCTGGAGCTCAACCCCGCAGCTTTTCTCGAAATCGCACGCAAATCCGCATGCTACTCCCAGGTGATGGACGTCAAGGGAAGCAAGATGGTGCGCGGCGATTTTGTGCCGGAAGGACGCATCGCTCAGCACCTGAAAGATGTTCACCTGATGCTCGAGCAGGCAAGGCGCGCTGGCCAGGAGCTTCCGCTCACTTCCATGCATGCGGATATTCTCGAGTCCTGCATGCGCCGGGGCGAAGGAGATCTCGACAACAGCAGCGTCATTCAGGAGATCCGGCGTCGGCACAGCCGTAACCCGGATTGAGAAAGCGCGTCGCGCGAAAGAGAAACAAAATCTGGATGTCGCTTTGCAGCATCCGGGCCGGTATAGTCACACTCAACGTGATCGACTCCCATCATCATTTCTGGTGGACCAGCCGCCACGCCTATAGCTGGCCGGCAGCGGCAGCCGAGCGGCTTGCACGGGACTTCACGCCCGATGACCTTCATCCCGAGCTTGCGCGCTGTGGGGTCGAAGGCACTGTCCTCGTGCAGGTGCTGCATCAACTCGACGGCGAAACCGACGAATGTCTCGACCTCGCGCGCGAGACTGGCTTCGTGCGCGGCGTCGTCGGCTGGCTGCCGCTCATCGATCCAGACGCCACCTCGGGCGCCCTGCAACGGCTGCGCGCCCGCGGCAATCTCGTTGGCGTGCGCCATCTCATCAGCAATGAATCTGATCCGCGATGGCTCTTGCAGGAGACCGTCATCGAATCGCTGGAGCGCCTCGCGGCAGCCGGGCTCGCCTTCGACGCGATCCCGATCAACACTGAGCAATTCGAGTCGGTGCTGCAGCTGGCTGAACAGCTGCCTTCGCTCAAGATCGTGATCAACCATCTCGGCCGGCCGCCCCTGCCGAAAGAGGGCTGGGAGCCCTGGGCGACGCAGATCGCGCGCGCCGCCGAGCATCGCAATGTCAGCGTCAAGCTCTCCATCGGCCTCGACATCATCATGCGCTGGCGTTGGTCCACCGCCGCCATTCGCCCGTACAGCGATCACGTGCTCGATCTGTTCGGCCCCGCACGCGTGATGGCCGCGAGCAACTGGCCGGTTATCATCCTCGGCGCGAGCTATGAGGAGTGCTGGCGCGGCATCGAGGCGCTCGTGGACAGCCTCAACCCCACCGACCGGCGCGCCGTGCTCGGTGAGACCGCCACGCGCGTCTACGGCCTCTCGGCTCTTGCGCCGGCCAGACCATCCTGAGCAGATGCCGAGTGATCCGCGGCCATGTGTCTCCGCAGGCGTGATCTTTTGGCAAGCGCGGGGATCAACTAAGGTAACGTTTCCAGGCCCAGGAGAACACAGATGAAAAACGTCCTAATGGGGACAGCCGCTTTTTTTGTGCTTGGCACCGCTCCGGTCGTGGCGCAGCAGTCGATTAAAATCGGTTTCGTGAGCACCTTCAGCGGCCCTACCGCCGTGATCGGCGCGCACATGCGAAATTCCTTCGATCTCGCCCTCGACCATCTCGGTCGCAAGCTGGCGGGCAAGCCGGTCGAAGTGGTCTACGAGGATGACCAGCAGAAGCCCGAAATCGGCGTGCAGAAGGCGCGCAAGCTCATCGAATCGGACAAGGTCGATTTCGTCTCCGGTTTCATCTGGTCGAACGTGCTGCTCGCCTCGCTCAAGCCGATCGTGGATTCGCAAACGTTTCTGATCGGCGCCAATGCCGGTCCGCATCAAGTGGCAGGCGAGCAGTGCTCGCCCTTTTTCTTTTCCACCTCCTGGCAGAATGACCAGACGCCGCAGGCGGTTGGCGAATACATGAACCAGAAAGGCGTCAAGACCGTTTTCTTGATGGGGCCGAACTATGCAGCCGGCAAGGACATGCTCAACGGGGCGCGCACGACTTACAAAGGCCAGGTGATCGGAGAAGAGTTTACGCGCTGGCCGGATCAGCTCGATTTTTCAGCCGAACTGTCGAAAGTCCGCGCGGCCAAACCGGAAGCAGTATTCGTGTTCTATCCGGGCGCGGCGGGCGTGCAGTTTCTCACGCAATACGTGCAATCCGGACTGAAGGGACAGATCCCGCTCTACACCGCATTCACCATCGACGAGACGACGCTGCCGCTGCAGAAGGATCTGGCACTCGGCGTGCCCGGCGCGCAGGAATGGGTGAACGATCTTCCGAATGAAGTGAACAAGAAATACGTGGCGGATTACCGAGCCAAATACAACGGCACGCCGTCTTTCTATGGCGCGCAATCTTACGACGCGGCTAATCTCATCAACAGCGCCGTCGTCGCCGTCAATGGCGATCTGACCAAGAAGGACGCAATGCGCGACGAGATGCGCAAGGCAAACTACGCTTCGGTGCGCGGACCGTACCGGTATGGCAATAATCACATCCCCATCCAGAACTTCTATCTGCAGGAAGTGGTGAAGGACTCCTCGGGCAATCTGGGCCTCAAGACCGTCATCACTATCGTCAAGGACAGCCAGGACCGCTTTCACGACCGCTGCCCAATGAAATGGTGAGTGATGGCCCTCCCCTCAAAGGGGAGAGGGGCGAGCGGAGCGAGCCGGGTGGGGTCAGCTTGATAACTTCTTACGACAAGACCCCCACCCGGCTTCACTGGCGAGCTGCGCTCGCGAGTGCTGCTGACCTCTGCCTTTCAGGGGCGACACCTTCTCCCTCGACGCGCGCGCGAATCCTTCCATGCTGCTGCTGATCGAGCAGTGCCTGAACGGACTGCAGTTCGGGCTGCTGCTGTTTTTGCTCGCGGCCGGGCTCACGCTTGTCTTTGGCATCATGGATCTGGTCAATCTGGCGCATGGCTCGCTGTACATGCTCGGCGCCTATTTTGCTGCAACCTTCGTGGGCCTCACCGACAACTTCTTGCTCGGCGCCTTGCTTGCGCTTCTCGCAACACTTTTGGTCGGCATGTTGATGGAAGTGGTCGCGCTGCGCCGGCTTTACGGTCGCGATCACCTCGATCATGTGCTCGGTACATTTGGGCTCATTCTCTTTTTCAACGAGCTGGTGCGCATGGTCTGGGGGCCCGCGGGCCTGAGCCTCTCGCTGCCCATGTGGCTGATCTATCCGGTTGAGATTGTGCCCGGTCTGTTTTATCCGACTTATCGAATCGCGATCATCGTCACGGCGCTTCTCGTGGCACTCTTCCTGTATTGGCTGGTGATGCGCACCCGCCTGGGCATGCTCATCCGCGCCGGCGCATCCAATCGCGAGATGACCGGAGCCTTGGGCGTCAACATCAATCTGCTCTATACGCTCGTGTTCGGACTGGGCGCGACGCTGGCGGGGCTCGCCGGACTGATGCAGGCGCCGATCCTGACGGTGCAGATCGGCATGGGCGAGAACATTCTCATCCTTGCCTTCGTGGTGATCATTATCGGCGGTATCGGATCCATCCGCGGCGCCTTCATCGCCGCAGTCATGGTCGGGCTGATCGACACCATCGGGCGTGCCTTTCTCCCGGATCTTCTGCGTGTGTTCTTCAGCTCGCGCGCCGCTTCGACCGTCGCCCCCGCAATGTCTTCGATGTTGATCTATCTGCTCATGGCAGCCGTGCTCGTGCTGCGTCCGGCAGGGCTGTTTCCGGTCTCGGGCAAATGACTGGTGCCGTAATGCGCGCGCTGTTCGTGCCACGCAACGCGGTGATCGGCGCCCTTCTCCTGCTGCTTACGGCCTTGCCCGCCTATGCATCTCTTGCCGGAAATGCGTTTGTGTTGACGCTGTTCACGCGCATCATCATCCTCGCCATGGCTGCGACCAGCCTCAATCTGATTCTCGGTTATGGCGGCATGGTGAGCTTCGGGCATTCCGTCTATCTCGGCATCGGCGGTTATGCGGTGGGCATTTTGGCATTTGAAGGTGTTGCATCGGGATTCGCCCAATGGCCGCTAGGAGTCCTCGTCAGCTGCTTGTTCGCGCTCGTCGTCGGTGCGCTGTCCCTGCGCACCCGCGGGGTCTATTTCATCATGATCACGCTCGCCTTCGCGCAGCTCGCCTATTATTTCGGCGTTGGCCTCGACCGCTATGGCGGGGACGATGGCCTAAGCATTCAGCAAACAAGCAGCTTTGCCGGGCTGATCGATCTCTCCAACCGGGTGCTGTTTTATTATCTCTGTTTCACTCTCCTCCTCGGCACGTTGTATCTGAGCTGGCGTATCGTGGATTCGCGCTTCGGCATGGTGCTGCAGGGGGCGCGTTCCAACGATCGGCGCATGCGCGCCATCGGTTTTCCCACTTTCCGCTACCGCTTGACTGCTTTCGTCATCTCCGGCGCGCTCTGCGGATTGGCGGGCGTGCTTCTGGTCAATCATAGCGGCTTCATCAGCCCGGCGACCATGCACTGGACACGCTCGGGCGATCTAATCGTAATGGTGGTACTCGGCGGCATGGGCTCCTTGTTCGGCCCGTTCATGGGAGCGGTGGTGCTGCTCACGCTCGAAGAGGCGCTCCCCGCCGGAATTCGCCTCCTGGCATCTCCTCTGTTCGGAGCGAAGGCGGTACAGATCGCGGAGTACTGGCAGATCGTGCTTGGGCCGCTTTTTCTCCTGGTCGTCCTGTTTGCCCGAGGGGGTATAGACGGGCTCTTACGGGGAGCGCGGCGTGCCTGATGCGATCCTCGAGGTCGAGCAGCTCACGAAGCGCTTCGGCGGCGTGATCGCCTCGGACGGGATTTCGCTCGCGATCCCCAAGGGCGAACTGCATGCCATCATCGGTCCCAATGGCGCCGGCAAGACGACCCTGATCGCGCAATTGGCAGGGGAGATCGCGCCCGATGCCGGGTGCGTCCGGTTCGAGCAGTGCGACATCACCGGCTTGCCAGCGTGGCGGCGCAGTCACCTCGGGCTTGCGCGCTCATTCCAGATCACTTCCCTGTTTTCGGATTTCAGCGCGCTCGATAACGTCGCCCTTGCGGTGCAGGCGCATGCCGGCCACTCGTTCCGCTTTTGGAAGAATGCGCGCAAAGAGGCGAGCCTGCGTGAGCCCGCGCGCGCGGCGCTGGCCCGCTTTGGACTTGGAGCGCGCGCCGATGCATTGGTCTCGCGCCTGAGCCACGGCGAGCATCGCCAGCTCGAAATGGCCATGGCGCTGGCGACGAGCCCGCGCATGCTGCTGCTCGACGAACCGATGGCCGGGCTTGGGCCGCAGGAGAGCGCACGCATGGTCGACACCCTGCGCGAGCTCAAGCGCGAGGTCACCATTCTGCTGATCGAGCACGATATGGAAGCGGTATTCGCGCTCGCCGACCGGATCACGGTCCTCGTCTATGGCCGTGTCATTGCGTGCGATGTGCCGGGGGCGATCAAGGAAAACACGCAGGTTCGGCAAGCGTATCTGGGCGAGCAGGAGGCTGGTCGTGTCTGAGCCGCCCTTGCTCGACGTCTCCAACGTAGAGACCTGTTACGGGCTTAGTCGGGTCCTGTTCGGGATCTCATTCGCCATCTCCGCAGGCGAGATGGTGACGCTGATGGGCCGCAACGGCATGGGCAAGACCACGACCGTGCGCTCGATCATGGGACTGACGCCCGCCGTCGGTGGCTCGATCCGCTTTGCGGGGCAGGAAATCCGCGGAATGCCCGCCTACCGCATAGCCAAGTTCGGCATCGGCCTTGTTCCGGAAGGACGGCAAGTCTTCTCCAACCTCACTGCGCGCGAAAATCTGATCGCCACGGCCGTCAATCGTGCGCACGCGCCGGATGCCTGGACTCTCGACAAGGTCTGCGCGCTCTTTCCCCGACTTTCCGAGCGGCTAACGAACATGGCCAATCAGCTCTCGGGCGGCGAGCAGCAAATGCTCGCGATCGGGAGAGCGCTCATGACCAACCCGCGCCTGCTCATCCTCGATGAGGCGACCGAGGGACTCGCGCCGCTCATTCGCGCCGAGATCTGGAATTGTCTCGCGCGCCTGAAGGCCGCCGGACTCGCCATCCTGGTGATCGACAAGAACGTCGAGGCGCTCATCCGCATTGCCGACCGGCATTATGTGATCGAACGTGGCAAGGTAATGTGGAGCGGCAGCTCCCGAGACCTTGCCACACAGCCCCAGGTCCAACACCGCTATCTCGGAGTCTGAGTACACGGTAAACCTCCGATGAACGCACGCCTTCCGGCTGTCCCTGCAGCCCGGAAAGCGCCACAAGCGAACCCTATGTGGCAGAATACGGTCGCCGTTTTGCCCGAGATTCGGCGATGTGCGGGTGTACGCGTATCGGATGTTCGCGCACCGCCCGTTCCGAGGCCGCCGTTTCGGGATCTTCTCAGTCCTCCTCATCTCTGTCGTTCTCCTCTGGACTGGGCGCGCGCTAGCGGCTGGACCGCGCGTGCTGCTCATGCGCGGGTGGTTCAACGTGTTCTCAACCGGCATGGATGATCTGGGGGATAAGCTCAGGGCCAAGGGGATCAACGAACACGTGGCCGCGCACACTTATTGGGATACGGCGCTGGCCGAGATCGTCCGCGAGCGCGCCGCCGGGGACACTGCGCCCATTGTGCTCATCGGCCATTCCCAAGGCGCAAATAACTCAATCGTACTCGCGCATTCGCTCAACGCGCGGCACATCCCGGTGGACCTTCTGATTACCCTTGCGCCCTTCCTGCAGGACGTGGTGCCCTCCAACGTC
This sequence comes from Xanthobacteraceae bacterium, assembly GCA_040510075.1. Taxonomy (GTDB): domain Bacteria; phylum Pseudomonadota; class Alphaproteobacteria; order Rhizobiales; family Xanthobacteraceae; genus VAZQ01. The sequence goes on along the minus strand of JBEVJT010000249.1, from coordinate 29,414 downwards.
CTGCGCGCCGTCAACTACTACCAGTCGCCCGGCTGGGGGAGCCCGCTCGTTCCGGGACCCGGTTTTCACGGCAAGCTGTCGAACATGGACCTGAGCAGTGATCTCCTCATGTTCCACATCACAATCGATAAAACTTCAAAGGTCCACGACGCGATCATGCGCGAGATTGCCGATCTTCCGCAGCTCAAGACGCCGCCCCCGGGCAAGCCGGCCATCGCCCGTCCACGCGCTCCGGAAGGCCCTTTGGGCTACGCGCGCATTACGCGGTGACGTCAATCACAATCCTGCAAAACGGCGGTTTGCAAGCCGAACACGCCAGTCCAATTTCAGCAAATGGTAACCAGTTGGTAACCGCGATGCGTTCCTATAATCGTAGGGGCATTGGGGATTTCCATGGGGACGCACGAGGGCACGGCAAAAAAGAGCTCGAGCACGGCAAAGCCGCAGGAGAGGGGTGACGCCCCTGAGCAAGCTGACGCGAACATTGAGCTTCGGGAGCTGAACTCTACAGGCTTGGCGATTTTCGGCAGCGCGGCAGTGCTTGTTGAGCGGACTGGCGAGCCCAAGATCGAACTCGGCAACATCGAGCTCCCCGGCAGTGACTCTCCAGAGACAGCGCCAGCCGCCGATGGGATCAAATCGCCCGCGCAGGACCATGAGCCTGCGACCGACATCCCCCAAACCGAACCCGAAGCTGCGCGCAGAGGCGTGAATCGTTTTAGCCTGCTGGCGGCCTGTCTTGCGCTGGCTGCAGCGCTCGGCGGCATGGTGGGGGCGCTCGCAGCCTATAGCCTCACCCAGCCCGTTGGTCCGGCAGTAATCGCGACGGGCAGCATCGGAAACGAGGAATTCCATGTTCTGAAGGAGAATGTGGTCCAGGCGCGCGTGGATCTGGCCGCTCTCAAGGCGAGCGTCGATGCCGCCAACCGCAATGGCAATGCGCAGCTCACGAAAGTCGCGGAGCGCATCGAGCGCATGGAGCGCACCCAGGCCGAACCTGCCGCCCGGTTGAGCAAAGCCGCTGAGAACCTCGAACGAATTGTGCGCACAGAAACGACGGGCGCTCTCGTTCCGCCGCAACCCGTCGGGCCGAAGCCGGGCGGGCCGGACGCGTGGGTGCTGCGGGATGTCCGTCACGGCACGGCGATCATCGAGAACCGCACCGGCACGATTGAAGTCGATCCAGGCGACGTCGTGCCCGGAATGGGCCGGGTAGAAGACATCCGCAAGCAGGACGGGCGATGGGTTGTCTTAACGTCCAAGGGCGTCATAACGTCCCGGCGGTGAGGCCGCTTCTGCCACTCTTTGGTCGGGTAGCGCGACCGCTTCTTCCGTGCCAGCATTCCGCCGCCTGCCAGCGCTCCGCATGCGCTGCGCGCGCGGAGGTTTCGCATGGCTCGATCTCTCTTGCTTTCTCTGATTGCGGCGCTCGGCTCGCTGGCCTCCCCGGTCGGCTCCCACGCTTACGCATTCGAGCGCGTGCAGGAGGCGAAACCCGAAATGGTGGAGAACTGTCCGGGTCTCGTCGCCGAGAACAGGACCGGGCCGAGGATCTCAAGAATTGCGCTCGAGCCCGATCGGGTCCGGCTCACCTATGTGGGGCATTCAAGCTTTTTGATCGAAAGCCCGCAGCTCGTGCGCATCGTTACCGATTACAACGATTATGTCCGGCCGCCGGTGCTTCCCGATATCGTGACCATGAACCATGCCCACACGACGCATTTTACCGATCGCCCGGATCCCGCCATCAAGCATGTCCTGCGGGGATGGGGAGCGAGCCCCGAGCAGCCTGCCCGCCACGACGTGAAGGTCCGGGACGTACGGGTGCGTAACGTGCCCACCAATATTCGCAACTGGAGTGGCGGCACCGAGCGGCACGGCAATTCGATCTTCGTCTTTGAGACCGCGAACCTCTGCATCGCCCACCTGGGGCACCTGCATCACACGCTGACCCAGCAGCAGCTCAACGAGATCGGGCGCGTCGATGTCGTATTCGTTCCGGTGGACGGCAGTTACACGCTCGATCTCGATGGCATGTTGGAAGTGCTGCTGGCGCTCAAGGCGAAGCTGATGATCCCGATGCACTTCTTCAGCAGCTATACGCTCGCTCGTTTCCTGGAACGGGCGCGCGAGAGCTGGACTGTCGAGACGAGCGAAATCCCATCGCTCGTCGTTTCCAAAACAAGCCTGCCGCCTGCCCCCAAGGTGCTGGTGCTGCCGGGACATTAGTCAGACGACAGGCCGCGGACGACAGAGAACAGTGCTCTTGCGTCCTCTGTCGCCTGGCATCAGGTCTGCGAAGCAAACCCCAACCAGAGCAGTCCGAATACGACAGCCGCGAGAACGAGACTGGCGCCGAGGACGACAAGCACGGGCCGATCCAGAAAGCCGGCCCGCGCTTCAACGGCTGTCTCGACCGTGTGACCTTGCTCGTCCCGCATGCTCGTCTCCTGAGTTCCCTCCAGAACAACGCCCCCTCGTCGGAGCGGTTCCGGCGCTTCGCCAGAGCATGAGTCCAAAAGTGGGGACCGGTTTTCGGACGAGATGATGCTCCCCAAAAAGATGGAGCGGGCATAGGTACACATCTTCATCAGAACCCGGAATTTTTCCTTAATTGTTGCCCTGCCTCGGAACGAGAACCGCCTTCCGCGATTTAACTTCCGGAATGATTTGACTCGATGGGGAAGTTCCCATGCCCAGGACGGAAGAATACCGGAACAACGCGACACAGAGCTTCGTCCTCGCGCGTCATGCATCGAGTTTCGACGAGAAGGCTCGATTGTTGGAACTCGCCGAGCGCTGGCTTGACCTCGCCGATAGGATTGCCAAAAGAGCCAAGCGGCAGGCGCGAGATGCCCAGCAATGGGCCAAGGTATACGGGCAGCGGCCGCATTCCTGAGTTAACTGTGCGCCAACTCTCCCGTCCCGCGAGGTGGAAAGAGCGCTGAGCGGCGAAGAGCTGGTCGCGTTCGATCTCGTCGGCTTGAGCTAAACGTCCACGCTGGCGGTTAACGCGTTTTGCTCTATGAAAGCGCGTCGGGGCTCGACCTTGTCGCCCATTAGCTCGTCGAAGAGTACGTTGGCCTCGTCGACCTCCTTCACGCTCACCTTCAAGAGCGAGCGCGCATTGGTATCGAGCGTCGTCTCCCAGAGCTGACCAGGGTTCATCTCACCCAGTCCTTTGTAGCGTTGCAGCGAAATGCCCTTACGGCCGGCGCCGGTCACTGCCTCGAAGAGGCCGACCGGACCATGGATCGCCGTCTCTTCATCCTTGCGCGTGAGCGTCGCCGCGCGCAGATAGATCTGCTGCAGGCTGGCCGCATACTCGTCGAGCTTGCGCGCATCGGCGGAACCGAGCAGCGCTTGATCGAGCACTGCAATATCCATCACACCACGTACAGTGCGCTCGAAGCGGAAGCCCTCGCCTTCGCGGAACTCGCCGTTCCACCCCCGCTCGGTTTCTTCCGAAAGTAGGTCGAGGCGACGTGCAATGTATCTTGCGGCTTCCTGCGCTTTTCCCGGGTCGCCGAACACATCAGAAGTGAGCACTCCGGCGATAGCCGCCTGCTCGGCCACCTTGCGATGGTATCGGCTGTGCAATCCGTTCAGCACGTTGCGGATGCTGCGCGCCTGCTCGACCAAAGCGCGCAGATCTTCCCCCGCCCGATGTTCGCCGGAAGCGAGTTTCAGGACTGAATCCGCGACTCCGGAATCGATCAGGTAATCCTCCAGCGCGCGTTCATCCTTCAGGTACTGCTCCGACTTTCCGCGCGCGATCTTGTAAAGCGGCGGCTGCGCGATGAACAAGTGACCGCGGTCAATCAGAGCCCGCATCTGCCGATAGAAGAATGTCAGCAGCAGCGTGCGTATATGCGCGCCGTCGACGTCGGCGTCAGTCATGATGATGATCTTGTGGTAGCGTACCCGTTCGGGGTTGAACTCGTCGCTGATGCCGGTCCCGAGCGCGGTGATTAAGGTCGCGATCTCCTGGCTCGAGAGCATCTTGTCGGGACGCGCGCGTTCGACGTTAAGGATCTTTCCGCGCAGCGGCAACACGGCCTGGAATGCACGATTGCGCCCCTGCTTTGCCGAACCGCCTGCGCTGTCGCCCTCCACAATGAACAGTTCCGATTTTGCCGGATCCCGCTCCTGGCAGTCGGCGAGCTTGCCCGGAAGCGAGCCCATCCCCAGTGCCGATTTGCGCGTCATTTCCCGCGCCTTGCGGGCGGCTTCGCGGGCGGCTGCCGCCTGAATGACCTTGCCGACAATGAGCTTCGCTTCGCCCGGATGCTCCTCGAGCCAATATTGCAACGCCTCGTTGATGACGTTCTCCACTACCGGGCGGACTTCCGACGAAACGAGCTTGTCTTTTGTTTGGGCTGAGAATTTCGGGTCCGGCACCTTGCATGACAGGACGGCCGTGAGCCCCTCACGACAGTCGTCGCCGGTCAGCGTCACCTTGTCCTTCTGTGCGATGCCGCCCTTCTCCGCATAGGCCGTGATCTGGCGCGTCAGCGCGCCGCGAAAGCCCGCAAGGTGCGTGCCGCCGTCGCGCTGCGGGATCGTGTTGGTGAAACAGAGCACGGTTTCGTGAAAGCTCTCGTTCCACCAGAGCGCGCATTCGACGCCGATGCCGTCGCGCTCGGTCCTGATCATGACGGGAGCCGGGATAAGGGATGTCTGGTTACGGTCGATGTAGCGCACGAATGCCTCGACTCCGCCCTCGTACCGCATCTCCTCCCGCTTCTCGACCGCGTGGCGCTTGTCCGAGAGCACGATGAGCACGCCGGAATTCAGGAATGCGAGTTCGCGCAAGCGGTGCTCCAGCGTGGCGAAATCGAATTCCGTCATGGTGAATGTCTGCGGGCTGGGCAGGAACGTCACCTCCGTCCCCCGCCTGTCGCCTGCCGGCCCCAAGACGCGCAACGGCGACAACGCCTCGCCGTCCCGAAACTCGATGAAATGTTCCTTGCCGTCCCGCCAGATGGTGAGTTTGAGCCAAGTGGAGAGCGCATTCACCACGGAGACGCCGACCCCGTGCAGGCCTCCCGAAACCTTGTACGGATTTGCGTCGTTGTGTGCCTCCCCGAACTTGCCCCCGGCATGGAGCTGGGTCATGACCACTTCGGCGGCGGAGACGCCTTCGCCCTGATGAATGTCGGTGGGGATGCCGCGCCCGTCGTCGCGCACACTGCAAGACCCGTCTGGGTTCAGCGTGACGAGAACCTCCTTGGCGAAGCCAGCGAGTGCCTCGTCGATGGCATTGTCCACCACCTCGTAGACCATGTGGTGGAGGCCGGAACCGTCATCGGTGTCGCCGATATACATGCCCGGCCGCTTCCGCACGGCATCGAGCCCCTTCAGCACCTTGATCGACTCGGCGCCGTAGTCGGAGGCAATAGCAGTCTGGCGGGCGGGTTCAGCCATGGAAACTTCGAATCAGAATCAGAAGAGGGAAAGCCTTCTTGATGTGGCACGAAAAAGCGGTGGGGTACAGCCCAAAACGCAGGCTGTAAGTAATTGTTATTTCTTGTATTTTAAGCCTCGGCGGGGCGCGAAAAAAGGCCCCGCGCAGGAGCTGGCTTCGCGCGTTCCTGTGAGCCGCCGAGGCGACACCGGTCGGTGGGTTGATAGGATGGAACCGGAAGCGCAAAAGCGCCCAGCGCGGTTGCCCAAAGCTCGACGCGGACGGCATCCTCGCACAAGACGTCGATGCTCTGCAGCAATCGTTGCTCCAGCCTCTCGCTGGAGCCCGTTGTGGTATCAGTGTTGGCACTCATTGCTTGCTGCGACCCTGTCCAGCCTAAACCGCCAGCACGAAACTTCGTTCCGCACCGAGTTCTCAACAGAGCAGACCGGAGCCTTGTTGGGGTCGTTCCTGAATGCTGAATTGGAATATCGCACGAGGAGATGCCGAATGCCGCTGAACTTTTGCCATCCGCAAGCGCCGCACAAGAAGCTTCGCATTCCCGAATGGTACATTTCAAACCTGATGCTCGATCGCGCGCTCGACGCCATCGTGCGCCGGGCGAAGAATATCGATCGCAACCATGATGTTCCCTATCTCGCGGGCTACAGCAAAGACGGCAAGACCATCTACATCGACCGCCACATGCCCCGGACCATGAAAGTCAGCGGGCGTGAGGTGGATACCGATCGCTTTCTGATCTTGCATGAGGAGGTCGAAAAGACGCTCATCGATCAGCTGAACCTGCATTATCTGCATGCCCATCAGATCGCCGCGCGCGCCGAAGAGGCGGCCGTGCGGGCCGCAGGGCTGCGTTGGCGGGACTACGATCGCTTCATGCAGAAATACGTGAAGAAGATCGGCGATGAGCGACTGAGCAAGATCCCGGCCGATCTCGATCTCAAGCCATACCGCGACGAGCACGACTTCGACCTGCTCAAGCGCATGCAAGAGGGCGTCGAACGCGGCCAGGTGCCGAAAGGAATCAAGGCGGCGCAGATCAGAAAAGCGCTCGATCGACATGCCCCCGAACTGAGGGAGCACCTCGACCAAATGACACGCAACAAGCGTTGAGCATGGAAAAAAAGCATACCCTCGGGCTTGACCCCGAGGGTGGGAACCGGTTTTCGGAAAAGATCATGTTCCACAAAAAGCCAGAGCGGGATGGCGATTCGAAGACAAAGTCATCCTGCTCTAGGTTGCCCGCCTTCTCACCTGGCCGGGCGTAACCTCGAAGAATTCCGCGCTCCTGCCGGTCTTGGCAAAGAGCGCGTCATCCGCTCCGGTCAACCAGGCCTGCGCGCCAGTCGCCTGCAATTCGGCATGGAGTGCGGCGCGGCGCGCCGGGTCGAGATGCGCATTCACTTCATCGAGCAGCATCAGAGGCGCAAAGCCGGTCATTTCGGTGAGCAGGCCGGCATGCGCGAGCACGAGCGAAATCAGCAGCGCCTTCTGCTCGCCGGTAGAAGCATCCGCGGCCGCGATGTTCTTGTCCAGATCGCGCACCGACACATCGGTGAGATGCGGCCCATCGAGCGTCCGCCCGGCCGCCGCGTCACGCACGCGGTTCTCCCGCAGCATCGCGCGGTAGCGGTCTTCGATTTCGACCGCGGGCGCGATCGGCACGAGCGCTTCAAGTGTTCCCTCGAGCGAGATCTCGGCGGATGGGAATTGCGACTGGCGCGGACCGCGCAACTTCTCGGCAAGCCGCCCTACGGTGTGCACGCGTTGGACACTGACCGCGACGGCAAGCTCCGCGGTCTCGTGCTCGACGGCGTCGAGCCATTGCGGATCCGCGTGCCTGTCCTCGAGCAATCTATTGCGCGAGCGCAGCGCGCGCTCGAGCGCGCTCACGCGGCTCCCATGCTGCGCATCCATTGCGAGCACGAGGCGATCGAGAAAGCGCCGGCGCTCGCCGGCAGGCCCGCTGAACAGCCCCTCCATTCCAGGATGAAGCCAGACGATACGCAAATGGTCGGCGAAGGCCGCAGCTGAGGAAACCGCTTCACGATCAATGCGGCATTTGCGCGTAACGGCGGCCAGCTCGTTGTCGATGGGGGCGAGGATACCCGTCCCCAGGTTTACCAGTCCGAGCGCTCCCTCAATATCGGCTGAGACTGCCCACGAACCGTCGCCTTCCGTAAACGCGATGTCTTCCAGCATAGCGCGCCGCAGGCCCCTGCCGGGAGCCAAAAAGGAAATCGCTTCGAGTACATTCGTCTTGCCTGTGCCGTTCGACCCGATCAGCACGATCGTGCCAGAGGCCGGCTCGATCTGCGCCACGCGATAGCTCCTGAAATTGCTCAGTGTCAGCCGGCATATGCGGGCGGAATTCACGGAAGACGGATGCCAGAGCACAGAGGACAGATGTGAGAGGACACAACACGGATGACTTCAGTCATCTGTCCTCGGTCATCCGTCGTCTGGTCTCCGACTACACCCGCATGGGCATGAGGACGTAGAGGGCGCCTTTACTCTCGCGTTCCTGTATCAAGGTGGGCGATCCCGGATCCGCGAGCTTGAGCACCGCCGCCTCGCCATCGAGCTGAGCCGCAATGTCCAGCAGATAGCGGGAGTTGAAGCCGATATCGAGCGGCTCGGCCGCATATTCCACTTCGAGCTCCTCGGTCGCGCTGCCTGAATCGGGATTGGTTACCGAAAGCACCAACTTGCCGCTGTTTAGCGAGAGCTTCACCGCCCTCCCCCGCTCGCTCGATACGGTCGAGACGCGATCGACCGCTTGCTCGAATTCCTTTTTCTCGACGACGAGTTCCTTGTCGTTCGCGACCGGTATAACTCTCACGTAATCTGGAAACGTGCCGTCGATGAGCTTGGAAGTGAGCATCGCGTCAGCGATGCTGAAGCGGATCTTGCCTTGCGACAGCTCGATGCCGACTTCCGCCTCGTCGGTCTCGACCAGACGCCGCACCTCTCCCACTGTTTTGCGCGGCACGATGATGCCCGGCATGCCGGCTGCACCCGCAGGCAGCGGCAATTCGAATTGCGCGAGACGATGGCCGTCGGTTGCCACCGCGCGCAGGGTCGCGCCTTTCCCTGTGCCGGCAGGATGCAGATAGATGCCGTTGAGATAGTACCGGGTTTCCTCCGTTGAGATCGCGAACTGCGTCTTGTCGATGAGCCGCTTGAGATCGGCGGCCGCAACCTTGAAGCCGTGCGTCATTTCGCCAGGCGCGAGATCGGGAAAATCGCTCTCCGGCAATGACTGCAAGGTGAAGCGCGAGCGTCCGGCGCGAATCGCAAGCACCGCCCGATCCCCTGAGCTTTCTAGAATGACCTGCGCACCCTCGGGAAGCTTGCGCACGATCTCATAGAACATGTGGGCTGGAACTGTGGTCGAGCCGCCCGCTGGCACCTCGGCTGCAATCGCCTCGTTCATTTCCAGATCGAGGTCAGTGGCCTTGAAGGCGAGCTTCGAGGTCTCCGCTTTGACTAGTACGTTGGCCAGAATGGGAATGGTGTTGCGCCGCTCGACGACGCGATGCACATGCCCCAGGCATTTCAGGAGCGATGCGCGTTCGACGGTCACCTTCATTGTTCAACCCGGGCAGGAAACGAGGGGGACAGAAATTGGCGCTTGCGCGCGACTTGCGCAAGGCCAAGACCTGCGTCCGTTGCATCGGAGCAGGCCGGCATCGTCAGCATCCTTGGCACGCCTGGGACGATCAGTCCTGCAGCTGACGCTTCAAAAGCTCGATCTCCTCCGCGAGCGCAGTGTCGGTACTGACCAGGTTTTCTATCTTCCTCACGGCGTGCAGCACCGTCGTGTGGTCGCGGCCTCCGAAGCGCCGACCGATTTCGGGCAGCGAGCGCAGCGTCAGCGTCTTGGCGAGATACATTGCGACTTGGCGTGGGCGCACGACGTTTGCCGTGCGGCGGGATGACAGGAGATCGGCCCGGGTGACGTTGTACTGCCGGGCCACGACGCGCTGGATGTCTTCGATCTTCACCCGCCTCGGCTCCTGTGGCCGGATGAGATCGCGGATCTCGCGCTCCGCCATTTCCAGCGTGATCGGCTGACCGGTCAATTTGCTGTGCGCCAGGAGACGATTGAGCGCGCCTTCGAGATCCCGGCCGTTATGGGTGACTGATTTGGCAATGAAGGCGAGCACCGGGGTGGGGACGTCGAAGCCGGGATGGTGCTGTTTGGCGGCGGCGGCGCGACCCCTTAAAATCTCCAGCCTTAGTTCCTCCCCGAGGGAACCCATCTCCACGACGAGCCCTCCAGCCAGCCGGGAGCGAACCCGCTCTTCCAGACTTTCGAGATCGGAGGGCGGTCGATCTGCCGCAACTACCACTTGGCGGCCTGCGTCGATAAGGGCGTTGAGCGTGTGACAGAACTCGGCCTGCGTCGACTTGCCCTGCAGGAACTGAAGATCGTCGATCACCAGCACGTCGATGGCCCGCAACGCCTCCTTGAATGCGATGGCATTCTGCGCCCGCAGGGCGGAGACGAATCCGTACATGAACTTTTCGGCGGTAAGATAGAGGACCTTCCGATCACTGGGGCAATTGCCCGCCCAGGCGAGCGACTGGAGCAGATGTGTCTTGCCCAGTCCGACGCCGGCGTGGATGTAGAGCGGATTGAACATCACCGGGTCGGTACGCCGACTCTGCGCGACTTGCTTTGCGGCAGCATGGGCGAGAGCGTTGCAGCGGCCCACCACGAACGTCTCGAACGTGAGACGCGGATCAAGCGGCGAGCCGCCAAGTCCATCGTGGGCGGTCGCGACAGGCGAGGCCATGACGCGTATCTCGCCGCCATTCGTCTTCGCGTCCCGCATCTCTCGGAGTGGCGCGGGCGAATCAGCCGGCGGGCTCTTGGCGGCGGGAGGCCGCAGCATGGATGAGCGCACGATCAGTTCGATGCGCGAGTACCCTGGATTTTCCGACTGCCAGCAGGTCAGAACCTTTTCCGCATAGTGCGACTGGATCCAGCTCTTGAGGAAGCGGGTGGGCACGGACAGCTTGACGGTCTCGCCTTCGCTGCTCTCAAGCTCCATGCGCGCGAACCAGCTCAGATAAATGTCGTCTCCGACCTCCGCGCGAAGCCGTTCGCGAACGCGCGTCCACGTCTGCTGATCCGGATTGACCATGCCCTTGCTCATGAGAGAATTGGGATGAACGCGGAGACTGAGGACGCCACGGGACATCGAACCGCTGGAAAGCAACGACGCGTTGCGACAAGACTGAAGCTAAGAAAGGGAGAACGCCTGCGAGGATGGGTTTCTCAACGCGGCGGAGGTCCACACGCAGCAGTGATGGCGTGCGAGGAGGCTCCGTAGAAATGCCAGGCGGCAAACTCCAGAAGCCGTTGCTGCTTTTGGCCCGGCATTTTCGGTCTCCCCCTCACGAATTCGCGCCCAATGCGCGGCTTAACACAGAAGCAGGCAAGTATTTCCACCCAGTTCGGGTGGCAATTCAGTAAAAGCCGACGCCATCGGAAGTGGAGTTCAAAGTTCCGCAAGCTTACTCACGGCGAGATTCGACATGACGCAGGCAAAATGCACCTGTTCTCATCTCCGATGAGCTCGAATACGAACCTTTTACTGAGAACCCCCGGCGGGCCGGCGGCAGATCAAAATAGCACGCTCGCGACCCCCTGCAATGCCGCGCAAATGCAGCACGCGACAGATGAAGCCCTTCAACTCGCTAATTACACGCTTTGCGCGCGGCAGCTAATAGATAAGTGCTTGAGCAGAAATGCGTAATCGGGTGAAATGCAGCGTAGCCGCGTTCTGCCGCCAAGCCGTCACGCCGCGTCTCGGATGCATGCGCTGCACACGCGCAAATTGCGAATATTCCAACCCCTGATGCCTCCTTTCCATTTAACCTGTTCTGGAAAAAGCCGATTCCATGCGCGGAAATGCAGGGTAACCCTCGCCGAAAATTAGATCAGGTGTACATAAATGTTGCAATTCCGTCATATATGCGGGCTTCGACGCATTGCCGCCGCCACATGGCGAGCTTGGGCATTATTGCTGATGAGAGAGCAGCTCGCACACACCGATTGTGAAGCTGGTCGCGGGAACCGGCAGCTGCCTTTCAATTTTGTATCGAGGCTGGCAAACGGTCTCGCACCATGACCACTGAGCAGCAGCACTTGGCTGAGCTTGATCGGCGTGCCTTTCTCATCGGAAGCGCGGGCGCGGCAGGCGGTTTTCTCTTTGGCATTCCGAACGTAGCTTCGCACGCCATCGAGGGCCCGTGGGAAATAACCTGCTGGGTGACGATTGCCCCTGACAATACGGTCATGGTTCGAACGGCGAGATCCGAAATGGGTCAGGGCGTACTCACCGCTCTTGCCATGCTCGTTGCAGAGGAGCTCGAGTGCGACTGGAACTCGGTGCGGACGGAGTTTGTATCCCCGCAGGAAAACCTGCGCCGAAACGGCGCCTGGGGAGATTTGTCGACCAGCGCTAGCCGTTCGATCGCCTTTTCGCAGCAATATCTACGCCAGGCGGGCGCGGCAGCACGCGAAATGTTGCTCGCCGCAGCGGCGGCTCGATGGGGTGTGGCTCCTTCAGAATGTCATGCGCAAACCAGTACGATAACTCATCGCGGCAGTGCGCGTAGCGTGACCTTCGGCGAAGTCGCGCAAGACGCCGCGAAGATGCCGATTCCCGATAAGGTGACGCTGAAGAATCCCAGCGAATGGAAGCTTGTCGGCACGCCGCGGCGGCGCCTTGATGTGCCCGATAAAGTAACAGGCAGGACGGTCTACGGCATCGATGTCGCGCTGCCGCACATGCTCTACGCCGCAATCGTGCAGTGTCCCACGTTCCATGGAAGCTTGCAGGACGTCGACGAGAGTTCGGTCGCAGGAATGCGCGGCGTGCGCCAGGTCGTGCGCATGGCCGATGCGGTGGCAGTGGTCGCGGAGTCTTGGTGGCAGGCCAAGCGTGCGGCTGAGGTGCTGAAAGTCACGTGGGACGCGCGCGGCAATGCCGAGGTTTCGACCGAGACCATCACGACGCTCGTGCGTGGAGGGCTTGGGGCAGCGCATGCCCAAATCGGTCGTGCGCGCGGCGACGTAACGGCGGCGCTGGCGACCGCTGCACGGCGGATCGAGGCAGACTACAGCGTTCCATTCCTTGCCCATGCCACCATGGAGCCGCAGACGTGCACGGCGCACGTCAAGGCGGATGGTGTCGAGATCTGGGTTCCCACGCAGGATGCGGCGACTGCGCTCGCCAATGCGGCAGCGGCTGCCGGTGTGCCGCGCGAGAAAGTCGTCGTTCACCGCACCGCGCTCGGCGGAGGGTTCGGGCGGCGCGCTCCGCTGCAGGAATACGTGCGGCAGGCAGTGCTGATTGCGAAAGAGGTCAAGCAGCCGGTGAAGCTGATCTGGACCCGCGAGGAAGACATCCAGCACGATTGGTACCGCCCGTGCGGAATGGCGCGCCTCGTCGCCGGCCTCGCGCCGGACGGAATGCCCCTTGCCTGGTCGATAAGACTTTCCGGGCCGTCACTGATGGGGTTCTTGGGGGCACCGCTTGGCAAAAGGCTGGTGGACAGGAGCTTTGTCAGCGGGCTGGCCGACGAGATGCCCTACGACGTGGCGAATTATCTCGTCGACTGTGCCATTTGCAAAACGACGGTCCCGGTCGGGCCTTGGCGGGCAATCAATTTCACCCAGAACGCGTTCTACCGGGAAAGCTTCGTGGACGAGATGGCCCATGCGGCAGGTATTGATCCCTATGTGTACCGCCGGCGCTTGTTGCACAATCAGCCGACGTCTCTCGCCGTACTGGACGCCGCAGCACAGAAGGCAGGTTGGGACTTGCCTGCTCCGGCCGGTGTCTCCCGCGGCATCGCCTTCGACAATGCCTGTGGCAGCATCTGCGCTGAGGTTGTCGAGCTCGCTGTCGAGGGAGGACGCGTGCGGGTCCATCGCGTCGTTTCGGCTCTCGACTGCGGACACATCGTCAATCCGATGTCGATTGAAATGCAGGTACAGGGCGGCATTGTTTATGCTCTGACCGCCGCCCTGTATGGTGAAATCACGATCAAGGATGGCGCGGTGGAGCAGTCGAACTTTCACGACTATCAGATGATCAGGATGGCCGAAGCGCCCATGGTCGAGACGGTGATTGTGCCAAGCGGCGGCTTCTGGGGCGGAGTGGGTGAGCCGCCCGTCCCGCCGCTTGCGCCGGCGCTGTGCAATGCGATTTTCGCCGCCACCGGCAACCGCATTCGCGCATTGCCGGTCTATGATGGATCAGGTGTGAGACTCCAGGAATCAAGAATTAAAAATACTGAATCAGCAATCAGGTGAGACCTGAACTCCTGATTGCAGATAACATGATCAACTGATTGCTGATACCCGGTGCGTCAAGCGCGAAATCTTGCGGCTGGCGGTGTTACGGTGGATGATGCCCCTTTGCGCCGAGCGCACAATTACCGGCTCGGCCTCCTTTAAGGCCGAGAGAGCGCTGCTGCGGTCACCAGCTGTAATCGCTTCCTCGACTTTGCGCATGACCGTGCGCAAGAGCGAGCGACGAGCCTTATTGATCGCAGTGCGGCGCGTGATCTTGCGGGTAGTTTTGCGAGCGGAAGTGGTATTCGGCATTCCTGTTATGCCGCGCCGGACGCGGCCCTGAAGCTCGTTGTCGAAGTGAAGCGGCGCTTATAGGCGCCCGGCAGAAGAGCGTCAACGCGCTGCGACCCGCTTGGCTCCTTCGGATCGACTCGCGACCTGTTCAGCCGGGCTCGTCACGCGGGCTCGAATGGCATCATAGGCGCTCGCGATCTCCTTGCGCGCCGGCTCGTCGTAGGCCACGAGCGGTGGCTGCACGCGCGCCCAATTCGCATCGTCATGAATATGCGCGAGCGCGGCTTTTACGCCCGCAACCAGCGGCTTGCCGTCAAAAAGCTTGCGGATTCTTACCGCAGCGGCGAGGGCCTCCTCCTCGCCGCTATCCCAGGCCAGGGCGCAGAGATCGGCATTGAGATTGGCGGTTGCCGAAATGCAGCCGGCAAATCCCCCCGCGCGCGCTTCTATTAGTACCGCCTCGGTCGAAGGATAGACATCGAAACCTTGACCGATGCGCGCCGCCTCCCGCGCATAATTCATGTCGCCTGAGGAATCCTTGAGCCCAGCGAGCCTGTTTCCGAACTGACCGAGCAAGCGCTTGATCAACGCGATGTGCCATGGCAACCCTGATTGCGCCGGAAAGTGATAGAGATAGATCGGAATGGGTCGATCCGCGGTGGCGCTCATGATCCGCTCGATATAAGCGACCAGCCCGTCATCCGGCACTCCCTTGTAATAGAATGGCGGCAGCAGCAGCGCTCCGGCAAAGCCAAGCTCGGCGGCATGTCGGGTCAGTGTTATGGCGTCGGTCGCTGCAGCGGCGCCGGTGCCGACCATCAAGCGCTCCAGGGGCAAGCCTTCGTCTCGATACGCGGACATCACTGCCTTGCGTTGCTCGACGGAGAAGGAGGTCGCCTCCCCGGTTGTGCCGAGCACATTGAGCCCGTCGCAGCCGTTCGCGAGCAGATAACGGGCGAGCGCCACCGAGCGACCGATGTCCGGAGCGCCGTTTGGGTCGACGGCTGTCGCGATCGCAGCGATGACGCCGCGCAATCTGTTGCGGTTCATGAGTTCTCCTATAAGCACCGAAGACGATTCATCCACTCACATTGAAAGCGGCAAGCGCTGCCATGTTCGCCAGCTGAGCATCGTTGGACGACAGCGGCACGATCTGCACCGGCCGATCGAGGCCAACCAGGATCGGGCCGATCACGGTTGCGCCCCCCAGTTGCTGCAGCAGCTTGGTGGAGATGGACGCGGAATGAAAGGCCGGCATGATGAGCACGTTTGCCGGACCGGAGAGACGGCAAAACGGGTAGGCTTCGCGCAGCTCCATATTGAGCGCCACGTCGGCCGCCATGTCGCCATCGTATTCGAAATCGACGCGCCGCTGGTCGAGAATGCGGACCGCGCCCTGCACAAGAGCAGCGCGTTCTCCGGGCGGCTGGCCGAAGGTGGAAAAGGCAAGCAAAGCGAGGCGCGGCTCGTATCCGAAGCGGCGCGCCACTCCCGCCGCCTCTACCGCAATTTCCGCGAGCGTCTGGGCATCGGGCAACTCGGTCACCGCAGTATCCGCGACGAGCACGGTGTGCCCGCGCGCCAGCACCAATGAAGCGCCGATCACCCGATGGCCAGGCTTGGGATCAATGCAACGGCGGATGTCCGACAGCGCGAGCGAGAAATTGCGCGTCACTCCCGTGACCATGGCATCGGCATCGCCCAGTGCCACCATGCAGGAGGCAAAATGATTGCGGTCCTGATTGACCAGACGGTGGCAGTCGCGTTGCAGGAATCCTTGACGCTGCAATCGTTCGTAGAGGTAGGCGGCATAAGTCGCATTGCGATGTGACAGGCGCGCATTGATGATCTCGATGCCTTCGCCGAGCTCGATTCCCTGCTGCCGGGCGGTCTCGCGCACGCGCTCTTCGCGACCGACGAGGAGCGCCGTGCCCAGGCCTTGCGCTACAAAGCTCGCCGCCGCGCGGATCACCTGCTCCTCCTCGCCCTCCGCAAACACGACACGCTGCGGACGGCGGCGAAGCCGCTGGTATATGCGCTGCAGAAAACCTGCGGCCGGATCGCGCCGAGAGCGCAACTGCGCCCGATATCCGTCCATGTCCACGATCGGCCGCCGCGCCACTCCGGTGTCCATCGCCGCGCGTGCGATCGCAGGCGGCACATGCGAGATCAGCCGCGGATCGAACGGAACAGGAATGATGTAGTCGGGCCCGTATTTCGGGCGCGCGCCGTAGGCGACGGCGACCTCATCAGGCACGTCCTCGCGGGCGAGCTCGGCCAGCGCACGCGCCGCAGCGATCTTCATCTCCATATTGATGGATGTCGCACGCACATCGAGCGCCCCACGGAAGATGTACGGAAATCCAAGCACGTTGTTGATCTGGTTGGGATAGTCGGAGCGCCCGGTGGCGATGATCGCATCGCTGCGGACTTCCGCGACTTCCTCGACGCTGATCTCGGGATCCGGATTGGCCATGGCAAAAATGATTGGCTTCTCCGCCATGGATTTCACCATGGACTGGGTGACCGCACCCTTGACCGAGACGCCGAAGAATGCATCCGCACCAGCCATCGCCTCCGCAAGGCTACGCGCCGATGTTTTCACCGCATGCGCGGATTTCCACTGGTTCATGCCCTCGGTACGGCCCTGATACACGACGCCCTTGCTGTCGCAGAGGACTATGTTTTCCGGCGTAAATCCGATCGCCTTGAGCAGTTCGAGGCAGGCAATGCCGGCCGCCCCTGCCCCGTTGCAGACTAGCTTGGTCGATTTGATGTCGCGGCCGGTGAGATCGAGCGCGTTGATCAGCCCGGCTGCAGCAATGATCGCGGTACCGTGCTGATCGTCGTGAAAAACCGGCACGTCGAGGAGCTCGCGCAACTGCTGCTCGATGATGAAACACTCGGGCGCGCGGATATCCTCGAGGTTGATGCCGCCCCAGCTCTTGCCCAGGAGCTTGACACAATTGATGAATGCCTCGGCATCCTCGGTCGAGACTTCGAGATCGATGGAATCGATATCCGCAAAGCGCTTGAACAGCACCGCTTTGCCTTCCATGACCGGCTTCGCCGCAAGCGCGCCGCGATTGCCAAGCCCCAGAATGGCCGTGCCATTGGTGATTACCGCAACGAAATTGCCCTTGGTCGTGTAATCGTACGCGCTCGCTTCGTCCTGGGCAATGGCAAGCACGGGCACCGCAACACCAGGAGAATAGGCGAGCGACAGATCGCGTTGGGTGGCCATGGGCTTGGTCGCCACCACTTCGAGCTTGCCGGGACGGCCTTGGCTGTGGAACAGCAAGGCTTCCTGATCCGTGAAAACAGGACGACCAGTGCCGGTGCTATTCTTCGGAGCCATTTCGATCTCTTAGCAGTCGCATCGAGCCAAAGCGAAATCCGTCAGCTTTTGTGTTATCGGCGAAGCCTAGCCTGAATTGGTCGCCAGAAAAATGCGCGAAGCGATGCGATGAAAGAGCACACAATCCATATGGCACCTGCAAAAGCCCATCCAGCGTGTTGACGCGCGGTCCCCCTCCCCGGCTTCGTTTCACCTTTGCGGGGAGGATAGCGACAACGCGCGTTATTGAATGCCAAGCGGGATAGAGCTAATCGAAGGTGCGCAGTCCGGAGCACAGAGCGGCGGCGGGATGATTCGTTTCATTCTTCGATTTCTCGGGCTTTTGTTGCTCGCCCTGGGCTTCATCTTCCTGGTCTATGACGGCACGAAATCGATTGCCGATCAGACGCTTTACCTGAGCACTGTGGGCTCGGCCTGGGCCAATATTCATCAAAGCTCGCTTTCCGCACTGCAGCCGCTCGTGGACCGCCTCGTAGGGCATTGGTTCTGGCAAGGCGTAGTGCAACGCTATTTTCTCGATCAGCCTGCGTTCCTCGTGCTTGCCATAGTGGGGGGCATCCTGATCCTGCTTGGGCGCAAGAAAAGGCCGCTCATTGGCTATGCGCGCGACTAGAGCCAAGCCTGAAAGAAGCAGCCTGGAGAACATGGCCATGAATAGCCCGGAAAGTGACGACCGCTTTGTCCATGTCCTGGGTCAGGCGGTGATCGCGCTTTGGAGTGACCTGCCGCAGCCGCTTCAGGAGCAGTTATTCGAGCGCGCCGTTCGCCTCGGCCACCAAACCGAACGTGATGAGATGCTGCGCGAGCAGCTCGCGAAATTTCTCCACGACCACCACAAGCGCACATCTCAGGGATCATAAATCAGGGATCGGTACGGATCGACCGCGTGATCTCTCTCAGCACTGGTTGCTGATCACTGATTACTGAGACCTGCCGGTCGTTTCCGGTGCGGGGAGCCGCTGTCCCGTAGTGGTTTCGGAGCTCGGGCGCGGAACGCCCGCGGCCGGGGCAGGCGCGGCCATGATGGCCGGCTGCTTGGCGGCGGTCTGCACGCTCTGGCGCGCATTGATACCGTAGAACATGAGACCCATCCCAAGCACGAGCACAATCGCAACAGCCCAGCTCCAGATCGCTTGGCGCCTGCTCGTTCCGCGCTGTGGCTCGGCAGGAGCATCATCCCGGGTGTCCATCATGCCGATTCTCCTTCTCAAATCGTATGGATTCAACCCGCAACTGTTCCGGCAAGTTCCTTAATTGCGAAAAAGCGCGCAAGGCGCTGCTTATATCGGAACGTGATGAAAATGCGCGGAGCCGTCGCGTCCAATACGGGCGAGCAGGTCGATTTCCCACGCCAGATAGTCGCGCATCGCCGCTCGCGTTTCGTTCGGTCGCTCGTAGGGCTTGAGCCAAGTGTCAAGCGGCTCATCAGCCATCAGCATCGGCTCAGAACTGTGCGGACGACCCTCTTTTTTCCAGTCCGCGTTGCCGCCAAGCAAATAGCGCACCGGCATTTCGGAGAGACCAGCCGCCTCCCGGCATGCCAAGCCCGCGACTACGCCATCATCCGAGGTCAGCACGAGCGTGCCGCGTGGCCGGACCTTCTTGAGCGCGTGCGAGAGACGCGAACGGATCGCAAACCAGGCGCCGGGAATGTGCCCTCGGCGGTAATCGCGGCTGAGCGAAAGGTCGATCACCGTCGCTGCATGCGCCTCCAGCAAACGCCCGAGCTCCGCGCATGAGATCCCCAGTTCATCGGGCGGCGGTGGACCCAAAACAGGAGCGCTTGGCGCCTCCGTTTCGCTGCCTCTCTCGGCGAGGGTGAAAACATCGCGCCAGCCCATCTGACGCAGCCACGAGGCCGTCATGAGCGCGCGCACCTCGTGCTCATCGACCAGCACGATGCGGGCGCCGAGCGTCCCCACGTAGTGGTCCGTCGCTTGCATCAGCTGGCCACCCGGGGCGGAGCGCGCGCCGCTGAGATGTCCCGCCTGATATTCGACCGGGCTGCGCACGTCGAACAGATAGAGCGTGCGCGCCCCGTCTTGCGCAAATCGCGAAAGCGTAGCGAGGTCGATGCGTTCGATTCCGCACTGCCGCGCCACCCGTCCGGCAGCGGATTTTGCCCAGGCAAGCGCATACGCGCTGACGCTTGGCGCCTGCGCGGTTTTTCCCCTCTCGCATTCGTAACCAGCGAGCGACCAGCCCATGGTGCCGTTGCGCAGCGCTACGATCCGGTTCGGCACACCGGAATTGATCAATGACTGCGCGCCGATGATGCTGCGCGTACGCCCGGCGCAGTTCACCACGACCGTGGTATGCGGCGAAGGTGCCATATCGCGCACCCGAAGCACCAGTTCGGCGCCGGGGACGTTCACTGCCGTCGGGATGCAAACGCGCCGATATTCGTCGAATGGACGGCTGTCCAGCACGACGACATCGGCATTCTCGCACAGGAGACGGTGCAGCTGCTCGGGTGCGATGCTGGGGGTTGCGCTCGCATGCTCGATGAACTCGCCGAACGCTTTGCTTGGGACATTCACGCCCGAGAACAGCTCGAACCCGGCCTCGCTCCAGGTTTCGATCCCGCCGGCCAGCGCCTGCAGATTGACGTAGCCCGACGAGGCGAGCAGGGAGCCGGCGCGCTCGATCAGACCGTCGTTTTCGTCGCAGAGGACGACGCGCGTGCTCCGCCGCGGCACGAGGCGAGGAAACTCAAGCTCGAGCCGGCTCAACGGGATGCAGCGGGCGAACAGGAGATGGCCACGCGAGAATGTCAGCTCTTCGCGCAAATCGACGAGCGCGAGCTCTTCTCCATCATCGTGCATGGCCTTGAGCGCATGCGGGCTTACGCGCTGCATCGTCTGCTTTCGCTTGAGAGGAACTTCATGGAAGGCGGCAGAAACCAGCGCGCTCCCGCTCCAGCTGAAGTCGGGTAAATTCAACTTCGGCCGGGAGAGGGAAGCGTCTCGCCAGACTGCAGCTCTGCCTCACGTGGCACGTTGCGGTGTCATCGGGTGCACCTTGCCGCTGGCGAGGTCGAAACGCACGCGGTCGATGTTGTCCAGATTCGTCCCGGTCACGCGCACGAAGCGCGCGCCGTCGGGATAATCGATGGAATGGATGCGGCCCTCCTGATAGATGCCGGCCTGCCCCGGCAGGAGTCGGTACTTCTTGACTGCCTTCAGGCACGCCTCGCCGGGACTGCTTCCGTCGTCCTCGCGTTCCCATTCAGTCATTTCGGTATGGTGCGTGGCCTGGCCGTAAATCGCCCATGAGTCACCGTGATCGTGCGGCGGAGATACGCGCGCCTTGTCATTAATATGGGCAAGGATCTGAAACCCGAGCTCGGGGTCCTCGTAGAGCAGCTTGAGCCCCTGGGGCGCCTCCTCTCCGCAGTATTGCTGGATGAAGCCCTGGTTGGCGAGCAGCCGCTCGAGCCGCTGGCGAACCTGTTCGCGCCCGCTTGGCCCGCCATCGCGCGCGAGAATGGACCGGCAATCCTGCACGAAGTCCTGAAGGCCATAGGACATGGAATCCTCCCTATATTTTGTTCGTCTCAACGCACGGCAACACGGCGGTTGCCTCGATCTCGAGGCGTGCGTCGCGCTCGACCAGCCGATTGACCTCGACGACCGCCATGGCCGGGAAATGGCGGCCGATCACTTCACGATAGGCAACGCCGAGCGCGCTGCGTTGCGACAGATACTCGTCCATGTCGCAAACATACCACGTGAGGCGCACGATATGCTGGGGCGATCCGCCCGCTTCCGCAATCACGGTCACGATGTTCTCGAGCGCCTGCCTGGCTTGCGCGATAAACCCGTCGCCCAGCCGGCCTTGTTCATCCGCCCCGAGCATCCCGGCGACGAAGACCATCTGCCCGCTGGCAAGCACGCCGTGAGCAAGGCCGCGCGCCTGCGACCAGCGAGCCGGTTGCAGCATCCGATGTCCCGCCTGCGTGCGGGACGAGCCTTGAGCCAAACACACCTCCCGTTCTCTACTCCGCCGCCATGGCGGAGGACTTGGCGCGCGCGCGCAGGAGCTCACGGGCAATCACGATCTTCTGCACCTCGCTTGCGCCTTCATAGATGCGCAGCGCCCGTATTTCCCGGTAGAGCCTCTCGACCGGCACCCCCTTGGTCACGCCGAGGCCGCCGTGCACCTGGACCGCGCGGTCTATTACGCGCTGCGCGCTTTCGGTTGCGAACAATTTCGCCATGGCCGCCTCTCTGGTGACGCGAGCGACACCTCGGTCTTTGCTCCATGCTGCGCGATAGACCAGGAGTGCTGCGGCGTCGATGTCGGTTCCGCTTTCCGCGATCGCTGACTGGGTAAGCTGGAGCTCGGCAAGGGGCGCGCCGAACAGTTTTCGCGTGGTGGAACGCTCGAGCATTTCATCGAGCGCGCGCCGCGCAAAGCCGAGCGCGGCGGCACCGACGGTGGGACGGAAAACGTCGAGGCTCGCCATGGCCACTTTGAATCCATCGCCGCCTGCCCCGAGCCTGTTTGCCAGCGGCACGCGCGCGCCTTCGAGCGTCAGCGTGGCGAGCGGATGTGGCGCGATGACCTCGATGCGCTCGGCTATCTGCAATCCGGGCGTGTCGGCATCGACCACAAATGCGGATAGCCCTTTGGCACCGTTGCCTTCGCCGGTGCGCGCGAACATCACGTAATGATTGGCAATGCCGCCGTTGGAAACCCACGCCTTCGTGCCATCGATGCGCACATGCGCGGGACCATCGGACACGGCGCGCGTCGTCAGAGCCGCGACATCCGATCCTGCGTCTGGCTCCGACAAGGCAAAAGCGGCGATGGACTTGCCGGCCGTCACATCGGGCAAGTAACGCCGCTGCAGGGCGGGCGTCCCAAACAGCGAGATCGGCACTGAGCCCAATCCCTGCATGGCGAAGGCAAAGTCGAGAAGCGCGTCGCGCGCGGCCAGGATCTCGCGCGCGAGGCAGAGTGTGCGCACGTCGAGCGATGAATGCAGATGTTCGACGGCGACGACGGGTGAGAGGAAGCCGGCCTCTCCGAGCGCCCGCACCCGCGCCCTGCAGGCGGCATCGACATCGTCCTGCGGAAATGAAAAGCCGTCCGCCCAGCGCGTGATCGCCGCCGCAAATTCGCGGTGAGGGCTCTCGAAGAACGGCCAGCTCAGGGTTTCATCGAGCCCCATGCGAGCCTCACCGAATGCTCAACCGGAACCGCTCCACAGGTTGCTTCGCGCGAACTCGCGGGTCGAACCGCGGATTGCCGGCGATCGTCCCGGCAGCAACCCGCTCGGTTCGACCCGCGCGGGATACACCCGCGGCTGCAGCCCAGCTCAACACGAGAACACCGTTGGACACAATCGCAATTTGATGCCGGAGGCGACGGCGCTCCGCTCGCTAGACGGAGGGGCGCGCGGGGGCGGGGGCTGAGGGTTCGCGCAAAAGGCCGATCGTAAGCAGAGCGCGCCAAACCCCGACCGCTGCAGCCCAGCTTGCTGCCACCGCGCCCGTGAACACGAGCGCCGCCTTGATGACTGCGAAAAGCGGCAGATCGAGCAGCAGGTACTGGAGCCAGACCGTGAAGAACAAATGAAAGAAATAGATGCCCAGGGCGTTGTCCCCCAACCGGGTCAGGATTGAAGACGGCCGGGTCGAGAAGCGCAGGAAAGTGGCCAGCAACGCGAAGCAGGCGCTCGTGCATGCGATGACGAAACCAATCGAGGCGGTCAACTCGATTGCCGCCGAGTGTATGTTTCCTACTGTGCTGGCCGCAGCCGCGCTGATCCACAGACAGAACCCCGCAATCGCACTTATCGTGAAGATCTTCCAGCACTGGGGGAGCCTTCCGGCCGCGGAGAAAAGGCTTGCCTCCAGTCCGAATGCGCCGATGCCGAGGCCCGCGAAGAAGTAGACCACGTACATCAGCACGTAGCTGGTCTGAAATTCAAATGGCCCAATATGCGTCCACTGCCACGGCTGAAACTTCAGTGAAAGCGGCACATAGGCCACGGCGGAGATCGCCAGCAACGCAAAGAAATAGCGGAGCGGATGGTCTTTGGCGTTCGCAGATAGGCGGCCGAGCTGCTCGGCACCAGCTGGCGCAAACCAGTAGAGCGCGGCGGCGGCCACATCGAGCGCCAGGAGGGCGGACAGGAACCACAGGTGCCCGATCGGCCAGACGGGCAGCGAAGTCCATTGCGTCCAGTATCCGGCCAAAGTCGGATCACGCGCGGTAAGCAGATAGACCGGGACGTGGGCGGCGGGGATCAGCAAATAAAGGCCCAGCACGAAGGGCACGCCGAGGCGCAGGAATCGGTTGTACAGAAAACTGGTGCCGCCCCGGCGCACGAGACTGGGCCATACGAACAGCCCCGAGAGCAGAAACATGAGCTGCATGAGAAAGACGTACTGGGTAGCGCAGAATAGATCGAAGCCGATCCAGCGGTGGGCATCGCTGAACAGGGGAGGCATTTCGTAATGCGGATGAGGAGCCGGATTATAGGCGAGGTAGGCCATGACTGAGTGAAACGCCACGACCAACAGGATGGTAAGTCCCCTCAGATTGTGAAACGCAATGCTGGATTTTGCCATTTCCCTGTGATGCCTGCCGTTACCCATCAGCAATGAGCCTGCGCTCGCCGGTTCCACAAACCTATAGGCGGACAAGAAGCGCTATCCAAATATCAGGATGCCGCGACGCGTTCACGAGCTGCCGATCAAAATCCCGGCCGCAAAGACCAGAACCCCTCCGACGACAACCTGAAATGTCGCCGCAAGGAGCGGCGTATCCATGAAGCGGTTGCGAATGTACGAGATTGCCGCGAGCTCCACCGCAACGACCGCAATCGCAATCACGGTCGCGGTCCAGAAATTGGGAATGAGGTAAGGAAGCGTGTGGCCCAGTCCGCCAAGTGCGGTCATCAGCCCGCAGACCGTGCCGCGCACGAGCGGCGCTCCTCGCCCGGTCAGCGAGCCGTCGTCGGAAAGCGCCTCGGCAAATCCCATCGATATTCCGGCACCGACCGATGCCGCGAGGCCCACCAGAAAGGTCGCCCACGTATCATGAGTCGCGAAGGCCGCCGCAAACAGCGGAGCCAGCGTGGACACTGAGCCGTCCATCAGACCAGCGAGTCCCGGCTGCACATATTGCAGCACGAACATGCGCCGTGCGGCTTCGTCCTCCTTCGCGCGGGTACTCTTGGTCAGGAGCTTTTCGCCAAGCTGATGCGCGAGGCTCTCGTGCGCATCCTCGGCCTCGGCAAGCTCGACGAGAAGCTGCCGAATGGAAGCGTCCCGGGCTGAAGCCGCTGCCTTGCGGTAGAACCGCGCCGTCTCGAATTCCATGTTCTCTGCGTATTTGCGCACCTCGTCGAGCCCGAGCGGACGCACGAGCCAGAGCGGCTTGTGCTGCACGAACCCCTTGACGTCCTGGCGGCGAATGAGCGGCAGGTATTCGCCGAATTTTCCGCGATAGAGATCGTAGAGGCTGGTCCGGTGGCGGACCTCTTCTTCCGCCATTTCGTCGAACACCTTGGCCGAGGCCGGATATTGCTCGCGCAATCCCTCTGCGAAACCGCGATAGATCCGGCTATCCTCTTCCTCGTTCGTGATGGCGAGGGCGATGACTTCCTGTTCGGAAAGATCGGCAAACCGCTTCAAATCGCCCCCCCACGGGAAAAGCGCCAACAGCGCATAGGACAGCGTGCAATTTTATATTAGAGACGTTCTAAAGAGGCAATTCGAGGCGGCCCCGGCAATGCTTCCTGCGATCCGCCGCGCGTTCGAGCCCATGCTCCGGCGCGTTCTGCACGCCTACTGGCGCTTCGCGCGGCCAATGACGCTTGGTGTCCGCGCGCTCGTGACGGACGAGAGCAGCCGCGTTCTCCTCGTCAAGCACAGTTATCTGAGCGGATGGCATCTGCCTGGCGGCGGAGTGGAGGCGGGCGAGACCTTGCGCCAGGCGCTGGCGCGCGAATTGCTCGAGGAAGGCCATATCGAAGTCACCGGTGCCCCTGAGCTGCATGGCGTCTTCTTCAACTCCCAAGTATCGCGCCGCGATCATGTTGCGTTGTATGTGGTGCGCGATTTCCGCATGGCGGCCGTGCCTGTCGCAGACCGTGAAATCGTCGCGCGCGGCTTTTTTCCAATAGATGCGCTGCCCGGCGATACCACACCTGCGACCCGCACCCGCATTCGCGAAATCTTCGCAGGGGCACCAAAGACCGAAGCCTGGTGATCAGAGCATGATCCCGAAAAGGGGCTAACCGGTTTCGGAAAAGATCATGCTTCACAAAAAGCGGGATGGCGAAGAAAAATCATCCTGCTCTAGCCGCGAGGAAACGTTTTCTCCGACCGTAAGCTGGTCTAGTATCCTGCAGTTGCGGCCTTACGCATGCTGAGGGCAATGAAGCCTACAAGGATAAAGCGAGCGAGCGCGCTCCTCCATCCGGTTGCCGCGAACGACAATCTCAGCGCGGCACAGACCGGCCCGCGCGCGCGCAGCAGCGCGCAGGTGCGATCGAGGCTGCGGCAGAGCCTTCGCAGGTTCGTGCGGCCGATGGTCGTGGCAGCCATCTCGGCCTTTGTGGTGCTTTGGATGTCCGGAGCATTCCTGGTCGGAATAGCCGGAATCTTGTTGCTTGGTGGGGCGCTCGCCGGCTGGCATCTGCTCTCAAGGCGGCTCTCAAGGCGGAAGACGGAAGATGAAGGACAGAGGACAGAGATCAGAAGAGGATAGGAGTGTTTTTGTATAAAAACGCGCTCTGCCGGCCGTCATCCGTCCTCTGTCGTCCCTCCTCTGTCCTCTGATCCGTGCCCCGCGTTAGAGCGATCTATCGCCTCCATTCCGATGCGTGCGCGGTCGAGGCGCGTGCGCGCGCCATCGCCAATGAGCAAAGCATCGAAATGCCGCTTGCCGCGGTGGATGACGACTTCGTCCGCTCGCAAATCGTCGGCCGCGTGGAAGGGATCAGTGAAAAATCCGATCACCTGTATGAGGTCGAGATCTCGTTGGCTGCCGAAACTGTGGGGCACGACGCCGGACAGCTGATGAACATGCTTTACGGCAACACGTCGCTGCAGAAAGACGTGGTGCTGCATGACGTCGAGCTGCCCGCTGCCCTCGTTGCTCATTTTGCCGGTCCCCGGCACGGGCTGCATGGGTTGCGCACGCGCGTGGGGGCTTCCGCGCGCGCCTTGACCTGCTCGCCGCTTAAACCGCAAGGCGTTGTCGCCGCGAGGCTCGCGGAGCTGGCGCAACGGTTTGCAGCGGGCGGCATCGATTACGTGAAGGATGACCATGGGCTTGCGGACCAGTCCTATTCGACATTTGCCGACC
Source organism: Xanthobacteraceae bacterium (assembly GCA_040510075.1). GTDB lineage: Bacteria > Pseudomonadota > Alphaproteobacteria > Rhizobiales > Xanthobacteraceae > VAZQ01. The sequence goes on along the minus strand of JBEVJT010000249.1, from coordinate 2,690 downwards.
GGATCGAAGCTGTCACCGCTGCCTTAAGTGCGATCGGCCGCACGCACGGCAGAGAAACACCTTATGTGCCGAGCGTATCCGGCGATCTTGATACGATGCGGCGCCAGGTTCGCCTTGCTGCCTCGCATGACGTGCGTGCGGTCATGCTTGCGCCGATGATCGCAGGCGTTTCCAACTTCCACTGCCTTGTGCGCGAAAATCCCGAGCTGGCTTTTTTTGCCCATCCTGCACTGGCAGGCGCTGCCCGCATCAACCCCGCCCTGCTGTTTGGCAAACTGTTCCGGCTGTTCGGGGCCGACGCAGTCATTTTTCCCAATTACGGCGGGCGCTTCGGTTATTCGCAGGAGACCTGCCTGGCCATCGCGACCGCGGCTTTGGAGGAACGCGACAACCTGCGGCCCTGCGCGCCGGTGCCGGCGGGCGGCATGAGTGTCGGACGCGTTCGCGAGATGCTCGATTTTTACGGCGCAGACGCCATGTTGCTGATCGGCGGGGCCCTGCTGGAAGCGCGCGACCTCACGCAAGCGGCTGCGGGCTTCGTAGCCGAGGTGCGCCAATATCCATACAATAGGAAGAGAACGGAGAACGGACGACAGAGGACAGGAGGATGAGCCCTTTCAAGAGCCCTGCTCCTCTGACATCTGTCATGTGACTCATGAGCAGCGATCGAAAAACAATACGCAAGGCCCGGGACTACCGCTGGGAAGGCGTGGACGAGCTTCCATACAAAGAAGATGCACGCGCGCTCTACAAGGCGATCACGCGGCAAGTGCTGTTCCGGGATCCCGACCTGCATGCCGAGCTGCGCTATTTCGAGATCGCGCCGGAAGGCTTTTCCACGCTCGAGCGGCACGAGCACATGCATGCCGTGCTGATCCTGCGGGGGCGCGGCCATTGCCTCGTCGGCGAGCGCGTAAGCGCGGTCGAGGTGCGTGACCTCGTCACCGTGCCACCGCTGACTTGGCATCAGTTTCGCGCCGCCGTGGATGAGCCACTGGGTTTTCTGTGCATGGTGGACGCGGTGCGCGACAAGCCGCAGCTCCCCTCGACGGAGGATCTCGCGCAGCTTGCCCGAAAGCCGGCGGTTGCGGCCTTCCTCAGCGGCACGATGGGGAGGACGGACGGCCGACGACACAGGACGGAGAAGAAACGCTCTGTTCGGTCCGCGGTGACACGTCATGCGTCGTCCGCCGAATGACCGATCTGGCGCTCGCCATCTCACCCGAAACCGAGGAAGAAGCGGCCGCTATCGAACGGCTGCACGAGCGCACTTTTGGGCCGGGCCGCTACGCCAAAACGGCTTATCGGCTGCGCGAGGCCATGGCGCATCATCGGCACGAGCTTTCGTTCACCGCCAGGGTCGGTACGCTTCTTGTCGGCTCGGTGCGGCTTTCCCCCATTCGCATTGGCACGTGCAAAGGCCTCCTGCTCGGGCCGCTCGCCGTTGAGCCTCCGTTTCGTGAACGTGGAATCGGGCACGCATTGATCGAACGGGCGCTGGACGAAGCCAGGAGCAAAGGCCATCGCCTTGTCCTTCTCGTGGGGGACGAGCCGTATTACGGCCGGTCCGGATTCAAGCCGGTGCCAAAGGGCCGCGCGGGGATGCCCGGCCCTGTCGATCCCGAACGCTTGCTCGTATGCGAACTCGTCCCTTCCGCCTTCGACGGTGTGTCCGGTGCCATTCGGCCGGATTGGAGCGCTTAGGATGGCGCTCGGTGCTGCATCGCGGCGTATAGTCGCATTGGCTACTCAACCGATTCCTTCGAAGAAGTCTTCGCTGGCTGATTTAGGCGCGAACCTGTCAATGAAGCTCAACGTTCTGGCCATCTCCCTGCTTTTGTTGCTTCACGGGCCCGCGATCGCCGCGGAGCCGCAAAAACTGGATCTCGCCAATGTCACCTGCAAGCAATTCACGATGCTTCCCAAGGAGACCATCTGGACCGTTACCGCCTGGCTCGACGGCTACTACACCGATGAAGAGGATCCGACCGTCGTCGATATCGACAAGCTGAAGGTGAAGGCGGAGCAGCTTGTTTCGTTTTGCACGGAGAATCCCAAGGCCAGCCTGTTGGCGGCCGCGGAAGCCGTGCTGGTGCGGTAATCGGAAATTCCTGCCGCGCGTATCTCATCTCGCTCCCGGTTAACCCGGTATCGGCAACAAGGCGTTTACGACCCGGTCGGAAGCGGAAAAGCAGATCGCTGTACTCTGCAAACAGCAGAGCTAATCGGAAGCCAACTTTCCAAAGCTGCGTGCGTCCGCGCCCATTCTCCCCCGCCAAGTGCAGCGGGGGAGGAGTGCTGCAGGATTACACCAGTGCGGGCGCCGGCACTTTCTCAGGCGACTCCGGAACGGATTGAGCAGCCTCGCATTCCGTTTCATTTTGCGCTGCATTTGCATTGATGGCGACCACCTGCGCCTCCAATGCGTTTTCAAGCGCCGTTTCGGGCGACAGAGCGGGTGAGCTGATTTTCGCTTCGACGCTTTGGCATTGCACCGACGTCTCGGTCGCCTCCATTGCCGGCTCGCCAATCTGCTCCTTTGCACCGGCCGCTTTTTGCCGTCTTGCAAAAAAGCCGAATGCGAAACCGAAGAGCGCACCAAACAGACTACCCATGGACGCGTAAAAAGCCTTTTCCCAGCGGCTGCCTTCGACCTCGGATTGAGCCACTTCTGATTGCGCAATCGTCCC
>JBEVJT010000248.1:0-3199 GCA_040510075.1 Xanthobacteraceae bacterium | reverse complement strand
TTGAACGAGGCAAAGAAATCGCGGTGATGCGACGTGCTGTGCGTCATCGCTTAGAGTTTTTGAAGAAAACCGCCGTCATTCCGGGGCGCCGCGGAGCGGCGAACCCGGAATCCATAACCCCGGGCCGTTGTGGTTATGGATTCCGGCTCTCGGCCACGCCGCGCTGGCGAGCGAAGCGGGCGCTCAGCGCGGCACCTTTGTTATGGTGCGTGCGCCGGTCACTCGCCGTAACTTGGCTCGTCGGCGCGCGCGGCCTCGGCCGGAATGACGGATCATTCCTTCACAGGCGCTCAGGATGAAGGAGTAAGGCGCGTGCACATCCTCATTACCGGGGCGGCGGGCATGATCGGCCGCAAGCTGACCGAACGGCTGCTCAACGAAGGCGGACTGAACGGGAAGACCATTGAGCGAATGACTTTGCTCGATGTGGTTGCGGCGCCAAAGCCTGCGCGCGCACAGGCCGTGCTCGATATCGTCACAGCAGATCTCTCTAGCCCCGGTGAGGCGGAAAGGGCGATCGCGCCGCGGCCCGAGATGATCTTTCATCTCGCGGGCGTTGTCTCGGCAGAAGCAGAGCTTGACTTCGACAAAGGTTATCGCGTGAACCTCGATGGCATCCGGGCGCTGCTCGAGGCCATCCGCAAAAACACGAACGGCTATCGCCCGAGGATCGTTTACACCTCCTCCATCGCGGTTTTCGGCGCGCCGTTTCCGCCATCCATTCCGGATGATTTTCACCTCACCCCCCTCACCTCCTACGGCACGCAAAAAGCCATCGGTGAGTTGTTGCTCGCGGACCATACGCGGCGCGGCTTCTGCAGCGGGATAGGCATTCGCCTGCCTACGATCTGCGTGCGGCCGGGCAAACCGAACAAGGCGGCTTCCGGGTTCTTTTCGGGGATCATTCGCGAGCCTCTTGCCGGAATGGAGGCCAATCTCCCCGTACCCGAAACCGTGGTGCATACCCATGCAAGCCCGCGTGCCGCGGTGGGCTTCCTGATCCATGCCGCCGGCCTCGCCCCGGAGCGTCTCGGCCCGCGCATTAATCTCTCCATGCCGGGCGTGTCCTGCACGGTCGCGGAACAGATCGCCTCGCTCAAGCGCATTGCCGGCGAGCGCGTGGCCGCGCGGATCAGGCGCGAGCACGATCCGCTGATTGCGCGCATTGTAGAGGGCTGGCCCCAGCGCATCGAGGCGCAGCGGGCGCGTGCGCTTGGCTTTGAGGCCGAGAACTCGTTCGACGAGATTGTGCGCATCCATATCGACGAGGACCGCGCGGGCCAGTTCGTCGCATAATTCGCGCCATTAAAATCCATGCAGTTCTCCCAGCCGCTCGTACCGGCCACACTGATCAAACGCTACAAGCGATTTCTTGCCGATGTGGCGCTTCCCTCGGGTGAAATCGTAACCGTGCACGGCGCGAATCCCGGCAACATGATCGGGCTTGCCGCGCCCGGCGCGCGCGTATGGCTCTCCCGCTCCGCCAACGTCAAACGCAAGCTTCCGCACAGCTGGGAGCTGATCGAAGTCGACCTCGGCAGCGGCGTAGAGCTCGTCGGCATCAACACGGCGCATCCCAATACGCTCGCGTTCGAGGCGATAGCGGCGGGCGCGATCTCTGAGCTCTCGGGATATGAGCGCATCCGCCGCGAAGTGAGATACGGCGAGAACTCGCGCGTGGACTTTCTGCTGGAATCGGAGGCGCGGGCGCCCTGCTATGTCGAGGTCAAGAACGTGCACCTCATGCGCAATGCACCGCTCGCAGAATTCCCCGATGCGGTCACCAAGCGCGGGGCAAAACACCTGGCCGAGCTTGCCGCCATGGTGCGGGAGGGCAAGCGCGCCGTGATGCTGTTTCTCGTGCAGATCGGCTCGGCGCAAAAATTCAAGCTCGCCCGCGACATTGATCCGGCCTATGGCGCGGCATTCGATGCGGCACGCGCGACCGGAGTGGAAGCGACCGCTTATCGCTGCGCCGTCTCGTGCGGAGGGATCGCCGTCGCGGAGCGGATCGCGATGGGGGAATGAATGCAGGCGCTTGCGTCCGTGCCATGCCTGCATAAATTGAGGTGCAGCAAGCGGCATAAATCGGCCGCGAGGAGGCGGCGCGGCCGTTGATCACAGCCAATGAGTTACGTTGACGCGGCGATCGCGCCGCAGCGCAAGACAGGGCAGATCAAGCTGCATGGTTCTGCCGCGTTCGAGGGGATGCGCAAAGCCGGCCAGCTCGCGGCCCGCTGCCTCGACATGCTTGCGCACGAGATCCGTTCCGGCGTTTCCACGGAAAAGATCGACCGCCTGGTTTTCGATTTTGCCCTGGCGCATGACGCCACGCCCGCGACCCTCATGTATCGCGGCTACCGCAAGTCCACGTGCACTTCGGTCAATCATGTCGTGTGCCACGGCATACCCAGCGACAAGCCGCTCAAGGAAGGCGACATCGTCAACGTCGACGTGACGCTGATCCTCGACGGCTGGCATGGGGATTCGAGCCGCATGTATGCGGTGGGTCCTATTCCGCGCCGGGCAGAACGGCTCATTGCAGTCACCTACGAGGCAATGATGCGCGGCATCTCGGTGATCCGGCCGGGCGCCACCACGGGCGACATCGGTGCTGCCATCCAGTCCTATGTCGAGGCCCAGCACATGAGCGTGGTCCGCGATTTCTGCGGCCATGGCGTGGGCCGGCTCTTTCATGACGAGCCGAACATCGTGCATGTCGGCCGGCGCGGGGAAGGAATCGTCCTGCGACCCGGGATGTTCTTTACCGTCGAGCCGATGATCAACCTCGGCCGCCCCCACGTGAAGGTACTCGCCGACGGCTGGACCGCTGTGGCCCGCGACCGCTCGCTGTCTGCGCAGTTCGAGCACAGCGTCGGAGTCACCGCGGCAGGCGTGGAGATCTTTACCCTCTCGCCAGAAGGCCTCGACCAGCCGCCCGCCGCAACCTGACGCGAGCCGCTGCCCCCGATAATCCTTATGCAGTGAAATGCCGCCTCGAGGGAGGACGCCATGAGGAAAACGCTCATACAGATTGTAGCAGGGCTTGCGTTCGTTGCCGCGTTCGCGAACGGTCCCGTTCAAGCCGCGGAAATCAAAGTGTTAAGCACAATCGGTGTGAAACCGGCCTTGCCGGAAGTCGTTGCCGAATTTGAACGGGTCACAGGCCACAAGGTATCCATCGTCTGGGGCAATGCGT
>JBEVJT010000247.1:0-33651 GCA_040510075.1 Xanthobacteraceae bacterium | reverse complement strand
TTCGCGCGGTGCACATGTAAATACGGCCTGCCGGATTTGCTATGGGTGGCCGTAGCCCGGGTTGAGCGCGAGCAAAACCCAGGGAGGCCCGTCATGTTCCCCGGATTTTCGGGAGGCTAAAGCCAGGATGGCTTTTCTTCGAATCGCGATCCCGCTCTTGTGGTGGGAGGATGATCTTTTTTGCGAAAATCGGTGCCCACTTCGGGATCATCCTCCAATGTTTACCGTTCGTTAACCATAATAGCGCACGCATATAACGTCCGTTCTGAAATGGACGGATAACCTCCCATTTGTAGCCTGCCCCGGCTGGTGCTCCCAGCCGGGGCCTTTTTTGTGTGCCGCTTGCCGTCCGATGGCCATGATGCGCCGCGAGGGTCACAATCGCGATGATCGGGTCGCTCGTGGCCAAAGCGGGACGGCGACTCATGAGCCGACCGGCACAATCCGCCCCACATAGCGTCGAAACGAAGTGCTGCCCTACAAGGTCGTTCCGATGAGCATCCCAGCGCCGTGCGCTAGATAAAAGGGGCAGGACGGAGCCGCTAAGGGAAACCCGCGTGTCAGAAAGGCCGCTCATTTTTGACCACAGCGTCGTACGCCTGCAGCGCCGGCGTGCGCTGGGGCAGGTTTCGTTTCTGATGCGAAGAGTGGCCGATGATCTTGGGGATCGACTGGCAACAGTGCTGCGGCATTTCGGCTGTGCTCTCGACCTCGGCACACCGGGTGATGCCGTGATCGACGTGCTTGCGGCCAGCGGCAAGACTGGTTCCATCGTAGCGGCAGACGCGCTCGTGACGCGAAAACTGATGAAACCTGGCGTGCTCGGCGTTGCGGCCGACGAGGAAGCGCTGCCGTTCCGGGATGCTTCGCTCGACCTCGTCGTCTCGGCTCTTGCGTTTCAGTTCATCAACGATCTTCCCGGCCTTTTTGCGCAGATCCGTCGTCTGCTTAAACCGGACGGGCTGTTCCTTGCCGCGCTTGCAGGCGGCGAAACACTGATCGAACTCCGACAGTCGTTCGCCGAGGCCGAGACTGCAATCGAGAATGGCGTCTCGCCGCGTGTCATTCCTCTCCTGGATGTGCGCGAGGCGGGCGCGCTTCTGCAGCGCGCGGGTTTCGCTCTGCCGGTGACCGATGTCGACCGGCTCATCGTCCGTTATGATTCGCCCATCGCTTTGATGCACGATTTGCGCGCGCTCGGCGCAACAAATCCAATGTTCGAGCGCAGTCGTCGTCCGCTCAAGCGCGCGCTGCTCGAGCGCATGATCGATATTTATCGCCAACGCTTCAGCGATCCGTATGGACGCATGCGCGCGACCTTGGACATCGTCTGGGTCTCCGGCTGGTCGCCCCACCCTAGTCAGCAGAAGCCCCTGCTGCCCGGCTCGGCGCGCCAGCGTCTCGCGGACGCATTGGGTGTGAAGGAGTATTCGGCAGGCGAGAAGGCGGGCGAATAAGACTGTAATTACAACAGCGCGAGTACATGCGAGATCAGCGGCTCGTCGGCAGGGGGCATCGCATAGTGCCGCAGCCGGTCTTCTCTGACCCAGACAAGTTTTTGTCCTTCGCGCGCGTGCACGATGCCGTCCCAGCGGCGGCAGACGTAAAGCGGCATAAGCAGATGGAAATCGTCATAGGCGTGGCTGGCGAAGGTGAGAGGGGCAAGGCATGCCGCGTTCACTTCTATGTCCAGCTCCTCCTTGAGCTCCCGGATCAAGCTCGCCTCTGGCGGCTCGCCGGCTTCGACCTTGCCGCCGGGAAATTCCCACAAGCCTGCCATCGGCTTGCCTGCCGGCCGCTGCGCAAGCAGCACGCGCCGATCCGCATCGATGAGGGCGCAGGCGGCGACGAGGACGAGGTTCAAGGGAGCGTCAGCTCCGATACGACCCGTTGATGAGAACGTATTCCTTGGTCAGGTCGCACGTGAGCACGCGATCGCGCTCGTGCCCGAGGCCGAGCGCAACCTTGATTTCGATCTCGTCCTTCTTCATCGCCGCGGAAATCGCGCTCTCGTCATAATGAGGATCCCGCTCTCCCTTGTGCGCGACGCGAATGCCGCCGAACCAGATCGACAGCCGATCCCGATCCGCGGGCTCTCCTGCCTTGCCCACGGCCATGACGACGCGTCCCCAGTTCGCGTCTTCGCCGCCCACGGCCGTCTTCACCAGAGGCGAATTGGCGATGGAGAGCGCTATTCTTCGCGCCGATTTCTTGGAAACCGCTCCTTCGACGACAATCTCAATTAACTTGCGCGCTCCCTCGCCGTCCCGCGCAATCTGTTCGGCAAGATTGGCAAGAACCGAACCAAGCGCCTTGCGGAAGGCGGGCAGGCGACGGTCCGAGGCACTGCTGATCTTGGCTACGCCGCGCCGGCCTGCCGCGCCGGTGGCAAACGCGAGCAGAGTATCAGATGTCGATGTGTCGCCATCAATGGAGACCGCGTTGAAGGTGTCGACCACGCTCTCGCGCAGCAGCTTTTGCAGAATGCGGGCAGGCACAGGGGCGTCGGTAAAAACAAAGGCGAGCATGGTGCCCATGTCGGGGGCGATCATGCCGGCGCCCTTGGCGATGCCGCAGATGGTCACCGGCACTCCTTCTAGCCGCGCGATCGACGCGGCCCCCTTTGGAAACGTGTCGGTGGTCATGATCGCCTGGGCGGCGTCGAGCCAATTGCCCGGGGCAGCCGCCGAAACGAGCCCGTCCATGACCGCGCCGAACCTGCTCACATCGAGCGGTTCGCCGATCACGCCCGTGGAAGCGAGAAACACTTCTGCTGCAGTGCAGCCGGCTGCCCGTGCGGCAATCCGTGCGGAGAGGCTGGTTGTAGCGCGCCCGGACTTGCCGGTGAAGGCATTGGCGTTTCCGGAATTGACAAGGAGCGCCGAAGCACGGCCGGCTTTGACGTGAGCGCGGCACCAATCGACCGGAGCGGAAGGACATTTCGAGCGGGTGAATACGCCCCCTACCGTTGTGCCTTGCTCGAAAAGCGCGAGCAGGACGTCCTTTTTTCCAGCGTACCGAATGCCCGCTGCCGCGCTAGCGATTCTCACGCCCTCGATGGGCGGCAGATCAGGAAACTGCGCCGGTGCAAGCGGGGAAACGGGCATCAGCTGGTCAGGCGTCGGCAAAGCCGCAGTCCGATGAGCGAAGCGACATCCGCGAATCCCGCATATCGCTGCGCTCACACGGGCTACAGCGCTACATCAGTTCTTTGCCTGGGCCGGCGGCTTTTCGAGACGCTCGATCTTGGCAGACTCGCGCAGCTTTGCGACAAACTCGGTCTGCGCCTTGCGCATCATGTAAGACTCGATTTGGTCTTTTACTTTTTCAAATTCCGGCGCCTTTCGGGTTCGCCTGTCCTCGACTTTGATAATGTGCCAGCCGAACTGCGTCTTTACCGGATTGGAGAGCTGGCCCGCATACATCTTGAACGCGACTTCCGCGAACTCGGGGACCATTTGCTCCTTGCTGAAATAGCCCAAATCTCCGCCCGCAGCCGCACCAGGATCCTTCGATCGTTCCTTTGCCACAGCGGCAAAATCGGCGCCCCCCTTGAGCTCGGCCAGAATGGTTTTCGCTTCGTCCTCGCTTTCGACCAGAATATGCCGTGCGTGCACCTCTTCCTGGCCCGCCATCGATTTCACCGCGTCCTGATAGGTCTGCTGCATGGCTTCGTCGCTCACTGCGGCCTTTGCCTCCTCCTGAAGCTCGTATCCCATGAGCAGCTTGTTGCGCAGGAAGGCGAGGCGGCGTTTAAAATCAGGATTGTCGGCGACCTTCTTTTTCTCGGCCGCCTGGGTGACCATGATCACGTCGGCGAGATACGTAATCAGCTGCTCGCGCTTGGCATCCGCAGGGGTCGCCTGCATCTCCGACCCGAGATCTTCTTCGGCGAGGGCGAGGTCGCTTTGCGTGATGTCTATGCCATTCACACGAGCGATGACGCTGTCGCCGTTCGCATCGGCAACTTCGGAAGAGGAGTTTTTCGAGCAGCTCGATAAGATCGGCACGAATAAGGCCGCGAGGCTCGCGATTGCGAGCCTCGCAAGAATTCTCTGAATGCTGGATTGCGAATTCGATAATGTCATTAGCGTGTTCCTGAGTGGAGCTTGGCGGCGCGGGACAGTTGCCCTACGGGGCCGGGGCTGGCAATCGCTTAGCCGCCGATTTTGACGAGAACGTGAGCGCAAAGCCACCGATTGACAATGCGCCTACCCACTCCTATTTCTCGGAAAAACCTGCGCAATTCTGCCCTCAGGGCTGGTTGCATGGAGCCATCGCACGCCGATCGCTTCATGCGCCGCGCGGGTAGCCAACGAGCCCCGTAAGCGCAACCCCTGACTAAATTTGGCCATGGCGTTGCCTTTTCACCCAAGTAAGGCAACCGTCAGGATCAAAGGATCTCCTGCATGATTGCTGCCCTTGCCCGCAAGCTCTTCGGCTCGTCCAACGAGCGGCGCATCAAGAGCTATATGCCTCGCATTGCCCAGATCAATGCGCTCGAAAAGGAATTCGAGGCGCTCTCCGACGAAGAGTTGCGGGCGAGGACGGAGAAGTTCAAGCAGCAGGTTGCCGAGGGCACTTCGCTTGATGACCTCGTCGTGCCGGCATTTGCCACCTGCCGCGAGGCGGCAAAGCGCACGTTGGGACAGCGCCATTTCGACGTGCAGCTGATCGGCGGCATGATCCTGCACGAAGGCGCGATCTCCGAGATGAAGACCGGCGAAGGCAAGACGTTGGTGGCCACGCTTCCCGTCTATCTGAACGCGCTTTCCGGACGCGGTGTTCACGTCGTTACCGTCAACGACTACCTTGCCAAGCGCGATGCCGAATGGATGGGCCAAATCTACAATTTCCTCGGGCTGAAGGTCGGCGTGATCGTGCACGGGCTCGACGACGACCAGCGCAGGCAGGCCTACGACGCCGATGTCACTTATGGGACCAACAACGAACTCGGCTTCGATTATCTGCGCGACAACATGAAATACCGCCTGGAAGACATGGTCCAGCGCGGGCACATCTACGCCATCGTCGATGAAGTGGACTCGATCCTGATCGACGAGGCGAGAACGCCTCTGATCATTTCCGGTCCGCTCGACGACCGCTCGGATTTCTACAACACCATCGACGCCTACATTCCCAAGCTCGAGAAGACGGACTACGAGGTTGACGAGAAGCAGCGCACGGTCACCTTGAGCGAGCAGGGCATGGAGAAAATGGAGCAGATGTTGCGGACCGACGATCTGCTCAAGGGCGATTCACTCTATGACGTGGAGAACGTCTCCACCGTCCACCACGTCAATCAGGCCTTGCGCGCGCACAAACTGTTCCAGCGTGACCGGGACTACATCGTTCGCAACGACGAGGTGGTCATCATCGATGAATTCACCGGCCGCATGATGCCGGGGCGTCGCTACTCGGAGGGGTTGCATCAGGCACTCGAGGCAAAAGAGCACGTGGCCATCCAGCCGGAGAACCAGACGCTCGCTTCCATTACGTTCCAGAACTACTTCCGCATGTACGAAAAGCTCGCCGGCATGACTGGAACGGCCATGACGGAGGCTGACGAATTCATGGACATCTACAACCTCGAAGTGGTCGAGGTACCCACCAACATGCCAATGGTTCGTCTCGACGACGATGACGAGGTTTATCGCACGGCGGCGGAGAAGTACCGGGCCATTCTCGCGCTCATCGACGAATGCAAGGAGCGCGGCCAACCTGTGCTGGTCGGCACCACGTCGATCGAAAAATCCGAGCAGCTGGCGGAAATGTTGCGCAAGCGCGGCTGGGAGCAGCATGACTTCTCCGATCCCAACGCGTTCGCGGCGCTATACGGCGGAGATGACGGAGCTTCCAAGGCAAAGGTGTTTGCCATCCTCAATGCGCGCTACCACGAGCAGGAGGCCTACATCATCTCGCAGGCCGGTGTGCCCGGCGCGATCACGATTGCCACGAACATGGCGGGGCGCGGCACCGACATCCAGCTCGGCGGCAATGCCGACATGCGCATACGCAATGAGCTGGCCGATGTTGCCGATGCGCGAGAGCGAGAGCGTGACCCGCGCGCTGCCGCGATCCGCGAGCAGGTCGCGCGGCTGAAGGAAAAGGCGCTCGCAGCCGGCGGCCTCTACGTGCTCGGCACCGAGCGGCATGAGAGCCGCCGGATTGACAATCAGCTGCGCGGGCGCTCCGGGCGCCAAGGCGACCCCGGCCACTCGAAGTTTTTCCTTTCTCTCGAAGACGATCTGATGCGCATCTTCGGGACCGACAAGCTCGACACCATGCTGCAGCGGCTTGGGCTCAAGGAGAACGAAGCCATCGTTCATTCCTGGATCAACAAGGCCCTGGAAAAGGCGCAGCAGAAGGTCGAGGCGCGCAACTTCGACATCCGCAAGAACCTGCTCAAGTTCGATAACGTGATGAACGACCAGCGCAAGGTCATTTTCGAGCAGCGTGTGGAATGGATGCGCGAGGAGGCGGTGAACGAGATCGTGGGCGATATGCGCAATGCCGCCATCGAGGATCTCGTGGCCAAATACGTCCCCGAGAACGCCTATCCGGAGCAGTGGGACACGGCGGGGCTCCACGAAGCGCTCCAGCGCGTGCTCTCGCTCGATCTCCCCGTCGTGGAATGGGCCAAGGAAGAAGGAATTGCGGAAGAGGAGCTACTTGCACGTATCGAGCGGCGGGCGGACGAGCACATGGCCGCGAAAACCGCGCAGTGGGGCGCCGATGTAATGCGCTACGTGGAAAAATCCATTCTCCTGCAGACCCTCGATCATCTTTGGCGCGAACATCTGGTCATGCTCGACCATCTGCGCAACGTAATTGGCCTGCGCGGTTACGGTCAGCGCGATCCGCTCAATGAATACAAGGCGGAAGCATTCACCCTGTTCGAAACGATGAGCACGAGTCTGCGGGAGGCGGTGACCACCCAGCTCATGCGCGTCGAAATAAAGACCGCGCCTCCGCCGGAAGAACTAGCGCCGGCGCTGCCGTATATGGAGGCGCATAAGATCGATCCTTCAACCGGTGAAGATGAGCTCGCACTCGCTCGCGCGGGTGCCGAGACGCTGGCGCGACACGGTATCGGCACCGCGGTGGCGACGGAACGCAAGCCGAACGATCCCACGAGCTGGGGTAAGGTTGGACGCAACGAGCCCTGCCCGTGCGGCTCAGGCAAGAAATATAAGCACTGCCACGGCCGGTTTGCATAGGGCGGCTTGAAACCCGCCGGCGGGTGACGGCGCTGCGCGCCTAACCCACCCTACCACCAGGAGCCGAAGCGGCCCTCGAAGCCGCCGGAGGGCACGGTCGGCGCCGCCCCGCTGAGCAATGCTGTGCCCGCCTTGGGCTCGGCAGTGGCTTGCTCGGGCGGTGCGGCAGTATTCGATTTGCCGGAGCCAGCTGCATTCGCGGATGCCTCCTGCTTGCCCACGTCCGGCTTCACTTTCGCTATGTGAGTTGGCTTCGCGGCGGCGGTGGCAGGCTTCGGCTTGGCGGCCTCGCCAGCCGGCGGGGTGCGCGATTCCGCCTGTTGTGGCTCAGACTTCGAGCTGAACCAGCTGTTGAACAGCCCGGCCAGTCCCCCTGGATTCGAGGATGCGGAAGCCACTTGCAGCGAGCTCGGCCTCGATTCGGATGAAGCGAGACTCAACGTGCTTCCCGTCGTTCCTTCCGGATTGCCTTCGCCAGGAGGGTTCACGTGGGAGGGAATGGTGCCCGATGCCGTGCGAATGGTCGCGCCGGGATGGGATCGCACGGCTGCCAGGAAAGTCGGGTTCATGCCGCCGTCGACGCCGCGTGTGACGGGCGCCGTCGGCGTGCCACGGCTGATCAGCTCGGCGGTTTGCAGATCGTCTTTGCGCTGCTTGGTGCGGACTGCAGAAGCGAGTTCCTGCTGCACCTTGTACGCCGGGCATCGCTCCGTCGGCGAGAATTTCCCTCGCGTCTCGGCGTCGAAGACGTAGCGCTTCTCGCATACGTCCACCTTCGGCTCCATCCGCGTCACCTCGAAATGATCGTAACCTTCCTTGATCATCCTCCAGAACGGCATGTGCGGCGAGTTGCGGTGCCTAGCCATGTTCAAGGCCGTCATCCTGAACGGATACGCCTGGATCTGAAACGATTTCTGGCCGCCGAAGAAGGACTCGCGGGCGAGCGCGTAGATTTCGGCAATCTGTTCGTCCGTCATCGCATAACAACCGCGCGATGAGCAGTCGCCGTGGATCATCAAAAATCCGCCGGAACGTCCGTTGGCTCGATCAAAAGAATTGGGAAAGCCGGTGTTGATCGCGAGATAGTACTGGGAATTGGGATTCATCAGATTGGGCGTAATCGTATAGAACCCTTCGGGCGCTTGGCGGTCGCCCTCCTTGACCTTGGGTCCGAGTTCGCCCGACCACCGGCAAATCGGATAGCTACGCAACAGCGCGAAATGTCCGCCCTTGTCCTCCTTCCAGATTTCGAGCTCGGATTCCTCCTTAAAGATTCGCACTAGGATTGGCGATTCCTTCGCCATGTTCTTGGCTTCGATATCGCTGAGCATTCGATCGGAGAGGGGTTGCATGTGCCGGCCGCCCACGCTGGGCGTATTCTCGGTATCACAGCCGGCGAGCGCGATAGCGGTCGCGAGCGCAGCGGACGCGAATAGCGCGCGCACTAAAGGCCGACGATGCACGAACTCCCCCCGAACCGACAGGCTTCCCCTAGCCTCTATCCCCGATCAACCGTTTACCTCGGAATCGACGCGGCTCGCAAGCCTTTTGCCCAAGCGCCGGATGCCGGAGAGCAAAGCTGGGCAGAGCACTCCCTGGAATCCAAGGCTAAAGACACACTTGGGTAAGATCAGGGCAGAAAAGCCGAAACCACACATCATGCTAAAGTTTTGGAAAACAAAGACTTAGTCGGGGGCATGGCCCGCGGCCGGCAGATTTTTGCCTGCCGGTTGTCAACCGAAGCTGCGGCCCATGGCCAGGAACTTTTGCCGGCGCTCTCGGCGGACCGAGTCGCGATCCAAAGCAGAGACTTCGTCCAGCGCCTGGCCAACGGCCTCGCCTGTGGAGGCGATCGTCGTGGCGGCGTCGCGATGCGCACCGCCTGGAGGTTCGTGAATGATGCGGTCGATGATGCCAAATCGGACCATGTCCTGAGCCGTGATCTTAAGGCTGGTTGCTGCCTCCTGCGCCTTTGCCGTATCGCGCCACAGGATGGACGCCGCGCCTTCCGGCGAGATGACGCTGTAGATCGCGTGCTCCAGCATCAGCACGCGGTTCGCCGCGGCAAGTGCGATAGCGCCCCCCGAGCCGCCTTCGCCGATGATCACGGCAACGTTGGGCACGCCAAGCTCGAGACTGGCGCTGGTCGAGCGGGCAATCGCTTCCGCCTGCCCCCGTTCCTCGGCACCGATGCCCGGATAGGCCCCGGCGGTGTCCACCAATGTGAGCACGGGTATGCCGAAGCGATCTGCAAGCTGCATCATGCGCTCCGCTTTGCGATAGCCTTCAGGCCGCGCCATGCCGAAATTGTGCTTGAGGCGAGCTTCGGTGCTTGATCCCTTCTCGTGGCCGATGATGCAGATGCTCTCGCCGCGGAAACGGCCGAAGCCTGCGACAATGGCACCATCGTCGCCGAATTTGCGATCGCCGGCGAGCGGAACGAAGTCCGTCACCAGTGCGGCCACGTAGTCGAGGCAGTGCGGCCGCTCGGGGTGACGCGCCACTTGTGTTTTTTGCCAGGGATCAAGGTTCGCATAGAGATCGCGGAGAACCTCGGCTGCCTTCGCTTCCAGACGTGAGATTTCTTCCGAAATCGCAGGCCCGCTGTCGCCGGCATTCAGCGCGCGCAGTTCCTCGATTCTGGCCTCGATCTCCGCCACCGGTTTTTCGAAATCAAGGTAGCTGCGCATGCGGACTCACAATGACGTGCCGGAGGGAAGCGGACCTTATCATCCGGATGCGGGCACCAAAACGCTGGGTTTCGCTTGCGCTTAACCCATCCTGGCTAACGAAGAACGGATGGATGCGCGGGTCAAGCCCGCACACAACGCTCAGCGTTCTTGAATGCCGTAGCGAGCGAATTCCTGGGCAATATCCGCCTGCAATGTCTTGGCGGCGGTGACGTCGGCTTCGCCGGTCGCGTCCTGGTTGCGCAGCTTGGCAATTCCCCTGCCATAAAGTGCAAACGCAAGCTTCGGGTCCAGGCGCAAAGCAGTATCGAAATCGGAAACGGCAGCATCGAAATTGGTCATCTTCAAAAATACAAAGCCACGGCTCCCGAACGTGGCGGCGTTCTGCGGCATCAACCGCAAGGCCTGATTGCAGTCGGTGAGCGCCTGCTTGAGAGTGCCGACAGCAGCACGCGCCCAGCAGCGGTTATCCAATGCGGCCGCCATCGTCGGCTTCTCTTTCAGCGCCTGATTGAAGTCGTCGATAGCGCGATCGTACTGTCCCTTCGCCAAATAAGCATTGCCGCGATTGAATTGCGTGTCCGGCGAAGCCTGCAGTGCGAGAGCCTGGTCGAAGTCCGCGATAGCGCGGTCGTAATCGCCTTTGCGATCGTAGGCCACGCCGCGATTGTTGTATGCCGCTGCAAACTTTGCATTGATCTTGATCGCCTGGCTGTAATCCTGGATGGCGTGGTCAAGCTCGCCCTTCAGGCGGTATGCGATACCGCGGTTGTAAAAGAACTCCGCAAGCTTGTCGCCCTTCTCCTTGGCTGCCTTGATGCCGGCTGAGCATGCTTCAATGCGCTGGGCCACGGTTGCTCCTTCCTCGCCTTGGCACAGCAGCCGCTCCTGCAGCGTCTGCGCTGCTGCAGGAAAATGGCCAGACACCGTACCCACCAGCAGAAGCGTGCAAATCAAACGCAGAGGGCGAGCAACTCTCATGTGAACCGCAATCCTCCTCCGCTCACATTTCCTCGCCGAGCGGGTGGAGATCCCGCACCACGCTCTTGAGCCGCTCGTCCAGCACGTGCGTGTAGATTTGTGTAGTCGAAATGTCCGCATGACCGAGCAACGTCTGGACCACCCGCAGATCGGCCCCATTGTGGAGGAGATGGCTGGCGAAAGCATGGCGAAGCACATGCGGGCTCACTCGGCTCGTCCGCAATCCGGCACTTGCTGCGACGCTCTTCAACTCGCGCGCGAAATGCTGGCGCGTGATATGCCCGTCTTTGCCGAAGGAAGGGAAAAGCCACCTTGAATTGCGTGGTCCTGCTTCTGAGAACAGGGCCAGATAATCCCGCATTGCAGTTTTTGCCGTCTCGTTGAGCGGAACCAGCCGTTCCTTCTGGCCCTTGCCGCGGACCCTGAGCATCAGCGGATTGGGCGCGGCAGCCGAACGGGGGAGTTCGACAAGCTCGCTGACCCGCATGCCGGTCGCGTAAAGCAGCTCGAGCAGGCAGGTCAGCCGGGCTGCGCGCAGGCGTCCTGCCGCGGATTGCTCGGGCTTGGCCATGTGGCGGCGCGCCTCCGCCAGCAGATGATCGACTTCCGCAATCGAGAGCACCTTAGGCAGGGGACGCTGGCGCTTCGGCCCCTCGATGGCCCCGCACGGATCGTCTGTGCGAAGACCTTCGAGGTTGAGGAACCGGAAAAGCTGGCGCATTGCCGAGAGCCGTCTCCCAATCGAGCCGGGAGCGAAGCCGCGCTGGCTCAGAGATCCCAGATAGCGCCGTAAATCCTCGCTCGAGACGGAGACTATGCTTGTTGACCGCTGCTTTAGGGCCGCGCTGAGGTCGGCGAGATCGCGCGTGTAGGCGGCAATCGTGTTCGGAGCTCCGCCGCGCTCGGCCGCGACCATGTCGAGGAACAGCCGGATGACGGTTTGGTCGGAAGTTTTGGCCAGCGGAGGCAATGATTTCAGGGCTGTTTGGCGAAACGGTCGGGCGGAATCGAAACCGTAATCTCCCGCGGTGTGGGGTCAACCCAGGTCGCAAGCACGAACATCGCGCCGTAGACCAGGCCGCCGAGCACGCCAATGACGGTGAGGAATCGGAATAGGCTAGGCATGTTATTCCCGAACGGGAAGCTGACAGCAAAGAATGGAGAAACTAGGACGAGCCTTCTCCCGCTCGGCGGAGCGTTGCTCCAATCCGTTTGGCCAAGGCTCCAATAAAGACTTGCAATGGAGACTTGCAATGGAATTGACGGCAAGGTGCGCTAACACGGGGCGTCGACCGCTCCCGCTTGGTCTTTAGAATTGGTGCATGACCCCCACACAGGCTATTCCCGCAGATATGCAGACCGAGGCCGCCATTATCGCAGCGCTTGGGCGCCGTTCGATCGTGCTTGTGGGCATGATGGGGTCGGGCAAGTCATCCGTCGGACGGCGCTTGGCAGCCAGAATTGGGATCCCTTTCGTGGACGCCGATGCCGAAATCGAAAAAGCTGCCGGCATGAGCATCACGGATATTTTCGCTGTGCGCGGCGAGGCCGAGTTCCGCAGCGGCGAGACGCGGGTGATCAGGCGGGTCTTGCAGGGCGGCCCGCAGGTGTTGTCGACCGGCGGCGGAGCATTCATGGACCCTGAGACCCGTGCTGCCGTCGCGGCGAGCGGCATCTCCATCTGGCTCAATGCCGAATTCGATATCCTGATGAAACGGATCCGTCGCCGGCACGACCGGCCACTGCTCAAGACTTCCGATCCCGGCGCAACCCTGCGCAAATTGATGGTGGAACGCGATCCGATCTATGCCTTGGCCGATCTGATCGTGGAATCGCGCGACGAACCACACGACAGAATCGTGGACGACATAATACGCGCGCTGCATCTTCATCTGGTTTCGCAAAACGCAACGGCATCTGTGCCAGGCATTGCATGACCGCGCCCGCCCGACTTGCCGATCCCATCATTGTCGAGGTCGCGCTCGATATGCGCAGCTACAATATCGTGATCGGACGCGGTCAGCTGATCTCGCTCGGGCAGCGAATGCACGCGCTGCGCCCCGGTACTAAGGCTGCAATCATTACGGATGAAACGGTCGCGCGCCTGCATCTTGAGGCAGCCACGCGGGCCCTCGCCAGCGCCGGCATTGAATGTAGCAGCGTCAGCGTGCATCCGGGTGAAGCCTCGAAGAGCTTTCAGGTGCTGGAAAGAGTGTGCGAGGCCCTGCTTGCTGCGCGGATCGAACGGGGAGATTTGGTCGTGGCGCTTGGCGGCGGGGTGATTGGCGATCTCGCCGGTTTCGCCGCCGCGATCGTCCGGCGCGGGCTCGATTATGTGCAAGTTCCAACGACGCTGCTTGCGCAGGTCGATTCGTCCGTCGGCGGGAAGACCGCCGTTGATTCGCGCTATGGCAAAAATCTGATTGGCGCCTTTCATCAGCCGCTTCTGGTGCTTGCCGACACCGCGGTATTGGACACACTCCCGGCACGCGAATTTCGCGCTGGTTACGCCGAGCTCGCCAAATACGGTCTTATCTCCGATGCGCAGTTTTTCGCGTGGCTCGAAGGGAATTGGCGCGAAGTATTCAGCGGCGGGCCGGCACGCGGGCATGCCATAGCGGTGAGCTGCCGCAACAAGGCGGCGATCGTGAGCCGCGACGAGCGCGAGCTGGGCGAACGGGCCTTGCTCAATCTGGGGCACACGTTCGGGCATGCGCTCGAAGCAGCCGCCGGATTCTCGGAGCGGCTGTTGCACGGCGAGGCCATCGCGTTAGGCATGGTACTGGCCTTCGCATTTTCAGCGAAGCGCGGCTTGCTTGCAGTTGACGAAGTCGAACGTGTGGAACGCCATCTCGCGGAGGTGGGGCTGTCGACCCGACTCTCGGACATCCCGGGAGGTGCCCCCAGCGCCGATCAGCTTATGGAGCTCATTGCGCAAGACAAGAAGGTGAAGCGGGGCAAGTTGACCCTGATTCTCGTCCGCGGGATTGGCGCGAGCTTCGTCGCCGCCGATGTGGCCGCCGCGGAAGTTCGCGAGTTTCTGGCCGAACTGCTTTCTCGTTCAAGATAAGATCATGGCCGCCCACGATTGGCTCGGTCTCGTGGTGGTTGCCGCCTGTCTCCTGCTCTCGGCCTTCTTTGCCGGGAGCGAGACGGCGCTCACCGCGTCTTCGCGTGCGAGCATGCACCGGCTCGAGAAACAAGGAAACCGCCGCGCCGCCATGGTCAATCGACTGCTCGAAAGTCGCGAGCGGATGATCAGCGCACTCCTGTTTGGCAACAATGCGGTGAACATCGCCGCCTCTTCTCTCGCAACCGGCATCTTGCTCAGCTGGTTCGGCGAGGTGGGCGTCGTCTATGCCACAGTCATCATGACTCTCTTGGTCGTGGTTTTTGCCGAAGTGCTGCCGAAGACCGCGGCATTCAATTCGCCCGACCGCCTGGCGCTGCTCGTCGCCGCGCCGGTGCAGTGGACGGTTCAGCTGCTCGCCCCCGTGCTGATCGCGGTCGAATGGCTCGTCAAACTGCTGCTTCGACTGTTCGGCGCCATAGCCGGCGAAAGTCCATCCATCCTGTCGCCACACGAGGAGCTGCGGGGGACGGTCGATCTCCTGCACCGGGAGGGCGGCGTGGAGCGCGCTGACCGCGATATGCTCAGCGGTCTCCTCGATCTGCGCAATCTCACAGTCGCCGACGTCATGATCCACCGCACCGAAATGATCACGGTATGCGCGGATGACCCACCCGAGGAGGTCGTCAAAGCTGTCTTGGCCGCCGAAGTGACGCGTATCCCATTGTGGAAGGAAAGACCGGAGAACATCATCGGAATTTTGCACGTCAAAGATCTGCTGCGCGCGCTTCAGGCCTCCGAAGGCGATCCCAAGGGAATCGACATCGTCGCCACCGCCCGGCCGCCTTGGTTCGTTCCGGAGGTGCGGCCCCTGTCGGAGCAGCTTAAGGCATTTCGGCGCCGCAGAACGCCCTTCGCTCTCGTGGTCGATGAATATGGAGAGGTGATGGGGCTCGTCACGCTCGAGGATATTCTGGAGGAGATCGTTGGCGATATCACCGATGAACACGACATCGCGGTTCCCGGCGTGCGACCGCAACCGGACGGCTCGGTGAATGTCGACGGCGGGGTGCCCATTCGCGATCTCAACCGGGCGATGGAATGGAGCTTGCCGGACCGGGAAGCGACGACTGTTGCCGGGCTGGTCATTCACGAAACGCGCTCGATCCCGGAGCCGGGACAGACCTTCACTTTCCACGGATTTCGATTTCGGGTTCTGCGTCGCGAGCGCAACCGGATCACGGCCTTGCGGATCACCCCAGTTGGACGACGGCCGGCAGACGATAGAGGTCGGGCGACGGATGAGAGGCGGCGAACGGCAGGCTAGTTCTTCGAATCGCCATCCGCTCCGGCTTATTGTTTGAGCAAGTTCTTTTCCGAAAACCCGTATCCACCTTCGGGTTAAGCCCGAGGGCATGCTTTTTTCGGGAACATGCTCCAGCTCTTATTGGTCCTCCGGCTTCTGCCGCATGCCCTCTGAGGGCGCAGCCGCGTGGATGGCCAGTGCATGCACGCCCCCTTTCAGCTCTGCGGCGAGCACCGCATTGATCATGCGATGGCGTTCGATCCGGCTCTTTCCAGCGAAGGCCTCCGCCATGATATGAACGCGGAAATGTGTTTGTCCGCCGGGGCGGGCTCCTGAATGCCCCGCGTGCTGAGCGGATTCGTCCACTACGTCCACTTCCAGCGGGGCGAAAGCCTTGATCAACTTTTGGGTGATGAGATCGCGCACGCGCATGAGAAGCCTATTGTATCAACATGCTTGAGCGTTACGAAAAAATTTGGCAGCCGCTCCAGGACCGGCGAGGCAGCAGCGCCGTATCGCGCAAGCGCCCTTGTCAAGACTTGAATGTAGCACCGTGCGGCGCATACTGGCCTGAATGAAAACTCTTTCCCCGCTGTTCGAACGCATCCGGGTGAAGCCCGACAAGGACCGTCGGCTGCGCGCCCAGTGCCCCGTTTGCGAATGGCCCGACTGCGATGCGCCCGCCACCCATCGGGCGCCGAAGGGTCGCCTGCGCGAGCGGGAATATTGGCGGTTCTGCCTTGAACATGTGCGTGAATACAATCACGCCTACAACTTCTTTGCCGGAATGAGCGTGGAGGATATCGCTCGTTATCAGAAGGAGGCGGTGATTGGCCATCGCCCGACGTGGAAAATGGGGATGAACGGAGGCCGGCCGACGTCACGTTCCCATTCATCTCGTTTCCGGACGGAGTTTGCCGGCGTCAACGATCCCTTCGGCGTCTTTCGCGAGTTTGGCGCAAGCGCGCAAACACGCAGTGACCGGCGCTCGGGCCCTTCACGACCCATACGCAATGCCGAACGAAAGGCGCTTGATGCTTTGGGTCTGGAGCCCGAAGCATCAACCCAACAGGTCAAAAGACGCTTCAAGGAGCTCGTGAAGCGGCATCACCCGGACGCGAACGGGGGCGACCGCTCTTCCGAGGCGCAGCTGCGCGAAATCATTCAGGCATACAACTATCTGAAATCGGTCGGATTTCGGTGAGTCGAGTTGCACGGGACGCTTCCACCGCTTATGTCACCGAAATGCCAGTCTGGCTTCGCTCAATGAAGCGTTTTCTGCTAGATTCGGCCGCCAATTCGTGACGGTCCCGAGCAACATGCGGATCTCCACTCCGAGATCCTGGAGCCTTCAATGCCAGCCTTGGAGCAAGAGGTCGCCGGCGTCCCCGACATGAAGGTGTCGATCCGGCAGCTGTTCGGGATCGATAGCGACATGGAGGTGCCTGCCTATTCCGAGCCTGACGAGCACACGCCGGACATCGACCCCGACTACAGGTTCGACAAGCCCACGACGCTCGCGATTCTGGCAGGTTTCGCCAAGAACCGACGCGTCATAATCTCGGGATACCACGGCACCGGGAAATCGACCCACGTGGAGCAGGTGGCGGCCCGTCTCAACTGGCCATGCGTGCGGGTCAACCTCGACAGCCATATCAGCCGCATCGATCTGATCGGAAAGGACGCCATCGTTATCCGCGATGGGCTGCAGGTCACCGAATTCCGCGACGGCATTCTGCCTTGGGCCTTACAGCACAATGTGGCGCTGTGCTTTGACGAATATGACGCCGGGCGACCGGATGTGATGTTTGTCATTCAGCGGGTGCTCGAGACTTCCGGCAAGCTCACGCTGCTTGACCAGAACAAGGTGATCAAGCCGCATCCGGCGTTCCGCCTTTTCGCCACGGCCAACACCATAGGGCTGGGCGATACGTCGGGGCTTTATCACGGCACGCAACAGATCAACCAAGGTCAGATGGATCGCTGGTCCATCGTCACCACGCTCAACTACCTACCGCATGACAACGAGGTGGAGATCGTGCTCGCGAAGGCGAAGCACTATCGCTTGGAGCAGGGCCGCGAAATAGTCAACAAGATGGTGCGGGTTGCAGATCTCACGCGCAACGCTTTCATGAATGGTGACATTTCAACGGTGATGAGCCCACGCACGGTGATCACCTGGGCGGAGAACACCGAAATATTCAAGGATGTCGGCTTCGCGTTCCGGCTCACGTTTGTGAACAAGTGCGATGAGCTGGAACGGCCGATCGTCGCTGAATTCTATCAGCGCTGCTTCGGAACTGAGCTGCCGGAATCTTCGGTCAACGTCGCACTGAGCTGACGCCGCCTCTTTCTCCGGCTCCGGCACGCATGCTGTTGCGGTAGGCGCATGGCTTCGAATTTCAAAGGCAAGAGCCTCGTCCAGGAGAGCCCGACTGAACCGTTCAAGCGCGCAGTGACAGGCTGCCTGCGGGCGATTGCAAGAAAGCCCGATCTCGAAATCTCTTTCGCGGCCGAACGGCCGGGCGTGGCAGGCCGCAAAGTCCGCTTGCCGGAGCCTCCGCGCAAGCTCAGCGCGGCGGACGCCGCCATAGTGCGCGGGCATGCGGATGCGGTAGCGCTCAAGCTCGCGTGCCACGATCCGGCGACCCATCGCAAGCTCGTGCCTGGAGGTCAGCAGGCGCGGGCCGTGTTTGAGGCGGTGGAGCAGGCGCGCGTCGAGGCGATCGGGGCACGACGTATGGCGGGCGTGGCGAAAAATCTGTCGGCCATGCTCGACGACCGCTTCCATCGCGGCAAGTTCGACGACGTGACCGACCGGGCCGATGCTCCGCTCGAAGAAGCAGTGGCGCTCATCGTGCGCGAGCGCCTTACCGGGGAGACGCCGCCGCCATCGGCGCGGAAGATCGTCGAGCTGTGGCGTCCATTGATCGAGGATCGTGCCGGACGCGACCTCGATCGACTCGAGCGGCTCATCGAGAACCAGTCTCGTTTCGGGGATGCCATTCACGACCTGCTCGATGCGCTCGACATGGGTGACGATCGCAGCAGCGAGGCGGACCAGGAAGAAGGCGAAGACGGGGAGCGTGACCCGAATAAAGAGGAATCCGGCGAGCAGGGCGAAGGCGACGAGGTGCAGGACCTCGAGGCGCAGGTCGATGAAGCGCAAGCTTCCACCGAGGAAACGCTGGAGTCTGTTGCTGAAGCTGCTGAGGCGCTCACTGGGGAAGCGGCTGACGAATCCGAGATGGACGAAGGCGAAACTCCGGCGGAGGCCCGGCGCCCACGACGCTACGGAGCCAACGAGCCGCGCGGGCCGGATTATCAGCCGTTTGTGACCAAGT
The DNA here is from genome assembly GCA_040510075.1 of Xanthobacteraceae bacterium. Classification (GTDB taxonomy): domain Bacteria; phylum Pseudomonadota; class Alphaproteobacteria; order Rhizobiales; family Xanthobacteraceae; genus VAZQ01. Next base: position 15,040 of record JBEVJT010000247.1, on the reverse strand, counting down.
ACGACGAGACTATAGGCGCGGAGGACCTGTGCGAGCCTGAAGAGCTGGATCGATTACGAGGCTATCTCGACAAGCAGCTGTCGCACTTGCAGGGCGTAGTTGCACGGCTGGCCAATCGCCTGCAGCGTCGGCTGATGGCCAAGCAGAGCCGAGCTTGGGAGTTCGATCAGGAAGAAGGCACGCTCGACCCCGCGCGGCTTTCGCGCGTGATCGTCGATCCGCTGCATCCGCTCTCGTTCAAGCGGGAAAAGGACACGACTTTTCGTGATACGGTGGTCACGCTGCTCCTCGATAATTCCGGTTCCATGCGCGGTCGCCCCATCACCGTCGCGGCCACATGTGCCGATATTCTCGCGCGTACCCTCGAGCGCTGCGCCGTAAAGGTCGAGATTCTGGGATTCACCACACGCGCCTGGAAGGGCGGACAATCGCGCGAGGCTTGGCTCGCTGCGGGCAAGCCGCCCAATCCGGGTCGTCTGAATGATCTGCGCCACATCATTTACAAGTCTGCCGATGCCCCGTGGCGGCGGGCGCGGAAGAATCTCGGGCTTATGATGCGCGAGGGCTTGCTGAAGGAGAACATCGACGGCGAGGCGCTCGACTGGGCGCATCGGCGGCTGTTGGCCCGCGCCGAGCAGCGCCGTATCCTGATGATGATTTCCGACGGTGCACCCGTCGACGATTCAACCCTCTCCGTAAACCCCGGCAATTATCTGGAAAAGCATCTGCGCTGGGTGATCCAGGACATCGAGACGCGCTCGCCCGTCGAGCTAATCGCGATCGGCATCGGCCACGATGTAACGCGCTATTATCGGCGTGCCGTCACCATCGTGGATGCCGAAGAACTTGGCGGCGCCATGACCGAGAAGCTCGCCGAACTGTTCGATGAAGAAGCGGTGTTCGAGCAGCCGCAAAAACGAAAACTGAGCGCGTGATCGCTCCTTGTCCGAGCCGCGCACGAGCGTCATCGCCCGCCTGGGCCCTTGCGTTATTCTTCGGTGTTCAGACCATCGCGTGCGCCCAGACCGGCGCCGCAATTGACATTCACGCGCAACCGCTGCGCGGCTTCGATTTGCGCGATCCATCTCGCCAACAGTTCGGCGAGCTGTTTTTTCGCGGCGGGTTGGTGCTGCAGTCCTCCTTCCGCCATTTCGGCGGGCTCTCAGCTATTCGTATGGCGGCGGATGGCGAGCATTTTATTTCGCTGACCGACAAGGGCTGGTGGCTGCGCGCTCGCCTGCAATACGAGGAAAAGCGGCCGGACCGGATCACGGAAGCGGAGATGGCGCCCATTCTGGGGCCGACGGGCTCTCCGCTTGCGGCGCGCGGGTGGTACGACACCGAGGCGATCGCCGAGGATGACGGAACGCTCTACGTGGCGATCGAGCGCGTTCACCGCATCGTCCGCTTTGATTATGCGAAAGAAGGGCTGCGCGCGCGCGGTCAGCCGATACCGGTCCCGCGGGAAATGCGTTCATTGCCTGCGAACAAAGGTATCGAAGCGCTGGTTGTCGTACCCAAAGGGCAGCCCCTTGCCGGCGCGTTGATCGCAATTTCAGAACGCGGCCTCGATGCCGGCGGAAACATCATCGGATTTCTGATCGGCGGCGGCGCCCCGGGTATGTTCACGGTGAAACGCATCGACAGCTTTGACGTGAGCGACGCCGCCCTTGTCCCGGGCGGCGATCTCCTGTTGCTCGAACGCAAATTCAGCTGGATGGGCGGGCTCTTCATTCGCATCCGGCGGATCAGCCTCGGCGCCATCAAGCCTGGTGCAGTGGTGGATGGAGCGGCCGTGCTCGAAGCCGACATGGGACAGGAGATCGACAATATGGAAGGACTTAGCGTTCACCGAGATGCTGACGGGGAAAACGTGCTGACCCTCGTCTCGGATGATAATTTTTCCATACTCCAGCGCACGCTCCTCCTGCAGTTCACACTGCCACGGAAGGCGATAAGCCAGCGCTGATCTGGATCTACGGCGTGGCGCCAGCGCGCTGGGTCCGCGCCTTTCGGATCTGTCGCCTGAGTTCGCGTGCCTTTGGCGACAAGTCGTCCTCATTTGCCTTGATGAGGAAAGCGTCAAGGCCGCCGCGATGGTCAACGGTTCGCAGCGCGCTCGCTGCCACACGCAGCTTGATCGCGCGACCCAGCGCGTCCGACATGAGGGTCACGTTGAGCAGATTGGGCAAAAAGCGCCGCTTGGTCTTGATGTTCGAATGACTCACCTTGTGCCCGACCAATGCGGTCTTGCCTGTGAGCTCGCATCGACGCGACATGTGTAACCTCGTTTGGAAGCGCGGCGGTGCTATAGGGAGCCCATTCCTCGTCGTCAACCTATTAGAGGACGGACGACAGATAACGGACGAGAGATAAAGCATTTCACCGCGCGATCCTTTCGTCCATGCGTCGTCTTTCGTCCATGTGTCGTCTGTCCTCTGTCCTCAAGCCTGCCTTGATCGGGTCAAGATGGCCCGCAAAGTAGCGGCGGGCCCCAGGATGCTTCCGTTGAAACACCGTTCCCGCTGGCTTGCGGTTGCTTTCGTCGCGGTTGCGTGCGGCAGTGCGGTCATTGATGCAGAGCGGAACCTTTGCCTTGCCGATGGCAGGCTCGATGCCCGCTACAGCGTCACCCTGGCGGGCTTGCCCGTCGGCTACGGCGCCTGGACCATTGATGTAGCAGGGGACCATTTGACGGCTTCTGCCAACGGGGCCACCTCCGGCATCATGCGAATTTTCGCGAGCGGTCGCGGGCAAAGCACTGTGCGCGCCAGATTATCAGCAGACAAGCTCGTCTCGGCGACGTACGAGTCCAGCATCCACACCGACAAGAAATATGACGAGATCCGGATGCTTATCAGCGCCGGCAATGTCAAAGACTTCACCGCCGATCCGCCGACCGAAGCAAGATCCGACCGCATACCCTTGACGGAGGCGCACCGGCGCGGGGTCTCCGATCCGATGACTGCTTCCCTGGTACGGATGCCCGGTACCGGTGATACCGTCGTGCCCCAGGCCTGCGAGAGGAAGGTTTCAGTGTTCGACGGCCGGATGCGCTATGATCTGCAACTGAGCTTCAGGCGCATAGATCGGGTGCAATCGCATTCGGGCTATGATGGTCCGGTCGTCGTCTGTGGGCTGCGCTTCTCTCCGGTCGCAGGATACGTGCCGGAGCGGTATGCCATAAAATATCTCGCCGACCTCAAAGACATGGAACTCTGGCTTGCCCCGATTGCGGGCACGCGCATCATGGCCCCCTTCAGGCTTTCGATTCCGACGCCGATCGGAGTTGGCGTACTGGAGGCAAGCCAGTTCATTGCGACCGCTCATCCTGGGCGGGTGAATGCGAAAACCCAGTGAATCAAACGTTCGTCCCCACAATTGTCCGAAGCGGCAGGGTCAATCGCTAAACGAGCACAATTGTTAATCGACCCGGTGTGAGGTGCAATAGTTGCCTCTGCGGTTGCAACTAAATGTCGTGCTTCGTAAATGATATACCTCGATATCTAGCCGTGAACGAAACTCGACGGTAACTGAGTCAGCGATTCGGGCGCGATTTGTTCCAGACTCGTTCCACAGCTTAAGCACACGAACCGCCCGCACAGCGCGGGTCGTCGCAATGTGGCACACTAGCCCTAGCGGGCGCCTTCGGACATCGAGCGAAGCGGGTGCCTAGTCTGTCCTCCGCCTACCGACTACAACCCGGTGATGCGATCGTTCGGCAATTGATGCCCCTTTCCCTTTATTCCGCGACCAGAAACGATAGCGGCAGCCGCGGCGCCGGGGTCACGGCCGTACTCGGCCCGACCAATACCGGCAAAACTCATCTCGCCATCGAGCGAATGCTTGGGCACTCGTCGGGGATCATCGGCCTGCCGCTGCGGCTGTTGGCGCGTGAGGTCTACAACAAAGTATCCGCGCGCGCGGGGACCGAAGCAGTGGCCCTCGTTACCGGCGAGGAGAAGATCAAGCCCCCCAATCCGCGTTATTGGATCTCCACCGTCGAGGCCATGCCGCGCGACCTCGACGTGGCGTTCCTTGCCGTGGACGAGGTTCAGCTCGGGTCGGATCTCGACCGCGGACACGTGTTCACCGACCGCATGCTCAACCGACGCGGTCGCGATGAAACTTTGGTGCTCGGCGCTCATACGGTGCGCCCGATGGTCGAGCGCTTGCTCCCCGGCGCGCATGTGCTCACGCGTCCCCGGCTGTCGCAACTTACCTTCGCTGGCGAAAGGAAGATCACGCGGCTGCCGCGCCGGTCGGCGGTGGTCGCCTTTTCGGCCGAGGAGGTTTACTCGATCGCCGAACTGATCCGGCGCCAACGCGGCGGTGCTGCAGTGGTGCTCGGCGCGCTGTCGCCGCGCACCCGCAATGCGCAGGTCGAGCTCTACCAGTCCGGGGATGTCGAATATCTGGTCGCCACTGATGCGATCGGCATGGGATTGAATCTCGACGTCGACCACGTCGCGTTTGCTTCCGATCGCAAATTCGACGGCTACCAATTCCGCAGGCTCAATCCTGCGGAGTTGGCGCAGATCGCGGGCCGTGCCGGTCGCGCAACGAGGGACGGCAGCTTCGGCACGACGGGCGGGTGCCCGCCGTTCGAGCCCGAGCTCGCGCAGGCGCTTGAAAGTCATTCATTCGAGCCGATCAAAGTCATGCAATGGCGCAATACCGCGCTGGACTTTTCCTCCATTGGAGCGCTGCAGGCTTCCTTGGCGCAAACTCCCAAAGAGCCGGGTCTGACCCGCGCTCCCATTGCCGAGGATATTCTGGTCCTGGAGCATGCCGCGCGCGACGACGACATTCGTAGCCTTGCCAAGTCGCGGGAAGCAGTAGAGCGGCTGTGGGACGTCTGTCAGGTTCCGGACTACCGCAAAACCTCGCCCGCAGCCCACGCCGAGCTTGTTGTCACACTTTATGAGTTTCTCGTCAGAGACGGCCACATTCCCCCCGAGTGGTTCGCGCGACAGGTCGAGCAGGCCGACCATGCCGATGGCGACATCGATACGCTGTCAAACCGGATCGCGCACATCAGGACCTGGACCTTCGCCGCCAATCGGCCCGACTGGCTCAAAGATCCTGAGCACTGGCAGGGGATCACGCGCGCAATCGAGGACAAGCTGTCCGATGCCTTGCATGAACGTCTCACGGAGCGCTTCGTCGATCGCCGGACGAGTGTGCTCATGCGCCGGCTGCGGGAAAACACGATTCTGGAAGCGAGTATCAGCAAGAGCGGAGAGGTCGTAGTCGAAGGTCACGCGATCGGCCGATTGGATGGTTTCCTGTTCACCCCCGACGTTTCAGCGGCCGGCTCTGACGCGAAGGCTCTTGCAGGCGCCGCGCAAAAGGCCCTTGCAGGGGAGATCAGCGCGCGTGCAACCCGGCTCGCACATGCGGCCGACGGCCAGCTTGTGCTCTCGACGGACGACATCGTGCGATGGCTGGGCCAGCCGGTTGCGAGACTCGTGCCGGGCGAGGAGCCGTTGAAACCGCGGCTGCGGCTCATCTGCGACGAGCATCTTGAAGGCGCGCCGCGCGATGCGGTGCAGGGCCGGCTCGATCTATGGCTGAAGACGCATATCGAAAGAGTCCTGGAGCCGTTATTCCGGCTTGCCGCCGCGGAGGACGTTACTGGGATCGGCCGCGGGCTTGCCTATCAGCTGATCGAGTCGATGGGCGTGCTCGACCGCCAGAAGGTAGCCGATGAAGTAAAAGGCTTGGATCAGGCTGCCCGCGCAAGCCTGCGCAAGTATGGCGTACGTTTCGGCGCTTATCACATCTATTTGCCGAGCCTGCTCAAGCCGGCGGCGCGCGTGCTGGCCACCCAGCTTTGGGCGTTGAAATCGGCAAGCCACGAGGGGCGCGCGTCCGTCGAGCAGGCGGCGGGCACCGGCCGCACCTCCATGCCGGTTCAAAAGGACGCCTCGAAACCATTGTACCGTGTGGCAGGCTACCGCATTTGTGGCGAGCGTGCCGTGCGTGTCGATATCCTGGAACGGCTCGCCGATCTCATCCGAGCGTCGCTGGCGTGGCGCCCGGGGGCCGCGGGCGAAAAGCCCGCGGGCGCAATCGAGGGTTTTGGTTTCACCGTCGCACCCGGCATGACATCGCTCGCCGGCTGCTCGGGAGACGATTTTTCTTCCGTGCTGCGATCTCTCGGGTATCGCATGGAAAAACGAGCGAAATCCGCGGAACCCTCTGCGTCCACTACCGAGAAGACCGAAAACTCCGAGCGTTCAGCGTTGCAGTCAGCTGAGCACGTCGTTGCCGCAACGCACGAATCATCGGGTGATGGATTCGATGTCGAGTCGCTGACCGAAGCGGATCAGCGGATGATTACGCCATTGGCGTCCGCCACACTGGAAACAATGCAAGTCGCTGCGGAGGACGTGAGCGCCAGCACCAAGACAGAAGCCGGCGCAGACTCTCCAGTGATTGCCGGCGTGCCAACCGCAGAGTTCATCGAGATTTGGCGCCCGGGGCACCGGCGCTCGACAGAGCATTCGTCGAAACGACACCGAACGCGCCACGCTCCACCCCATGCGGATACAAAACCGGGTGAAGCAACGCTGGCCACTGACGTACAGGCTGGAATAGCGCCTCTCGTGCCGGGGGAAGAGTCGGGCCCAAAGCGCCGCAAACATCGGCGGGGGCATGCACATGATCAAGGCGCACGCCCGAGTACCTCGGAGCAGCAGCAAACCGCCAAGTCTACAACTCAGAGACGCCGCTCGACACCTGGTGAAAACGCCGAGGCTGGGAGCCGGCGTCCCCAAAAGTCGCGTGACCGTTCCGACCGGACGCAAAAACAGAAAAGTGATCGGCCAGACCGAGATCCGGCGCTTCGCGCCAAATACATGAAAGCACGAGGGGAGCAGAAGGCGGTGCAGCAGCCCGACCCCAACTCGCCGTTCGCGAAGCTCGCCGAGCTGAAACAAAAACTGGAGGCGGGCGCGAAGGAGCAGGGCTGAGGCCGGTGGATCGACAGCGCATCGACAAATGGCTCTGGCATGCGCGCGTTGTTCGCACGCGCTCGGCTGCCGCGGGTCTCGCTGCATCGGGTCACGTCCGCATCAACGGCAAGCGGATTGATTCGGCGAGTCGGCCGGTGCGCTGTGGAGATGTCGTAACCGTCGCGTTGCAGGGAGCGGTCCGCGTGCTCAAGGTCAGCCATTTTGCCGAGCGCCGCGGCTCTCCCAGTGAGGCGCGCGTCCTGTGCGAAGAGATCGATGCGCTTCGACCTGCGCAGCGGGAGCGCAACGGCGAGAGGACAATCGAGCGCGCCGATTCATCGCGCCGATAGAGCTTGGAATCTGCGGATTCTTGCCTGTGCGAACCGCTTGGGCTAGGGACGCGGCTGGAGCCTGGCAATGACCTATGTGGTGATCGATACGTGCATAAAATGCAAATACATGGATTGCGTGGAGGTCTGCCCGGTCGATTGCTTCTACGAAGGCGAGAACATGCTCGTCATCCATCCCGACGAGTGCATCGACTGCGGCGTGTGCGAACCCGAATGCCCCGTTGAGGCCATCAAGCCCGACACGGAAGGGGGGCTTGAGAAGTTTCTGAAGCTTAACGCCGATTTTGCAAAGGTCTGGCCAAATATTACCGTCAAGAAAGAGGCGCCTCCTGACGCCAAGGAATGGGAGGGCAAGCCGAACAAATTGGAACAGTTTTCGCCCAATCCCGGGGCCGGCGACTGATTGCGCCCAAGGGTGCTGTTAACCAATCACGGCAAAATGACCAGAATTTAAGCTGGCGAAACGGCACTTTCCCCGTTCTCGCACCGCCGCAACTCTTTGATTCTGGCCAAAAATGTGCTATATCTACAAAAAATGAGTGAACCGCAGTGCACCCGTACCGCTCCCGTCCCGGGAGCCTTATTTTTCGGGTGACAACCTCGAGCTAGGGACGTGAGATCCACGCAAAAACCCGTGGCAACAAGCACACGCCATCGATCCAAAAAGGCCAGCGCTTCGCAGCGGCGGCCCAAAAAGGCGACCCCGACGCCCCGGCGAAGGCCGTCGCAGACCGCGCGCTCCGGCCATGCCAGCCGGGCTACCGCGAAGCCGATGACCAAGAAAACCGTTAAGCAACCAGCGAAAGCACTGGCCAAACCGGCCACGAGGCCGGCCGTAAAACCCGCGCTGCGCCACAAGCCAGAAGAAGCGAGCAGCCCTGCAATGATCCACAAAAAGGCTACCCAGCGCCACGGCTTTAAGACAACCGAGTTCATTGTGTATCCCTCGCATGGTGTCGGCCAGATCGTTGCCATCGAGGAACAGGAAGTTGCGGGCGCGAAGCTTGAGCTTTTCGTCATCAGCTTCGTCAAAGACAAGATGACGCTGCGCGTGCCGATCGCCAAAGTTGCTTCGGTCGGAATGCGTAAACTGGCGGAAGGGCCACTGGTCAAGCGTGCCCTCGACACGCTCAAGGGCCGAGCGCGCATCAAGCGTACAATGTGGTCGCGGCGGGCCCAGGAATACGAAGCGAAGATCAATTCGGGCGATATCGTTGCAATCGCAGAGGTGGTGCGAGATCTGTTTCGGTCGGACACGCAGCCAGAACAGTCCTATTCCGAGCGCCAGCTCTACGAGGCGGCGCTCGATCGGTTGGCTCGCGAGATCTCTGCAGTCCAACGCATCACCGAAACCGAAGCCATCAAGGAGATCGAGGCGGCACTGGCAAAAGGGCCTCGCCGAGGGCCCAAAGTTGCCGAAGGCGAAGCTGATGCCGAGGACGAAGAGCCGCTTGTTGCAGAGGACGAAGCCGCTTAGCCTGATCCAAGTTATCGTCCAGGAGAAAGTCAAACCCGGCGGAAACGCCGGGTTTTCGCTTTGGGCCTACGACCGAAGCCACTGGCCAGGAAATTGTCCAAGATAAGCCATCATTAAGCCCGGTTTGCGAAAACAATTCCTCGGCAAGGACTTGGGGGCTGACGGGGATGGTGGCACGCCGCAGAAGCGCTAAGCTGGCTATCTTGGCCGGTGGTGTGATTTTCATGGCAGCCGCTGCGGTTGCTCTCGGCCATTATGCTGGGTTCTGGAGCGCGCCCGGTCGGGCCGAACTCTCCGCATTCCAAAGCATCGACCAGCGTTTCCCGCAGGATTGGCGCGCGTCCGGCCCCTCGCAGCCCGAACAGGCTTTCGCGTCGACCGATGCGCTTTGGTTTCAGCCCAATCCGCTTTATCCCATCAAATCGGAAAGCGAGGGGACGCCTACCTCGAACGAGGAACTGACGTCCTCCGTTTGGAACGCCGGAAGAGAGACGGTCGAACCGGTCGCAAAACCGCTCCATTCCGTTCCCGCGAAGCGCCGCTCCAACGCGGTGCTCAGTGATGCTCAAATCTCGGGCATAAAGAAGCGCCTCAATTTGACGGCGGCGCAGGAGCGCTATTGGCCTGCTGTCGCCGCCGAATTGCGCAAGATGGAATACAAGAAAGACCCCAAGGCGCAGGGGACGCGCACGGCATCCGTCGACATGAGCAAAATGGACGTTGCCGGGCTGAGATCGGCGGGGCTCCCCCTGGTCATGAGTTTCGATGACGAGCAGAAAGAGCAGCTTAGGGGTTTGGCCCATCTGCTCGGTATCGAGGCAGCTTTGCCGGGGCTCTGAGAACTACAAGCGCAATGCCGCCTCCGGTGGCGTGAATTGCAGCTTCAGGGCCTGCGCCACGGCACGATGGGTGAGCTTGCCTTCGTGCACGTTGAGGCCATTGCGCAGATGCGGATCCTGCCCAAGTGCGCGGCGCGGGCCTTTCTCCGCCAGCGCAAGCACGAAAGGGAGCGTCACGTTGTTGAGCGCGAAGATGGACGTGCGTGCCACCGCTCCCGGCATATTGGTTACGCAGTAATGCACTACTTCATCGACCGTGTAGGTGGGGGCCGAATGGGTGGTGGGGCGCGAGGTCTCTGCGCAGCCGCCTTGATCAATCGCGATGTCGATGATGACGGAACCCGGTTTCATCGCTTTCACCGTGTCGGCGGTGATGAGCTTAGGGGCTGCTGCGCCGGGGATGAGCACCGACGCGACCACCACATCGGCGCGCCGGCAGAGCGCCGCAATCGCTTCCGCGGTGGAGAATACAGTACGCACGCGCATTCCGAGCTGCTGGGACACCCGCCGCAGCACCTCGGTATTGCGGTCTATCACTGAGACGGTGGCGCCCATGCCGGCCGCGATCAGGGCGGCATGACTTCCCGCCACCCCGCCGCCCAGAACCACCACATCGGCCGGAGGCACGCCGGGCACGCCGCCGAGAAGCACACCGCGGCCGCCGTTTTCTTTTTCGAGACAGCGCGCGCCCACATGCGGCGCCATGCGACCAGCCACTTCGGACATCGGAGTGAGGAGCGGCAGCGTTCCCTGCGGGCTCGTCACCGTCTCATACGCAATGGCAATAACGTCGGATGCCAGGAGGTCCGTCGTCTGTTCGGGATCTGCCGCGAGATGCAGATATGTGAACAGAACCTGGCCACGGCGCAGTTTCTTGCGTTCGGCGGCCAGCGGTTCCTTCACCTTCACGATAAGGTCGGCGCGACCGTAAATCTCGTCGGCAGAAGCAACAATTTGCGCGCCCGCCGATCTGTAGTCGGCATCGCTGAGGCCAGCGCCGACGCCCGCTCCTTGCTCGACCAGCACTTCATGGCCGCTGCGGGTCAGCTCCCCCACTGCGGACGGCACGAGCCCGACCCGGTATTCGCTGTCCTTGATCTCGATTGGCACCCCCACAAGCATGCGTAGCCTTCCCAATCGACTATAACGGTGCGCTCAACGTGCCTTATGGCAGCACAAATGAATTTACCATCTCTTCCGTCAACCGTAAGCTTGGTGCGGACGGGCGCTGTTTCGAAACTAATGCAGCGCCGGTATTGGTAATGAACAAGCACGAAAAATCCGAGGCATCCCATTCCCGGTCGCGCCGGGGCTCGGAAGCGCGCCGTGCGGTCTATGACATCCTCGATCACGCCCGCGTCGGCCATCCGGCCAGCATCGCGGTCAACCGGGGCATCGTCTTCCTTATCACCATCAATCTCGTGGTGCTCACATTGGAATCGGTGCCGCGCCTGCAGACACGCTTCGCCTACTGGTTCACCGCCCTGGAAATCGTTTCGCTGATCGTGTTCACCGTCGAGTACCTGTTGCGCGTATGGATCGCTCCCGAGCACGCACCCCATCGCCATCTAGGCGCCCGCCGCGCGCGGATGAAATTCATTGCCAGCCCGCTTGGGATCGTCGATCTCCTTGCCGTGCTTCCGTTCTGGTTTGCGTTCATGGTGCCAGCCGATCTGCGGGTACTGCTCGTGTTCCGCATCGTCCGGTTTCTCAAGCTCGTGCGCTATTCGCCCGGCATCCGCTCGCTGCTCGAAGCGCTGCAAAGAGAGCGACGAGCCCTGTTCGGCTGCTTCGTCATACTCCTTGGCGCAGCCTTGGTGTCCGCGAGTCTCATGCACATCGTGGAAGGTAATGTTCAGCCGGACAAATTCGGCACCATACCGGACGCGATGTGGTGGGCGATCGTCACGCTGGGCACCATCGGTTATGGCGATGTCGTGCCGGTGACCGTGCTCGGCCGCATGGTGGCTTCGGTTACCATCTTTGCCGGCCTGATCATGATTGCGCTTCCGGTCGGCATCATTGCCAGCGCTTTCTCGGACGAGGTGCATCGCCGGGATTTTGTGGTGACATGGAGCATGATCGCGCGCGTTCCGCTCTTTGCCGAGCTGCAGGCGAGCGATATCGCCGACATCATGCGTTTGTTACGCGCGCAGCGGCTCGAGCCAGGAACCGTGATTGTCCGCCGCGGCGAGCGCGCCGATTGCATGTATTTCATCGCCGACGGCGAAGTCGAGGTCATGCTCAAGGACAAGAAGGTAAGACTCGATACCGGCCAGTTCTTTGGCGAGATCGCGGCGCTGCGGCGATCCCGGCGAACCGCAACCGTGATGGCCCGCACGCAAGTGAGCCTGTTGGTGCTCGATGCACACGATCTGCACGCGTTGATGGAGCGCGACCCGCGCATTGCCGAGCACATCCGACACGTGGCGAGCACTCGCCTGGGTGAGGAGATTATCATGCCGAAAGGCGATCTCGACAGCGAAGAGCTCGAGAAGACTTCTCGGCGCAGCTAGAATGGCTTGAGCCCCCCGAAACCCGTCTTGCTTCTGAAATGAATTCGCCTGCGGTGGGTTTCGCTTACGCGTAGAGAGCTTACAAATTTCGCGATCGGCCAAGAGGAGGCGTTGGTGAACGAGGATCCCTATGCCGTTCTCGGCGTCAAACGCGAAGCGACGCAGGAGGAAATCCGCGGCGCATACCGCAAGCTGGCAAAGCAGCTCCACCCTGATCTAAACCCCGGCGACAAGAAGGCCGAGGAGAAATTCAAACAGGTAGCGAGCGCCTATGAAGTCCTGGGTGACCCGGAAAAGCGCGCGCGTTTCGACCGCGGCGAAATCGATGCATCCGGCACGGAACGGCCGCGCGAGCGCTACTACCGCGATTTCCACGGCTCGGGTGCGCAGGAGCATGCGTACTCGACGGCGGACGGTTTTGCCGACTTAATGGATGAGGACATTCTTGCCGACATTCTCAGGCGAACTCGCGCCGGACATGGCGGCGGCCAGTTTCGCATGCGGGGGAGCGATGCACTTTACCGATTGGCGGTCGAGTTCCTCGAGGCGGTGAACGGGACCACCAAGCGCATCATCCTTCCCGATGGGGGAACCCTCGATGTGATCATCCCGCCGGGAACGCGGGACGGCCAAGTGCTGCGATTGCGCGGAAAAGGGCGCGCGGGAATCGGAGGCGGACCCGCCGGTGACGCCCTGGTCGAAATCGAGGTGCGACCGCACAAACTCTTCACGCGCAAGGACGGTGACATTCACCTTGAGCTGCCGATCAGTCTCACGGAAGCCGTGCTGGGAGGAAAACTCGATGTGCCGACGCCGTCGGGACCAGTGCGCATGACTGTGCCCAAAGGAGCCAATTCGGGCACCGTGCTGCGGCTCAAGGGCAAAGGCGTGCAGCGCAAGGAAGGCAGCCCGGGGGATGAATACGTCACACTGAAAATCGTGCTGCCGCAATCATCCGATCCCGAGCTGGAAGAGTTTGCTCGCCGCTGGCAGGCGGGACAGCGCCACGACCCGAGAGCGCATCTGGAGGTCTGAATGATTCCCTTGCACGAGTTTCTGCTGCGCTGCCGCCTGGAGCATGAGTCGCTGCAAGCGTGGATTGCCGCCGGATGGCTCGCGACGCCCGAAACCGAACCCGAGCCTGCATTTTCGGAAGTCGATCTCGCGCGTGCGCAGTTGATCCGCGATCTGCGCGACGATTTCGGCGTGAATGACGAAGGCATTTCCGTGATCTTGCACCTCATTGATCAGATGCACGGCCTGCGTCGGAGCATGGAGGACGTTTTGGATGAGCTGCGCGCCGTGCGCGAGACGCACGGCGGATCGCGGTAAGTGTGCACAGGTGGGCCCTCGTGCGCCGTGCCTGGTGATTGGAAGGCTCACGCCTTTGCGCACCCCAGAGCCTGCTTTAATATGCTTGGTCGCAAAGCTCTGTCAGAAGTAAATGTGAGAAATCCATGCGACTTACACCGCTGCACGCGACGCTGATTCTTTTGTTCATTTCCGGCCAGGTCGCAGCGCAGAACTTTCCGGAGCCGCCGCAGCCGGCCGAGAAGATTTTTGACGTCGCCGAACGCTACGAAGCGCATTTTGCGAAAGTCGGCACGGGAAGGGGCACGGGATTCAAGCAATATTCGCGCTGGCTCGATTTCGTGGCGCCGCGCACGACCTCCAGCGGCGATTTTGTCAACATCACCGCGCTGACTTTTCTGCGGCACAATGAAGAGGCGCGGTCGGACGAGTTCCGCGAGGCGCGCTCAGTAGCTCTGGCAGCGGGGATCGGAACCGGCAACTGGCGTCCGATCGGGCCGGCGCGCGCAGCGCTTGCGGCCGAAGGCGGAGACATCGGCCGCATCAACGCGATCGCGTTTGATCCAAGACACCCCGGAACGCTCTACGCGGCCACTCCCGCAAGCGGGCTGTGGACGTCGCCCGACGATGGCACCGCGTGGAAATCGCTGACCGATGGGCTCGGTCTCATCGGGGTGCAGGACATCGCGGTTGATCCGCGCTCGCCGGATACCATCTATATCATGACCGGCGACGCCGAGATGCGCACATCTCCTTCGATGGGCATGATGAAGAGCGTCGATGGCGGCAAGAAATGGCTCAACACGGGGTTTATCTGGAAAGCGAACGAGGGTCCGTTCTACGGCTTTCGCCTCGCGATCCACCCGGACAATCCGTCGATCCTGCTGGCGGCCACGAATTTTGGCCTGGTGCGCATAACGGACGGGGGGAAGGCGTGGTCGCAGGTAATCAAGGGCGCCGTGTTTTACGACGTGCTCTTTCACCCGGCGAATCCTTCCACCGTCTACGCAGCCTCCAACAAGGCAGTCTATCGCTCGAACGAAAGCGGACAGAGCTGGACGCAGTTCGCCCAGGGGCTTCCCAACAATCCCGGGAGCGATCGCATCCGGCTTGCGGTGACACGCGCGAGCCCTGACACTCTTTACGTGCTTTACGGCGCGCCCGACGGCTTTTCCCTCGGGCTTTATCGATCCGACGACGGGGGCAACACGTTTGGGAGGCAATCGAGCAGCGTCCCCAAGCCGAAGGATCCCTACAACAATCCTCCCATGATGGATCCGAGCCGGCCCAATATCCTCGGACACCTTCACAACGACTTCTATTCGCAGACCTGGTACGACCTCACCATGGTGGTCTCGCCCACGAACGTCGACCACATCCATGTGGGCGCCGTGGACACCTGGCGATCCGACGACGGGGGTCGCACGTGGAAGAGAACTTCAAAGTGAGACCACTTCTATCAGCGCGATTATGTCCATTCCGACATTCACGCCTTGGAGTTCCGCGGCAACACGCTTTATGTGGGCAGTGACGGCGGGATCTTTCGTACCCCGGATCGCGGGGAGACCTGGACCAACATCACCAATGT
>JBEVJT010000246.1:0-40168 GCA_040510075.1 Xanthobacteraceae bacterium | reverse complement strand
ACGCGCGTCACCTCGCCCGCAAACGCGTTGAGCTGGTCGACCATGGTGTTGATCGTATCCTTCAGCTCCAGAATCTCGCCGCGCACGTCGACCGTGATCTTTTTCGACAGGTCGCCGTTGGCACTGGCGGTCGACACCTCCGCGATGTTCCGCACCTGTGCGGTGAGATTCGAGGCCATCGAATTCACGCTGTCGGTCAGATCCTTCCAGGTGCCGGCGACGCCGAGCACGTTGGCCTGACCGCCGAGGCGGCCTTCGGTACCCACTTCGCGCGCCACGCGCGTCACCTCGCCCGCAAACGCGTTGAGCTGATCGACCATTGTATTGATGGTCTCTTTGAGCTGTAGAATCTCGCCGCTCACGTTCACCGTGATCTTCTTGGAAAGGTCGCCGCCGGCGATCGCGGTCGCCACGTCGGCGATGTTGCGCACTTGAGCCGTGAGATTCGAAGCCATGAAGTTGACGCTGTCGGTCAAGTCCTTCCAGGTACCCGCCACACCGGGCACCTGCGCCTGGCCGCCGAGCTTGCCTTCGGTGCCCACCTCGCGCGCCACGCGGGTGACTTCGGAGGCAAACGCGTTGAGCTGATCGACCATCGTGTTGATGGTGTCCTTCAGCTCGAGGATTTCGCCGCGTACGTCGACGGTGATTTTGCGGGAAAGATCGCCGCGGGCGACCGCGGTGGTGACCTGCGCGATGTTGCGTACCTGCGCGGTGAGGTTGCCGCACATCGCATTGACGGAGTCGGTGAGGTCCTTCCAGGTCCCGGCGACGCCAGGCACGATCGCCTGACCGCCGAGCTTGCCGTCGGTGCCCACCTCGCGCGCAACGCGTGTCACTTCCGAAGCAAACGAGCGCAGCTGGTCCACCATGGTGTTGATGGCTTCCTTGAGCTGCAGAATCTCACCGCGCACGTCGACGGTGATCTTTTTCGAGAGGTCACCGTTGGCGACCGCGATGGTGACCTCGGCGATGTTGCGCACCTGCGCGGTAAGGTTCGAGGCCATCGAGTTGACGTTCTCGGTGAGGTCCTTCCACACACCTGTCACTTCGCGCACCTGCGCCTGACCGCCAAGCTTGCCTTCGGTGCCCACCTCGCGCGCAACACGCGTCACTTCCGAGGTGAACACGCTAAGCTGCTTGATCATCGTGTTGACGATGTTGGCCGAACGCAAGAACTCGCCTTTGAGCGGCCGGCCGTCGACATCGAGCCGCACGGTTTGCAGAAGGTCGCCCTGCGCCACTGCCGAAATCGCGCGCGTGACTTCCGTCGTTGGCCATAGGAGATCGTCGATCAGCGTGTTGACCGAGGTTTCCATCTCACCCCAGGCGCCGCTCGACAGGGCGAACTTCACGCGCTGGCGGGTTTTGCCGTCGCGTCCCACCACCTGTCCCACGCGGTCGAGCTGCTGCGCCATGCGCTCGTTCGCGGCGACAATCTCGTTGAAGGTGTCGGCGATCTTGCCGAGCAGACCAACCTGGCTGCTCGCCATACGGACGGAGAAATCGCCCACCCGCATGGCCTGTAGCACACCTAACAGCTCGTGCAGCTCGGCCGAGCCGCCGTTGAGGGCCTCTCCCATTTCACTCGGCACCGAAGCCGGCGCGCCGTTGGCCTTTTCTTCAAGAGAGGCTTCGTTCGTGACCGGCATCGTATTCTCCTGAATAAAAGGAAGGCTCTGTCCTGATCGCCCGGTCTAGGCGAGGAACTGCCGTCCAACGCGGATCAGACGCAAATGCAAGGTAAAGACGGTTCAGCCGTGCTGGCGTGATCGGCACGCCGGCAAGCGGGGCTCGCCCACTCACGGAAAAATTGAAAGGAAAGTTCTCGCCCGGTCTGGTCAACCCAACCCCTGCGCAAGCCCAAACCACCACCCAACGCCGCAAACGCCGGAATGGCGCCGTTGGTTCCGGGCTTATGAAAATTTCTTTGCCCCCATCACCCACCGCGCGCCGAGGGCCACCACCCTCATTTGAGCTAAGCCACTGAATCTGAAGTGTTTCTTCGCCCCACTCTTACGGCCGGCAAGGCCGACCCAACCGGCATCAAGGATCGAGTTCCGTATCCCAATAGAGATAATCGAGCCAGCTTTCGTGCAGGTAGTTGGGCGGAAATAGCCGTCCGTTATGATGCAAATGGTGCACTGTGGGTTGGAACGGCATCTGCGCGGGCCACATCCGCGCCTCCTGGGATGTCATGTTGCCCTTCTTGAGATTGCAACCCGAGCACGCCGCAATGACGTTAACCCACGTGGTTCGGCCGCCGCGCGAACGCGGCAGCAAGTGATCGAATGTGAGATCATCGCGCGAGCCGCAATACTGGCAGGAAAATTTATCGCGCAGGAATACGTTGAAGCGGGTGAAGGCGGGTTGGGTCGCGGGCTTCACGAAAGTCTTGAGCGACACGACGCTCGGCAGCTTCATCTCCAGGCTTGGGCTGCGGACCGCGCGCTCGTATTCCGCCACGATGTTTACGCGCTCGAGGAACACGGCCTTGATGGCGTCCTGCCATGACCACAGCGAGAGCGGGTAATAACTGAGCGGCCGGAAATCGGCGTTGAGAACGAGTGCCGGGAAGCCGCTCAGCGACACGTGGACGTTCACGGCCGCACGTTCCTTTCTCTTGCAATGCAGCAGTTCGTCTATAGGGCAGCAAGGCTAGATTGTGAAGCCTGCTCCGGGGCTTATGGGGTGCAATGGAACCGCCTTGCTTAACGCCTCGCTGCCAGACGTCGGGCGAGAAATTCGCTGCCGTGTCGGAGTCCTTCCTGATCGATGCCGTGCCCGACACCAGGTGAGAGATGCCATTCAACGGGAATCTCGAGAGAAGCGAGCCCGCTTGCGGCCTGAAATAGTGCCTGAGCTGGAATGAGATCGTCCTGCTCGCCATGAACGAGCAGAACCGGTGGACGCGACTTTATCTCGGCGGCGAATTTGTCCCGATTTGCATCAGGCGGCACGACGAGCAGTCCCGAATAGCCGACGATCGCAAACGGAGCGGTGGTGCGCCGCAGGCCCACATGCAGAGCCATCATCGTGCCTTGGCTGAATCCAACGAGTGCAAGGGCCGAGGCGGGCAGGTTTCGTCGGGTGAGCTCGGCCTCGAGGAAGCGATCGAACAGGGGTGCAGCCTCGTTGCAGCCGACCCAGCGTTCGTTGGGATCGCGGAATGTGAGCGCGAACCATTGCCGCCCCATAGGGGCTCCGCCGCATGCCTGCGGGGCGTGCGGAGATACGAATGCCACGTTCGGGAGCAGGTCCTGCCAAGTACGGCCGAGTTCGATCAGATCGTTACCGTCGGCGCCATAGCCGTGCAGGAACACCACCAATGCGCGCGCCGGACCCGAGCGCGGCTCAAGCCGCGGTCCATCGAGCTCACTAGCCATTCTTCGTTCCGGGCGGCTGAAGGGGAATCGCATCGCGTTTCTTGACCGCCCGATAGTAGTTCCACAAAACGTGCGCCGCGACCCCGCGCCACGGCCGCCACCGCTCGGCCAGCTTTATCATTTCCATTTGCGCCGGCCGCTGTTTCAAGCCGAAGGCGAGGCGCGCCGCCTCTTGCAGAGCGAGATCGCCCGCAGGCCAGGCGTCTGCATGGCCAAGACAGAACAACAGATAAATGTCAGCGGTCCACGGGCCGATGCCGTGCAACGCGATGAGCGCCGCGTGCGCCGTATCGGCATCCATATGCACGAGCCGATCAATGTCGATCTCGCCTTTTTTGACGGCTCTGCTGATCGCTTTGAGCGTCTTGATCTTCGGCCGCGACAATCCGATGCGCGCGAGCTTATCGGCTCGCGCACGCCCCACCGCGCCGGGATCGAGCGGATCAAAGGCAGCCGCGAGGCGTCCCCAAATCGCTGCCGCACTCGCGGTCGAGAGCTGCTGCGAGCAGATGATCGCGCACAAGCCGGGAAAGCCTGCCGGACGACGACGCAGCGCCGGCCGCCCGGCAACCTCTATCAGCTGCCGCAGTCGCGCATCGGCTTGCATCAGGCTCGCGAGGGCGACGTCGAGATCACGCTCGTCATTGAGAAACCGCCCCGTCATGCCTGCTTGCATAGATCAAGCACAGCTTGCGCAAAAATGCGCGGGGCCTCTTGGGGTGGATTGTGCCCCACATTTCCCAGCACGCGGCGCTCATAATGGCCGCTGAAATGACGTGCGTGCGTTTCTGAGCCCTGCACCGGGTTTACGTCATCGACCGCGCCGTGCAACACGATGGTGGGAACGCCGATGTTCGGCAGCGCCGCCAACCGCCCTTGCAATGTAGAATAGCGGGGATCGCCCGGCGCGTTGCCCATCCGATGCCGATACGAATGGATGACGACCTCCACGAAATCATCATTCTCGAACGCCGCGGCCGTCCGCCGGTAGGTTTCCTCATCAAATTCCCACGTCGGTGACCACAGTTTCCAAAGCAAGCGACCGAGATCATAACGGCGCTGGGCGAGACCGTTGCGACCGCGTTCGGTATGAAAATAGTACTGATACCAGAAGCGCCGCTCCTGCTCCGGATCAGCCGGTGCCTTGGCCCGCGCAATGTCCTGGATCTGATAGCCGGCGCAGGTCACGAGTCCGCGAATCCGTTCGGGCCAGACCGCGGCGACAATGCAAGCGGCACGCGCCCCCCAATCGAAACCGGCCACCACCGCTTGCTCGATCTGCTTGGCACCGATCAGATCGAACAAATCCTGGCCGATTGAGGCTTGCTCGCCCGAACGAGGCGTATCGGCCGACAAAAATCGCGTCGGACCATAGCCGCGCAGATAAGGAACTATGGTGCGCAATCCTGCGGCGGCAAGGATTGCTACGACATTATCGAACGCGCGCACGTCATAAGGGTAGCCGTGCAGCAAAATGATCGGGAGTGCGCCAGCGGGGCCGTCGTGCTCATACGCGATGTCCAGCACCGGCGTGCGGACGTGCTCCAATTGGGCCAAGAGTGCTCCTCGATTATTCCAGCTCGATCGGCAGCGCGAGGATCAAATAGCTCCACGATTTGCCATGCGAGTCCAGATTGAGCGATGCATTCACCCCCCCTTCGACCGCTTCCCGCATGACGAAGTTGAGCCCGTGGAGATGCTCGATCTCATAACGCTCGACGGAGCCGCGAATGAGATCCGGATAGGCTCTCCTGATGCGGTCTGCCGTGAGGATTTCCTTGAGCAGCGGATAATCCGCTGCATTGTATGCCCACACGCACACGTTCGACGTGTTTCCCTTGTCGCCCGCGCGCGCGTGGGCAATGTCACGCACCAGTCGCCGCGCGCCGCTCATGCGACGAGCATTGTCGCTGTGGGGCGGACGCGCTCCCGCTCGATGAGCACCGAGCGCGTGACCACGCTCGGAACAATCGTGCCGCGGAAGCCACCGCCGCCGGCGGGACCGCAGCACAGGAGCGATTCTACTTCCCACAACATGAGCTCCGCGTCCTCACGGTTGGGCGAGCGGATCGCAACGCGCAGCCGCACGTCTTCGGTGTCGCTCGGCTTCTCGCCTGCGCTGGCAAACAACGAGTTGACGCCAACGAGATCGATGCGGATCGGGCCCTGGACGCAATGTACGTTGCGCATGCGCTCTTCGAGGATATCGGCAGCAAGGCGCGCGCGTCCTTGCGCATTCGCGCCCGCATAGCTCAGTCCCGCCTCGCCCAGAAAGCCCCCCTCGAACCCGACCGTGACCTTGAGACGCTCGGGACGCTTACGTCCGAATGCGTTCGAAACCTGCACGCGATCCGGCCCGACGGGTTCTACCGCCACATCAGAGAAGTCTGCCGTCACGTCAGGCGTAAGGTAGGAGTGCGGATCGTGCACCTCATAGAGGAGCTGCTCTTTGACAGTAGCTGGCGTGACGCAGCCGCCCGCTTTCGCAAGTTTGGTAATGATGGCACAGCCGTCTTGCTGCACTTCAGCAATGGGGAACCCGCAATAGGCAAGGTCGGGAACATCCTTGTGGCCGGGATCGGCGAAATAGCCGCCTGTGACCTGCATGCCGCATTCGAGGAGATGGCCCACGAGGGTGCCGGCGCCAAGCCGTTTCCAGTCATCCGGCGGCCAGCCAAAACGATAAGCAAGCGGTGCAACGGCAAGCGAAGGATCGGCGATCCTGCCGCCAATCACTACGTCTGCGCCCGCGTGGAGCGACGGCAGGATGGCGTCCGCCCCCAAATAAGCGTTTGCCCCCACGGTGGGCAGACTGATGTCGCCCAAGATGCCCGGCTCGTCCATCAGCGGCGTATCCGGTTCGAGCAGATCAGTCACCTCGTCGCCCTCGACGCAGGCGATCTTCATGCCAGCCAATCCAAGCTCGCGCGCAATCGCCACGGTCCGCTCGGCGGCGGCACGCGGGTTGGCCGCACCCATATTAGTGATGATCACGGTGCCCTTCTCGCGGCAAACCGGCAGCAGCGCGCGCATGCGTCGCTCAAGCAACGCGTTGTAGCCTTTCGTCGGATCGAGCTTGCGGTCACGGTGGGCAAAGGCGAGCGTGCGTTCGCCCAGACATTCGATGATCATGACGTCGAGCTCGCCGCATTGGGCAAGGTCGATGGCCGGATCCAGCCGGTCGGCGGAAAATCCGGCGCCGGTGCCGATGCGAAACGCGGCGTCAGTCCCCATGCAGGTGCGCGATTTCGGGGAAGAACAGATCGGTGACCATGCCTGGCGACTGCTTGATGGAGCCGACCTTGGCCATGAACTGCGCGGTCTTTAAAACCTTCTGCGGTTGCAGCGTATAGGCGTAATCCGGATCGCTGATGATCCGCACGATGTCTTCGACTTTGTTCCTGGTGTCTCTGGCCACTTCCAGATAGAGCTGCGCCGCCGCGCGTTTGTCTTTGTTGATGCGCTCGATCGCCTCGGAAAGCCCCGCGAAGAGCGCCTGATACGCCTTGGGATTGGCATCGCGGAACCGCGCCGTGGCGGTGAGGAGAACGGCGGTGGCCGGACCGCCGAGAATTTCATAATTGGTAGTGACGAGGTGGACGCCGGGCACCTTGATCTCCTCCTCGTAGAAAGGCGAGGAGGTGAAATGTGCGTTTACGCCCGCGGTAGTGTTGGTCAGCGCCAGCACGGCATCAGGGTGCGACAGCGAGATCGTGAGAGAATCGAGCTTCGCATATTCCTTCTCGCCAAAGGCAGCCGCCGCGGCCATCTGCAACATGATGGCCTGGGTCGAAATCTTCACCGACGGCACCGCGACCTTGTCCTCCGGACCGAAATCCTTGATCGTTTTGACCTTCGGATTGCGGCTGATGAGATAAAGCGGGTAGGTCGTCATCGCCGCAACGCCCCTCATGTTGCCATGCGTGCGGTCCCACAGCGTAATGAGCGAGGGTGCGCCCTGGGCGGCGAAATGAATCGTCCCGGAAAGAAGGCCATCGTTCATGACGCTCGGACCCGCGACCTTCACCCAGTTGGCCTTCAGCGCAGGAACCCCTGCCGCTTGCGCCTGCTTCTCGATGAGCCCCTCGCGCTCCATCACCATCAGCGGCAGGAAACTGACGCCATATTGCTGCGCGACCGTGATCTCCGCCACTTCCGCCCGCGCCAGGGTTGCGAATGCCAGGAGCATCGCGATGAGAGGGAATGGGCTGAACCTGTGCATGGCGTTCCTCCGATGATGCGGGGTCGCGCGCCCCGTCGGTCGTTATTCTTTGTTATCCTTGCGCGGCTCCGGGCCGTAGCGATTGGCCCCCGCGGTACCGCGGCGAAACCCAAGATCGACGAGAAACGCGATCGCCGCAATGCCGGTAGCGAGAACCAGGAGAGTTTCCACGATGCCCATGTGCTCGGGGTCACCGCTCATGCCGAGGAGGTTTGTGATCATCAACACCGAATACGGAACCACGAACCAACCGATCAGCTGTCCTGAAAGATTGCGGTCGTGCAGGCGTTTCACCATGAGCACCGCACCGGGATAAAGCAGAGCCGCATCCACCACGAAATTCAAGAGCCGAAGCGATACCGGATCGGCCGGCCCGGTGAGCAGCGGCAAGCCCAGCGTAAACCGGGCGGCAAGCTCCACGGCAAAAAGGATGAGCCAGCCCAGCCAAAACATGGCACGCGTAATGCGGCCCTGCGGACTTGCAAAAAATCGGACTGGGTCCACCATCTTGTCCTAATGCGGCGGAAGGCGCTGCAGCACTTCCAGGCTCCACCAGACAAAATACGCGCCCAGGGCGCCGCCGAGCGCAATCTTGATCAACTGGATTGCCAGTTCATCTTTTGTCATCGAATTAGTGCGGCGCCCGCATTAGTGACCCGCCTTCGCAGCCGCCAGCTGCGGGTACAGTCCGCCGAAGTCCGATATCGCTGGCGCCCGTCCGGGCTACGAGCCCGGACTTTTTGGTGCGGGACTTAGAACAGCCCGAACAGGCCGGCGCCGGCGCGGCGTTCTCCATAACCAGGCCCCGCACGGGACTCGGCCGGCAGTACGATGACCTTCGTGCCGACCTGCACGCGATCATAGAGATCGACGACATCGGAGTTGGTCATGCGAATGCACCCGGAAGAGGCGCGACTGCCGATGGTCCAGGGCGCATTGGTGCCGTGAATGCGGTAGGCCGAGCCGCTCAAATAGAGTGCGCGCGCGCCGAGCGGATTGCCTTCACCCCCGGCAGTGAAGCGGGGCAGGTAAGGCGATCGGGCGATCATCTCGGGGGGCGGTGTCCAGTCCGGCCACTCGGCCTTGCGCTCGACGTTCTTCACGCCGGACCAGGTGAACCCCTCGCGTCCGACACCGATGCCGTAGCGGATGGCTTTACCGCCCGGCAGAACGAAATACAGATACGTGTTGGCTGTATCGACAACGATCGAGCCAGGCGCCTCGTTGACGCGAAAATCAACGACGCGCCGGCGCAAATCGGCTCGCACCTCGTTGCCGTTATCGGTAGGCACATAGCCGAAGAGCGGGCCAAACAGATTGAACTGATTGGCCGCAGCCGGTGTGGTCGTGGCGGCGAAAGTGGTGGCGGCGAACAGCGCGACCATTGCCGCGATGGCGCCCCGAATCCGTGACTTGTGCATGAGCACCCCCTTGCCCTGTTGGTCGCGCGAGGGACCCGCAAGGTTCAATCCGGGGCCACGGCCCGACACGATCCCACATGCGGGCATCGGTTCCAACCTATTGAGCGCAAACGGAATTCGGCTCGGGCCCTGAGTGCTTGCTTAAAGGGCCCCTTCCCGAGTGGACGAGAATAGGGCTAACCCTGCCGACCGATCGCTGTGACCGCCTGGTCCGTGCGTTTGCCGTCGAGGTCCCAGAAGTTCTGAAACTCGGGCCCGTCGAGATACGCGAGCTCCTGGCCTGCATTGCTCAGCGCACTCTTGAACTGGTCTGACTGCACTGCCTGCCCAATCGCGGTGCGCAGAACCGTCACGATGGGCCCTGGGGTCGCCTTCGGCGCGAAAATGCCTGCCCAGAGATAGTATTCGACATCATAGCCAAGCTCCTTCAGCGTCGGCACGTCGGGCAATATTTTCGAGCGCGTTGCGCCGAAACTCGCGAGTGGGCGCAGCTTCCCCGCGCGGATGTGCGGCATCGTCGCCGAAATGGATTGCGTCGTCACCTGCGCGTTGTTGCCCAGAATGGCCAGGATCGCCGGCCCGCCGCCGCTTGTGGGCAGATGCCGCAGCTTCAGGGGGCCGGTCGCCTGCTCGAGATACGCAAGCGGCAAATGCGAGGCGCCATAGAGCCCGCCTGAGCTGAAGACGATGGTGTCGGGATGGGCCCGTGCGGCCGCGATGAACTCGGCAAACGTGTGAAAGGGCTGCTGCTCGTTGACGAGGAGCAAGACGGGATCGGCAACGAGCCGCGCGAGCGGAATGAAATCGGCGCGGCTGGTCTTGACCGGACGGCCGAATAGCTTGTCGACCTCGGCGTAACCGGAGAGGCCGTTGTTGTGTGACAGCAACGTGTATCCATCAGGTTTGGCAGCGGCGACCACCTGCGCACCGACTTGACCGGCCGCTCCCGCCTTGGCTTCAACCACCACCGGTTGCTTGAGGATGGGCTCCATCGCCGTCGCCAGCGGCCGGGTGACCAGATCGTTGATGCCACCCGGCGGAAACGCGTTGATGATCGTTACCGCATGGCTGGGATAAGCGTCCTGCGCGACGGCATTTGGCGCGGCCACCGCCACTGCGGCGGTGCCGATTACAAACTCGCGACGATTCATTTTTGCGCTCCTCCCTCGAGAGCTGGTATCGCCCCGAATGCCAGCGGTTGCTTATCCTCGCAAGCTCCAGGATAGTGGATACGGTTTCAGCAGGAGATGATCGATGGCAGGAAATCCGCTCGTGGGCAAAAAGCTGCGGTACAAGATCGGCGCGGACAATCCCGGCAACGGGACCGCCGGTGAAATCATCGAGGTCGGCTTTGATTGGACAAAGCCGCTGCCGGCCGGCACCAGCATCGCCTATTGCAACCTCTTCAACGAGAAATATTCCGAGCAAAGCCGGAAGGAACGCGACGCGTATGGGCCCTATCTCAAGAGTTCCGATACCGCGCAGGACTATGGCGAAGGGCAGATCGATCCACGCGGGCCGGGTTGGCGGCGCAATCTGATCGAGCAGTTCGAAGCTCGCCGCAAACAAGGTTTCGAGTACATCGAACTCGACAATCCGGATGCCTATTCGGTCGCCGATGTGGTTGGGGCGGTCGAACTCGCTCAAAGCCACGGACTGAAGGTGATCGCCAAGAATCCGGGGCTGATGGAAGGTGACCCGCTGCCCTACGTGGCGCACCCGAACATCTATGGGATCATTGTCGAAAAGGGGGCCGGCAACGCGCACGACATGGACGCGCTGCGCCGGCGCGCCGGCAAGCCCGACCTGCCCGTTTGGTTCGTTTTCTTCGACAAGCGCAAGGGGAGCGAGGGCGGGAAGAACGCGGCCAAACAGGCGGCAGCAGCAGCACAGCAATTCGGCAATATGAGCGTTACCCATTCTCCGGACGGCGAATATACCAGCGCGCTCGACGCAACCGCTTAGAGGCATGCCGTTGCGGATCACCATTGCAGGAGACATCGGGAGCGGGAAATCGACGATAGCGAGGCGGCTCGCCGAGATCGCCGGCGTCGAGCCGCTCTCGACCGGCGGCATACAGCGGCAGCTTGCGCAAAAACGCGGCGTTTCGGTTCTCGAATTGAACAGGCTCGCTGAAGAAGACGCCAGCATCGACAGAGACATTGACGGCTATCTGATGCACCTGCCGCAAGGCGACCTGGTGGTGGAATCGCGCATGGCCTGGCACTTCGTGCCCGATACCTTGAAGGTTTATCTGTACATATCGGACCAGGCTGCAGCACGGCGCATCGTGGGCGCGCAGCGAAGCGACGAAGGGTACCAGACGATCGCGGACGCAACGGCGCCCATATTGGCCCGCCGCAAGAGCGAGATCCACAGGTTCAAGAAATACTACAATGTGGACATCGACGACCTGCGCAATTACGAGCTCGTCGTGGATACGACCTTCGCAAGCATCAATGAAGTGGCCAGCCAAATCACGCGACCGCATGATTTTCAAAAGAAGCCGACATGCCTGATCGATCCTCGAAATCTCGTTCCTACTCGGGGCACGCAGCATTCCGTCGCGCAGTCCAGCACCGTTGAGGAGAGCATTCGCAGGAGCGGGTTCGATCTCGACAAGCCGATCGCCACGCTGTACGTCGATCACGTCTTGTATATCGTCGACGGACACGCACGGGCCGCCGCTGCGCTGAGAACCGAGACGAAATTCGTCACCTGTGTCATCAGAGCTTCCAACAGCGAGCCCTATCTCGGCGATGTGAGCGCGCGACAATACGTCAAGAATGCCGTCAGCAACGGTCTGATCTCCGAGTGGGAGGCGGCAGCAGCCTTTCGCTATGAGGGGGAAATATGGAAAGGGCGCGCGGCCGAGGGGTGTTTCTAAGCCCTTGGCACCACAGGCAGGCGCACGTCTGAAAGCGCCATTTCGCGGGCGAGCGCTGTGATCAGCTCCATCTGCGCGCGCAGTTTAAGGTGCAGATTGAGGAGCATGAGCAGGCTGATCACGACCCAGGTGTAAATGATCAGGTCGACGCCGCGGCCGATGCCCGCCAATTCGGCGAGCGCGCTGGCATGTGCGGGAAACCACACGAAGTAGAGACCTCCAGCTGCCGCCAACACGGAAGCAAGCCCCACAACGGGCGAGCGTCGATACGCGCTGCCGGCATAGGTCATCACTGCAAACAGCAGGATCGAGAGCAGAATCCGGGCTATCATCGTTGCAGTCTCCGCGCGAACAGATCGGTGAGAATGAGCAGCGCGTCTCCGAGCGTCTGCCCTTTCGAGAGAGAATACGCCGTGTACTCGATGGTGACCGGAACCTCGACGTATTTCAATCCGCTCTCGGCAATCTGGTGGAGTATCTCGGAGGCATGCGCCATGCGGTTCTGACGCAATGCAATGGCCCCCGCTCCCCGCCGCGTCATCGCGCGAAGGCCGTTATGGGTGTCGGTTACCTGGAGGCCGGTGGTCACACGCGTGAACCACGTTGCTAGTTTCAAAAGCAGCCGGCGTGCCGTAGGAAAGCGCACTGTGGTGCCGAGAAATCGGCTGCCCAGCGCGAAATCGGCATGGTGCTCGTCAAGTGCGCCGATAAGCTTGCCGATCTCGTGCGCATGGTGCTGACCGTCGCCATCAAACGTGACGACGTATTCGGCGCCTTGTGCGACTGCAAAGGTAAGGCCGGTTTGCAGCCCGGCGCCTTGGCCCAGATTGATCGGGTGTCGCAGGACCACGGCCCCCGCCGCGCGCGCGACATCGCCTGTCCTGTCCGTTGAGGCGTCGTCCACCACGACCAGTTGGTAGCCGTGCTGCTTCACCTGGGCCACAACGCCGGCGATGACCCGCTCCTCGCAATAGGCGGAGATCACCACCCAGGTGTTTGCCTGACCTGCGGACATCATCCAGGCCTGAATGTGCGATTACACCTCAGCGCGGGCTGAAGGCTCATTCGAGCGGAACGTTTCCTGTCTTGATCACATTGGCCCATTTCTCCGTTTCCTGGGCCACGAGCTTGCCGAACTCCTCCGGCGTGCCGGGGATCAAAGTCCCGCCAAGATCCGCGAGCCGCGCTTTTACTTTCTCGTCGCGCAGCCCGTTATTGATCTCTGCATTGAGCTTGGCGATGATCTCCGCGGGCGTGCCCTTGGGAACGGCCATGCCGAAGAACGCACTTGCCTCATAGCCCGGCACCGTTTCGCTCACCGTCGGCACATCCGGCAATGCAGGGGAACGCTGGGCTGTGGTGACCGCAAGCGCGCGCAGGGTGCCGGCTTTGATGTGTGGGAGCGACGAGGGCATGTTGTCGAACATCACGTGCACCGTCCCGCTGAGGAGATCGGTCAGGGCGGGCGCCGACCCGCGATACGGCACATGCGTGAGCGCGACGCCGGTCATGATCTTGAACAGTTCGCCGGAGAGATGGACGGAGGTGCCGTTTCCGGATGAGGCCCAGTTTATCTTGTCCGGATTGGCCTTGGCATAGGCGATGAATTCGGCCACGGTTTTAGCCGGCATGGATGGATTGACTTCCATGACGTTGGGCACCCGCATGATGCCGCCGACCGGCGCCGTGTCCCGCAGGAAGTTGAAGGGCAGCTTCTGATAAAGCGTCGCATTGATCGCGTTTGCCGGATTGACGAGCAATACCGTGTACCCATCGGCAGGCGAGTTGATCACCGCCTGGGTGCCGATGTTGTTGCCGGCACCGGGCTTATTCTCGATTATGAATTGCTGCCCCAATCGCTCCGACAGCCATTGGCCGATCAACCGAGCCACAATATCGGTCGTGCCGCCTGCGGGATATCCGACGACCCAGTGCACTGGGCGGATCGGGTAGTCCAGCGCGAAGCTCTCGCCTGGCCCGAAAAGACAAGACAGCGCCGCCGATGCTGCAACAAGCTGCCCCAATCTGCCCAATCTCTTGACCGACCACACTGATCCTTGGTGCATTGCATCATTCCTTCCTCGCGAGCCGTGCCGCTTGCGCATGCATCAAGCTAGGCATTGCCGGGCCCTCGGCACAAGCGCGACAAAAGAGCCTGTGATGAAGCGAGTTCCGGAACAGGGCAGACAGGCGAGCGCAGCGACGGGCGACGATGGCGCGCTTGACCTTGTGCCCGAGCTGCTCCCGGTCTTCGAGCAGAGCTTTCCGCGTTTTTCGAATGCTGAATACGCGCGGCGAGGAAGCGCGCTCGCGCGCGCAATGGAGCGTGCCGGCGTGGACCACGTTTTGCTTGTCTGCGTTCAGGGCGTGGGCAATGGGGTTCGCTGGCTCACCTCCTGGCCCGGCACCAACGAAGCGCTGCTCATTTTCCGTCCCGGCGAACCCATGGTCATGTACGTGGAATACTGCAATCACGTGCCGCAAGCGCGCGCACTTACGCGTGAAACCGACGTGCGCTGGGGAGAGCAGCAAGGCATCGTCAAAGTTTGCGAAGAGCTTGACCGACAGGCGGCCAAGCGCGTCGGCGTCATCGGGCCGCTGAGTGGGGTGCGCTGGAAGACGCTCGAGGAGCGGTTTCAGATCGTCAGTCTCGATTCCGAATACGTCGGCTTGCGGATGCGCAAATCCGACGAGGAAATCGACTGGCTGCGCATCGGAGCGGCCCTGAGCGATGCCGGAATGTGTGCATTGATCGGAGGCACCAGACCCGGGATGAGCGAGCATGATCTCGCCAACATAATCGAACGCGCCTATGTGGGGCTTGGCGGTACGCACGGCATTCATTTCATTGGCAGCACCAGCATGGCAGCGCCGAACCTGTGCGTGCCGAGACAATTTCCCTCGCGGCGGAAGCTGCGCGCCGGCGATTTCGTGTTCTGCGAGTTTTCCGCGTCGTGGTGGGATTACTCCGGACAGGTGCTGCGGGGATTTACCGTGGAGGCAGAGCCGAACTCATTATACCAGGACCTGCACGCCACGGCCGTCGCGGCCTATGAGGACGTCACCAAAGTCGTCCGTCCGGGAGCCGTTGCAGCCGAACTCATCGAAGCATCCTCGACCATTGAAGCGAACGGATTTACGACCTGTGATGACCTCGTGCACGGCTATGGGGGCGGCTACCTGCCGCCCATCGTGGGATCGCAGAGCAGGCCCGCGCGCAAAGAGAGC
The DNA here is from genome assembly GCA_040510075.1 of Xanthobacteraceae bacterium. Lineage (GTDB taxonomy): Bacteria > Pseudomonadota > Alphaproteobacteria > Rhizobiales > Xanthobacteraceae > VAZQ01. The sequence goes on along the minus strand of JBEVJT010000246.1, from coordinate 25,024 downwards.
GTTGCGCTCGCCGAGAACATGTGTGTCGTCGTCCAGCCGAACGTGAGCACGCGGGACTACACGGCGGGCGTGCAGGTCGGAAACCTGTTGCGCGTGACCAGCAACGGATGCGAATCGCTCCAGCGCATCCCGCTGGGTTTTTTTCGAGCCGGACAGGCGATCTGACCTCCGGGGAGGTACATTGGGGGCAGCCGCGGCGGGAGTAACAGGTCTTGCCCGCGCGGTTGGGTTCGTTTTTACAAAATTGGCAGTTGGGCTCGCTTCGTTTTCCAAACTGTTGCGCAAGTGCAATGGGTTCGCTTTTACAGAATTGCCGTCCCGGCTCCTGCCGACGAATTGAAAGCCAGTCGGCCTTTTAGACCGGAAGCTATCTCTTCAAAAACCGACTCTGCCATTTTCTTTGGGTCATCACTTTCAATAATTTGCCGTCCCATGACGAGATAGTCGGCGCCTGCCGAGACGGCCTCGTAGGGGGTCGCAACCCGCTTCTGATCGTGCCGCGCCATGTTCTTGGAGCGTATTCCGGGAGTGACAATCAGAAGACGATTGCCTGCCAATTTGCGAATGTCGGCGGCTTCCTGACCGGACGCGATGACCCCATCGCAGCCGGCGTCCAGCGCGCTTTTCGCCCGCATTCTAACAATGTCTGCAACCGAATATCGAGACGCAATCCCCATCTCCTCCAGGTCACTCGCATCAAGGCTCGTGAGCAAGGTGACAGAAAGTATCTTGAGGGGACGCGTGCCGCGACCTTCGACTGCCGCCTTAATGACAGCTCCGTTCCCATGCACGGTTACAAAGTTCACGCCCATATTGGCGACGTTCGCGACAGCCCCCCTGACTGTCTCGCCCACATCGTAGATCTTTGAATCCAGAAAAACCTTTTTGCCCTGATTAATGAGCGTCTCGGCGACGCCCAGGCCGCCCGCGAATTGAAGCTGCAACCCTACCTTGTAGAATCGAACCGTGTCCCCAAGTCTCGCGACAAGCGCGAGCGCCTCCGGCGCGCTAGGGACATCGAGAGCAACTATCAGCCTGTCTCGAAACTCAATGGCATCTGGTCGTGTGTCAGCGATGGCAACCGCGCTTGCTCCCATGCGCAAAAAACTTCCTTTGAGTGAGTCCAGATCCCCAGGAACGGGACATGAGACCCCAAAATTTAGCGACCGATTTGGTGGGGTCCATGATTTTGGCGCCCATGTCAACGGCAGGCAGTAGCCCAAGCAAGAATATCAACAGCGTGCGACAGTATGCGGGAGCCGCGACCCCTCATCCCCGCTGTTCTAATTACTGGTATCTTAGACGCGCCGAGGCGCTACTGCAGACAACCGGAACGCTTATTTACGCGGGCGGGACGATATCGATGGCGTTGCCGTATTCGCCGGCGCTCGAATAGGTCACGCCCATGTGGCGGTATTGCTTGGCCGCACTTGCGATGCTGCCCGCCCATGAACGGCCCGAGCCGAACGCCACAAACCATACCGGCAGGTTGGGCTTGCCTGCCTTTTTGCGCAGCGCATCCATTTCGCGTGGATTGCCGGCGCCCTTCTCCACGATCGCTCCGTAGACATTCGGATGCGCCATGTAGTCGACGGCGCCTTTCACGAGGAGCGGATTTTTCGCAATCACCTTCAGCCCGTAGCTCGCGGCCAAATCGATGGCGCCGATCACGTCCTTGCCCGAATAGGCGTCCGGATTGTCAAGCTCGATATATTCAAAGCCCTGCTTCTTGCGCCGTTCGTACTGCTCGCGCAGGTTCTTCTCCCAGCCCGGGCCACGCGGATCGATCTGGCCTTCGTTGTATTGTTTGGCGGTATCGGACGTGTGCAGGTAAGGGCCATAGTGGCCGGTGTTCCGCTCATCGAAGAGATTGCCGTAGGCAATGCTGATGCCGCGCTTGACCGGTGCGCTCGCATTATATGAGACCGCCGTCACCTCGTTGTCGTTTCCTGATCCGGCGGCATCGGTGCCGATCAGATAGCGCAACTGCTTCCCCGCGAGCGGGTTGCCGGCCAGCGGCGACGGTGCGTTCAGCGGCGACGGCGCAGCGGCATGACGCGAAGGAGGAGAGAAGACGACGAGGCGCACCCTGCGCGGGTAGTTTTCCGGCACACCGCGCTCGTACCATGGCGGCTCCCAGCCTGCAGTCGAACGCTCCTGCCGGTTGACCTTGCTCTCCTGACGGCCCGAGTAGAATTCCGGATCGTAGATACTGGCTCTCGGGGCGGCCGGGCGTTTCCAGACAGTTTCCCAGAGCAGAAGCGTCGTGCCCGCTCCCGCGAGCACCGCTGCTATGAGCTTGAGAACGAAGATGGCGGCAGGAAAAAATGACGAGAGCTGCTGCTGGGCAACCGGGCGCTGCAGCGGCACCCCTCTGTGCAATGGCCGCGGGAGCCGCACCGGGGCGAGCGGGATGCCTCGTTGCTGATACTGTACGCGTGTCGCGGTACGCCCAACGCCGACCGCAACGGCCACACTGGCCATTCGGAAAAGCCCCCCTCGTGCCGCACGGCGGCAGCTTCTCACACGACCCGATCAGGACTGCCCTTCCCCAAGGGCAATTGGCGCCGTCAACGGGTGGTATGAGGCAGAATGATCCCTAGCGCTTAAAGCCAAGTAGTGTATGGATGAATGCGGAAAAAGCTTGGCCGATCAGGGCCAAAACCGCGGCTTTGCGGGCACGAATCGAGGCCGTAGCCGGATGGGGCCACCCGGATTTTGCTGCGTTCAATCCGGACTATGATGCGAGGCCGGGGATGACGAATGCGCGAGGCGCTCGATCGCGGCTCGTGAAAGCAGCTGCCCCGCCAGCCTGGCGGCGTAAATCGCTGCCCCGAGATGGGGCGCAAGCTTTGGTTGGCGCAGCTCATAGTTCCGAGATGTCGCGGCAAGCCGGCTTTGCAGAGGGCAGAGGATGAGTGGTCCTGCTTCGAAGACACCACCCGAATAGGAGAGTGGAATTGGTTCGCCGGGTTCGAATTCGAGCGTGTGACGCACGGCCTCGATCACGGCTGCAAGTTCACGCGCCGCGTCCGCTAAAATTCGCGTTGCGACAGGATCGCCTTCGCGGGCTGCGCCGGTGACGAGCTGGGCCATGGCGGCGACCTTGGAGCGCGTCTGCGCATTCATGATCTTCGCGCCGAGATCGAGATCCTCGCTTAAACCCAACGAGCTCCTGAAAAATCCATAGAGCGGTCCTCGCGGCAATCGTCCGTCACTCATGCGTGTGAAGGCGTTCAGGCCCTGCACCGCAATCCAGTAAGCCGAGCCTTCGTCACCGAACACCTCGCCCCACCCGCCGGCGCGCGCAGTCCTGCCCCGGCGCTCGCCGTATGCACCCGAGCCCGTTCCGGCGACGATATTGATGCCGTCCTCCACCGCGAGCGAGCCCGCCCAGGCGCACACCATGTCATTGCCGCAGGCGTAACGCGCGTGCCCGAACAGCTCTTCCGGGAGCGCATCGAGCCGCGGCTGCGTCGTGCTGTCCTCGCCATAGGCGGGAATGCCGAAAAAAGCGTGCTCGACGTCACGGGCGCCAATTCCGGCCCGCTCGAAAACGGCGGCCAGGCCTTCGGCCAGCACCTCGCGCAATCCCTCGATCCCGACCTGCAGATGGTAGGCGGATCGCGCTTCGTGCGCCGCGAGCGCATTCCCATCGCGATCGATGACAACGAAACGCGTCTTCGTGCCGCCGCCATCGACCCCAAGAAAGAAGCGCGGGCCCAATCCCATCACCCGAAGGCGTGAATGCGAACGCCTTGCACGACACGATGGACGGTGCCGGTCCTGTTCGGATTATCCGGCGAAATTTTTTGGTCAATCGACGCCTCGAACGCGAAAATCTGGGCCGTTGCAACAAAGGGAAACAGCAGATCGACATCCTCTGCATCGTGCATATCTCGGATGACGATGCGCTCGACATCGGCGGCGATGCCATCCTCGCGAGCCGAGATCGCGAGCACCGCCCCGGCTGCCGCATCGCGCCTTATTTCTTCCAGCAGGTCGACGTCGTAGCGGCGCGTATAGGCGTCGTTGGAAAGGTAGATCACGACGAGTGTTTGCCCGTTCACGATCGTCTTGGGGCCGTGACGAAACCCCAGCGGGGAATCGTATGCGGCTATCACCTGGCCGTCGGTGAGCTCGAGGAGCTTCAGCGCTGCCTCGCGCGCCAGTCCCTTGAACACATGACTGCCGAGATAAACCACCCGTTCATATTTCTTCGCCGCCGAACCCCGCAGAATTTCCAGTTCCCTTGCAATAACCGCCTCGACCGCCTGCGCAATACGCGGCGCGCGCGCCTGCATTCGCTCGATGCCGGAAAGCGCGGCAAGCGCTGCATACATCATGCAACTGAAGCTCGAGGTCATCGCGAAGCTTCGGTCATGTGTCTCCTCGGGCAGAAGGATCGTTGACCCGGTGCTGTCGCGCGCCAGCGCGCCATCCGGATTGCAGGTCACTACGAGGTTATGAATCTCGGGAAGAAACCGTTCCGCCAATTGGATGGCCGCAATGCTTTCCGGGCTGTTGCCCGAGCGCGCGAAGGAAACGAGCAGGGTCGGCACTCGGTCGCTGAAATAAAGGTGCGGCGCGCAAATGAGATCGGTCGTGGGAATCGCGTCGACGCGCCGGTGCAGCTTTGCACCGAGATAGGGAGACAGGCACTCACCGATGAACGCGGACGACCCGGCGCCGGTCAGCACGATCCGCAGCGCTTCGTTCTGCAGGAGCGGGCGGAGGAAGTCGCTGAGGCCCCCGCTACGCGCCTCGAGCGTCTCCTGCGTCTTGCGCAACATGCGCGGCTGCTGCTCGATCTCGCGCGCCGTCCAGAGCGCGCCCAGGGCCTTGAGTTCAGCTTCGTCGCGGCCGATATCAGGCATGGTCTTTCGCCGGCAGTGTTGCCGCATGATAATCGTCAAGCACGGCGCATACATGCGCCATCACCAGTTCCGCCGGATTGTTCTTGAAGGAGCCTTTGTTCAGCGCCCTGTGCGCAACCGGGAGGTATTGGCTGATCAGTGCGCGGGGAGGAGGATCCTCGGAAAGGTTTCGGAACAGGGTGGACTGCGCGCGCATGATCTCGGGATCCGGCCAGTAATAGCGGATGCGGTCGCTCAGGCTGTATTGCAGATCGAAATCGAGAGCTGCGCCGGACGCGTGGTAATATTTCGCCCAATGCCGCGGCTCCGCTTTCATGCGCGCGAGCGCAATATTGCGCAACCCTGACCATGATCCCTGATCAATCCACTCGCGCTCGATTGCGTCCAAGGCCCACAATGCCTCCCGCAGTGCGAACGTCAGAGCGGGGCCCACCTTGAGAATAGCGAAATGATCCCTCACCAGATCCGCGAGAGCAGACCTGCTCTGATAATCGGTGGAATGCGCTTCAAATAATATTGTATCGGCGCTTTCCGCTATCCGGCTGAGCGCTCGCGCTTTGTCGGGCGCATAGGCGATCACCTTGCGGTGGTCGAACTCGACGCCGGGTTGCACCACAAGCGCGATCACCCGCCGCCATGCATCCGCGAGGCCCGATTTGTCGAACAAGGCGCGATGGGTCTCGAGCGTTGCGCGCGCGGCATCGGGCGTGGTGACGGCCAGTGTGTCCAGGTCCTCCGCCGCGCCGCCGGGCACCGGGACTTCGGTACCGATGACATAAACCGGCGCCTCTCCTCCGCTTTGCGCGTGCGCGCGCTCGGCAACCGCGCAAAGACGTGCGGCGCGAAGCGCGATGGTCTCCCCCGGGAGCGATTTCGGATCGCCGGCGCATGACATCGAGCAGTCGAGATGAATTTTGCGGAATCCTGCCGAGACGTATTTGTCGATCAGCACCTCGGAACGTTGCATCGCATCCTCCGCGGTGAGCGCCTGCCACGAATTCGGGCCAAGATGATCCCCGCCGAGAAGGATGCGGTCCCTGGAAAGACCCGCATGATCGGCGATCCGCTCTACCGCATGGCGAAAATCTTCCGGCATCATTCGGGTATAGCCGCCGTCCTGATTGACCTGATTCGAGGTCGCTTCAATCAGAGCGAACGGCGTGCCGCGCCGTTGCGCATGACGAAACGCTGCCTCGATGACGAGCGGATGCGCGGAACACACCGAGAAAATGCCGCAGCGCTCGCCCGTTTTGTGGCGCGCGACCAGGTCGAGAATCGCTTTCATGGGCCAATCACCTGCGGTGCTTTTGCGCTGCAATTGGCTAGAGCAGGATCTTCGAATGCCATTCCGCTCTAGCTTTTTGGTGGAGCGTGATCTTTTCCGAAAACCGGTTCCCACCCTCGGGTCAAGCCCGAGGGCATGCTTTTTCGGGATCATGTTCTAGCCGGACGACAGTGTCAGCTTCTGGCGTGAGCGCTAGCAAGACGGCGGCGGCGCAGGCGAGCACGAGCGCGAGGAGCTTCGTCGGACCCGGCAACACTCCGAGGACGACAAGGGAGATGATCGCCGTGAGCAACGGGGCGCCGGCATTAACCAGCGGTGACACGACGATGGCCTGCCCGTAGCGGAATGCGTAGACGAGCGTCAGGGCGCCGATCGAGTTCAGGATCTGGGTTGCTGCAGAAAGCCAAGCCCCCTCGAGCCCCCAGTTTACCGGGTGGGTAAAATCGGTCATTGCCCATGCGAGCGGTGCAATCAGGAGCCCTGAGAGCATCATGTAGAAGAAGATGCTCTCCGCCGACATCGTGCGGTTTGCAAACTTCATGAAGTAGGCCTGCACGCCCCAGCATCCCATCACGATGAGCGACAAGACGAACCAACCCACGCTTGTGTTTGAACTCAAGGTCGTGGGGAAACTCTCGGCCAGCGCCGCGGGAGAGATATCAAAGAGCGGCAAAGCAAGCAGCGCGAGGACGATACCTGTCGCGCCAAGCGCGTTCGTTCGCTCGCGCAGAAGGAGAAAGGAGAGTGCAATCGTCACGATCGGGGAAAGCGAGATGATCGGGAATATCAGGTAGGGGGGGCCCATCGTCACCGCATAGAACAGCACGATCTGACCGCCCGCGCCGAGGAGTCCGACGATCATGCCCAGGCTCGCCGACCTCAGGTCGCGGTCGAGACGCCAGCCGGTGTGGGCGAGTGCATATAGCGCGGGCAAAACCATCGTGGCCGACCACACGCAAAAGATCAGCGTTTCGGGAAAACCGCGCTTGGTCGGCAGATCGGTGAAGGCGCCCCACACGCCCCATAAAACGGTTGTTGCCAGGGCATAGCCGAGCCATGACTTCGGCGCGCGAGAAGGCTGCAGGGTGGCGCTCGACACGCTCACGTCCGATCGATCGGCGTTGCCTCAAGCAGCAGGAAACGTTCGAAGGAAACGGATAGTCGGCCCGCGCCCGGCGATACCGCGCCAATCGTCCGGCCGGTCCAGTAATCGGCAACCTTATACTGCCGGTTCTCCAGGCCCCGCAGTTCAATCGGACCATTCCAGCGATCGGCATAAAAGGCGTAATAAACGCGGTCCGCTTTCGCGATTGCATGGGCCTCGGGCTTGTCAAAGCCGATGTCGTAGAGATCGCCCCGGTAATGTCCTTGCGGCAATCTCTTCGCATTATGCAGCGCGATCCAGCGCCGCCACTCTGCTTCTTTTTCCCGCGTGAGCAGAACTCCACCTTCGCCGACATCCTGCGGCCAGGTGAATTTGGTCGACACGATCGCGCCGATCCCGACAGTCGAGGCAAAGTCATTCCCCCAATCGCTGAGCTCGACGTGATCGCCCGCATAGGCTGCGTGCGAGCCCATCAAAGCTTTGATGGTCTTGCCCTTATGGCGGACCTGCCAGGATGTCAGCGGATCGGAAGCGACCGGCTGGTTCATGTAGCGCATGTTGTGAAAGGCCTGGCAGGTGCCACAAGGGCATAGTTCAATGACTGCATCCGGATCGATGCTGGTGGCCTCGCGATAGATGGACGCCCAGAACTCCTGCAGTCTCTCGACTGACTCCTCGGGCCGGCTGTGCTGGTGTGCAGGATTATAACAAGGCGCGACGCCGTTGAGGTGCTGGCCGTCGAGCTTGAGTCCCTGATAACCCCATTCCTGCATCATCTTGCGGACGAGGGTTTTGCCCCATTCCACCGTTTTCGGATAGGCGGGGCACAACGTGTAGCTGTTCCACCAGGTGATGTTCTGCGCCGCTCCCTGCTTGTCGAGCAACAGCATGTCGGAATGCGCGCGCAAAAGATCGCTTCCTGGCCGCGCGGCAAGCGGCGCGATCCAGAGCTTGGGCTTCATGCCCGCGCGCCTGATCGCCTGCACCAGCGCGATCATGTCCGCATCGCCGTCCGGAAACTTGTTCCGGTTCAGGTACCAATCGCCCTCCGCGGTTTGCCAGCCGTCGTCCACAACTGCCCAAACGAGCCCGAGCTCCCTGGCCTTGGGCAGCGTGTGCATGATCTGGGCTACGGTGAAGCCGCGCTCGTAACCCCACGCACACCAGATCGGCTCATAGGCAGCCTCTGGCACCTTGGCTTGCACGATACCGCGCTCAGCAAGAATTCGGCGATACGCATCAAGCGTCGCGAAATAGTCGCCGCGATGCACCGCAACGAAGGTCAGAAAGGTGGAAGAGCTCTCTCCCGGCGCAAGCGTGAACGCGTGCTCGCAATCGACCGCCACGCGCACACCGGTTGCCGTCATCGCGACCGGCAATGCGACGAGCTTCGGCACAGTCTCGACATGGCCGACCGCAAGCCCGCAGTCGCGCCGCCACACATCCACTACGGGGGTGCCGCCGCCGTAATCGGAGGAATTCATGCCCATGAAATTGCGCTGATCGAAGCCCCCATGGACAGGCCGCACCCAGTCCCGCCGATCCTCGTAGGTGGCGCCTGAGAAAGACCAATACTCCGGCTCCGCTCCCGCTGCCGGTTTCAGAACATGGGCGCCATTCACCCAACCTTCGAGGTCTACCGGTTCTGCACGATTGTTTCGATACGCCACATCCAGCAAGGCAAAACCGGGATAGCGCTCGTAGAGAACGATGCTGAGTTGTTTCTCGATGCCCTCGTTTGTGCCGCGCACGACATGGCGCGTGCCCGGGCCGTGCACGTCCTTGATCGACGAGCGTTGCGCGTCCTGGAAGTGGAATTCCTCAATGCGACCACCACCCGCAAGCCGGAGAGTCTCTCCGGCTTCGTAATCGGTGATCGGCTCAAGCGCGGTCCCCGAGGGAGCCAATATCCGGCTGCGCAGGGCGGCATCGAATTCCAGCATTATGGCCGCATCGCCTATGCGCACCGCCGGCTCGGCTGCGCCGGCGACGCGCGCGCGCAGCGCGGAAGCTCCCGCAATGGAGGCGGCCAAGAGCTTGAGCACGGTCCGCCTGCCGGCGGTCCCGAAAGAACGTTCGCCCATGGCTTCCCTTATAACGGACGACGGAAGACAGAGGACAGACGGCAGAGGTGGATTCCGTTCCCCAAATCGCAATGGGGGAAATCATACAGGGCCTAGCCCCCTACTCCGTTCTCTGTCCTCCGTTGTCCGCTCTCCGTCTGCGGCCCTTTGGCCACACAGTGACGAAATATGCAGGGGGCAATTGACCGCAAGGCAGACCTCGGCGCTTGATGACGAGCAGTTCTGGGTGCGTGTCATGCAGTGCCTCTCATGCGGCGGAGAAATGCGGCTAATCGCCGTAGCGCAAGATCAGCAGCTATCCCTGCCTGGCTATATGCATCACACTTTTCAATGTGCGGCTTGCAACGAGGTGGAGACGCGCTTCTTGTTCAGCCGCGAACTGCCGGTTCCGGTTGCGCCGGTAGCCGCGGAAGAAATCAAACGAAACAGCCTGTGGGAGCAGGCGATCGCGAAATTACGTGATCACCAGGTCGTCTTGGGCGTGGAAGCCGAGCTCCGCAAGGCCTCGCATCGCGCGGCAGAATTCGATCGGCACTGGGATCAGCTGGTGCCGCGCGAGAAACCGAAGCCACGTGCGCGGAAGCGTGCCGGGGCATCAAGCCTCTGGGCACGCACGATGGCCAAACTGCGCCCCGTTCCGGATTCCGAGCGTTAAATCAGCACAAGCGCTCGCCACGGTCTGACTTGCAATCCAAGGTCCGGGAGGACTGCGCGAACGAGTTTGCCGTCACGATCGAAAGCGCCACAACCAATCCAAGCGCCGCCGCGCATGTCTTGAGCCACTGTCTCATTTTCATCTCCGCTTGCAAATGTCCCAGCCAATAAACGGGGAGCGCAGGCTGCAGTTTCATTGCGCCTGTTTAGGTAAGACATGAGAAATCCGTGCACCGGCTGGTTCCGTTTGCGGCGGTTTCATATAGCTAAGCGCGCAAACTCCTTTGCGAGAGCGCCATGACTGTTTGGAGGTGGTCTTCATTTGCGCAGGCGCCTGCGACCAGGCTCCCGCTGCTCACTTTCATCGTGATACTAGGCACTCTGCAGCTGGGTGCGCTGCTGGCGATTACGCCCGCCGACCTCCCTCGCGCCCAAAAACAACAGCTCGATGCAGAAAGGCTCGGCCAAACGTCTTTGCAGGGCGGACACAAGCCGAAGCAAAGATGAGAGTTACGCGAGCCCCAACAGTACGGTACCGAGGGACACGATCAAAACCGCGCAAGTGGCAGCGATAGCACTTACTGCAGTGGCGGCGCAGCGCCATGCGCGCCCGCGCTTGCTCTCCGTAATCTGTAGTCGCCATAGAGTCGTTGGGATTGCGGATAGTTGCACCTGCATGAAGGCCCCCTTTATCGAAGCCCTCTTCCTGACAAGGAGACGTTAACATTCTTTTAATATAATCGGCGCGATAGGGCGGGGTTTAATAAATTGATAAGCGACGCATTCAGATTTCATTAAGCATCATTGGAGCAGCATGGCAGGCAATGCTCGCGGATACGGCCTCGGATAGGAGTGCGCTGCGGGCACAGGATTAGCCCTATCCGGCTTGTCCCAGAAAGGCCGCCGCAAGGCGGCCTTTTTCATGGACGCATCAATCTTGGGCGCGTCACGTTTTTATGGACGTGCACCATGAGCGCCATGCCGAATAATGGCGTGGCCAGATTGACGATGGGAATGGCCACGAACGCGGCGATGCACAGCCCGGCAACGAATACCGTGCTCTGGTTTGCTTTGCGCAGCCATTTGGCCTCTGCGATCGGATGGAAGCGCATTGCCGCAAGCTCGAAATATTCACGCCCAAGCAGATATGCGGTGGCGATGAAAAAGATGATTGCGCCCAGACCTGCCAAAAGCAGGAAGGGAAGCGCGATCAGATAAACAAAGACTGAGAGAAGCGCGGTCTTGCTGCCTTCAACGACTGCGACAACAGGATGCAGCGGTGTGCCCGCCGATTCAGTGGGATAATGCTCCCGTTCCACTTCAAGCGCGATTTCATCGACAAAAAAACTTCCAACCAGAGCGGTCACTGCCGGCATGAGCAACACGGAGCCGAGTACGATGCCAAGGCCGGCTGCGATCGAGAAAATCCAGGCGAGAATGACGATGGGTGTATGTGCGCTCCCGCCGACCGCATTTTCGATCCATTGCTCGCCGAATGAAGCAAGCCACACAAATAATCTATGCGCTCCCACACCGAGCAGCGCGATCAGCAGAAAGGCAAGCGCGACGGCCTTCAGGAGCACCGCGCGGAACGGCGGCGAGAACATTTGGGACAGCGCAAGCGCCACGGCCTTCAACAAGGGGCGGATCCTTTCGTCTCAGCTGGCATTGTCGTTCCCCATTCTGCTAAAAGCTTCGCACCAACTCTCCGCCCCATGAAACGGTTTAGCCGCCGCTCCTTCGTTGTCGGTTCCGCGGCGTTCGCGGGCGGGTCTGCATTCGCTGCGCCACGTCCGGCGCCGGAAGTGCCCCGCCCGGGCAATGTCGATGTGGTCATCGTTGGTGCGGGTGCTGCGGGAATTGCCGCCGCGCGACGGCTGTCCGCTGCGGGCCGGCGTATAGCCGTTCTGGAAGCGGCGGAAGCAGTCGGAGGGCGCTGCCTCACCGACACGAAGACCTTCAACGTACCGTATGACCGGGGTGCACATTGGCTCTATTTGGCCGATATCAATCCCATACCCAAGCTGGCCGCCCAGGCCGGCCTCGAGATCTATCCCGCCCCGCCCGGGCAGCGCATGCGCATCGGCCGGCGATATGCGCGCGAAGGCGAGATGGAGGACTTTTTGGCACAGCTCGTGCGCGCCAATACGGCCATTTCGGATGCCGCACGCAAGAGTGACGTCGCCTGCGCACAGGTCCTGCCCAAGGATCTCGGCGATTGGCGGCCCACTGTCGATTTCGTGCTGGGCGCCTATGGGTGCGGCAAGGATCTCACTGAGATTTCGACTGTCGATCTCTCCCGCTCCGCTGAGCGCGACAATGCCGTGTTCTGCCGTCAAGGCCTGGGCGGGCTCCTGGCGAAACTCGCACCCGCCGGGGTGGTCCAGCTCGCGACGCCCGTAACCCGCATTTCGTGGGGCAAAGGCAATGTCGAATTGGAAACGCCAAAAGGGCAATTTCATTCGGTTGCTGCGATCGTCACGGTCTCCACCAACGCACTCACCAGCGGCAAGATCAAATTTCTTCCCGATTTGCCGAAACGCCAGCTCGATGCAGCGGCAAAGCTCAGGCTCGGCAGCCACGAACGCGTGGCGCTCGAATTTGCCGGCAATCCGCTCGGGCTGCGGGCCGACGAACTTATGTTCGAGAAGAGCGAGAGCCGGCAGACCGCATCTCTCTTTGCCAACGCGTTCGGGTCGAGCCTTTGCACGATTGATATCGCGGGTAATTTCGGGCGCGAGCTTTCCGGCAAGGGCGAAAACGCCATGATCGATTTTGCCATTGAATGGGTAGCAGGGCTCTATGGCAACGACATCAAGAACGCCGTCAAACGCCGGCACGCGACGCGCTGGAATCATGAGCCGTGGGTGCTTGGCGCCGCTTCGGTAGCGGCACCCGGCGGACAGTCCGCGCGCAAGGTGATGATGGAGCCCCTCGCCGCCCGCCTCTTCTTCGCCGGGGAAGCTGGGCACGAGACGCTTTGGGGCACGGTCAGCGGTGCCTGGGATTCCGGCGAGCGCACAGCCGATGCCGTACTGAAACTGTTTGGCGGGCGCGGGCGATAATACTGCTGGAGCAGCGTTTCCAAGATTCGAATCTTAGGCGTTGTCATTCCGGGGCGAGGCCGACGAAGCAGGCCGAGAGCCGCTTTCGCGGCGCCCCCGAATGACGGGACGCGGTTAGGACCGCAGGCTCGCTCCCGTGCGTTTGCTCACTTCCGCAACGATTTTGTTCGCGACCGCGTCGATCTCCTCCTCGGTCAGAGTCTTTTCCCGCGGTTGCAAGGTCACCGAGACCGCAATCGATTTCTTGCCCGGCTCGATGCCGCGGCCCTCATAAACATCGAATACGCTGACTGCGCTGATCAGCTTGCGCTCGGCGTTTTGCGCTGCCCGCACAACGTCCGCAGCGCGCACTCCACGCTCGACCACAAAAGCAAAATCACGCTCGACGGGTTGAAACAGCGAAAGCTCCAGTACCGGCCGCGTACGTGTGTTTTTCGACTTGGGTTGGGGTATTCGATCGAGAATTACTTCGAAGGCAACAAGCGGGCCTTCAACGTCGAGGAGTTCCATCGCCTGTGGATGCAGTTCGCCGAAATGGCCGAGGACATTCTGTGCACCCATATGAATCGTGCCACTCCGCCCGGGGTGGAACCAACCGGGAGCGCCGGGAGCGATTTGCAGCGCCTGGGCAGAAGCTCCTGCAGCGACAAGCGAGGCGAGCGCGTCGGCTTTGGCATCGAACGCGTCGACTGCGGCCGCCGGGCTCGACCAATGGCGTCCGCTGCCGCCCGGCTTTGCCCAGCGGTACCGCACACCCGCAGCACTCGTGAGCTGATCCTCCGCAGCCTCGCCCGTGAATATCTGTCCCACCTCGAACAAATCCGTATCCGGAAAGCCGCGGTCGCTGTTGCGCCGAACCGCGAGCGCAAGGCCGGGGATGAGGCTGGGACGCATCTGGGAGAGTTCTGCAGAGATCGGATTTGCGAGGGCGAGTTCAGGCTTGCCCCCGAAAAAGCTCGCATGTCCGGGAGCAATGAAGGACCACGTGACGGCCTCGATCATTCCGCGCGCTGCCAATGCGCGTGACGCCTTTCGCCGCCGCCGCTGAATGGGCGTAAGGATCGGTTTGCGCGGCGCCTCTCCCCGATCAAACGGCACCGACGGAACGCGGTCCACGCCGATGATGCGCACGATCTCTTCTACGAGATCTGCTTTTCCTTCGATGTCGCCGCGCCAGGACGGCACCCTTACCCGCAAGCTGTTGCTGCTCGATTGAATTGCTTCGAAGCCGAGCCGGCCAAGCACGCCCGCAATTTCGCGACCGCCCAGTTCAAGCCCGGTCAGTCGGGTGAGTTCGGCAGCCGGAAAATCGACGCTGCGGCGGGGAATATCGATCTTGCCCGCCACGAACTCATCGGATGGTTCACCGCCGCAAAGGTCGAGCACCATGCTGGTCGCGAGCTCGAGCCCCGGCAGCATGAATGCGGGATCCACGCCGCGTTCGAACCGGTAGCGCGCGTCCGAGGTCACGCCAAGCTTGCGGCCGGTCTGGGCAATGTTGGCCGGCTCCCACAGCGCCGATTCGATCAGCACGTCCGTGGTGGAATTCGTGCAGCCGGTTTCCTCCCCGCCCATGATGCCGGCAAGAGATTCCACTCCGCGCTCGTCGGCGATCACGCACATGGACTCATCGAGCACATAGCGCTTGCCGTCGAGCGCAAGGAGGCTTTCGCCTTCCCGCGCGCGGCGAACTGTCAAGTTGCCGTGCACCTTCGCGGCGTCGAATACGTGCAACGGCCGGCCGCGGTCAAAGGTGATGAAATTGGTGATATCGACGAGCGCGTTGATGGGGCGCAACCCGATGTCACGCAGCCTGCGCTGCAGCCACGCGGGCGCGGGGCCATTCTTCACCCCGCGCACCATTCGCAGCGAGAAAGCGGGGCAGAGCGAGGGCGAAGCGCCGAATGCGAGCGCTACTCGCACCGGACACGCGGAGCGCCCAGTGACCGGATGCGGCGGCCTGTCAATGAACTTGCCGATACCCGCAGCCCCAAGATCACGCGCGATGCCATTCACGCCCGTGCAGTCGGCGCGATTGGGCGTAAGATTTATCTCGATGATGGGATCGTCGAGGCCCGCCCAATGCGCGTAGCTCACGCCCACCGGCGCATCCGGCTGAAGCTCGATGATGCCCTCGTGATCGTCGGAGATTTGCAGCTCGTATTCGGATACGAGCATGCCGCGGCTTTCCACCCCGCGAATTTTGCCGACCCCGAGCGTCATGTCCTTGCCGGGGATGTAGGCACCCGGTGGCACGAACACCCCTTTCATACCGGCACGCGCATTCGGCGCGCCGCACACCACCTGAACCGGATCGCCGCTACCAGTGTCTACGATGCACACGCGCAACCGATCGGCGTTCGGGTGCTGCTCTGCCGAGATCACGCGCACAATGGAAAATGGGGCGAGCGCGCGGCCGCGGTCGTCGACCTTCTCCACTTCGAGGCCGATCATCGTGAGCTTGTCGACGATCGGCAAAAGCCCGGCGTCGGTTTCGAGATGCTCCTTGAGCCAGGCGAGCGTGAATTTCATAACAGCACGAGCAGCGTCATTGCGGGCGTGGGCAAAATCGCCCGTGTCCTCTCCGCGTGGGCACGGCGCTTGCACGATTTTGCCCACGCGTTTATGGCGAGACCTGCGCCTTTGCCCACCCTACCGCTCAGCATTACGGAACAGGCTCCTCACGGGCTCAGGCCGCCTGCGAGCGTCGGCACATCTAGCGGCGTGAACCCGTAATGGGAGAGCCAGCGCACATCGGATTCGAAGAAGGCGCGCAGGTCGGGCATGCCGTATTTGAGCATTGCGAGCCGATCGATTCCCATGCCCCAGGCGAAGCCCTGGTACGTGTCGGGATCGAGCCCGCAGTTGCGCAGCACATTCGGATGCACCATCCCACAGCCGAGGATCTCGAGCCAATCCTCGCCATCGCCGAACCGGATTTCGCCCTTGTCACGTTTGCATTGGATGTCGACTTCGAGAGACGGCTCGGTGAACGGGAAATATGACGGCCGAAACCGCATCTTCACCTGGTCCACTTCAAAGAATGCCCCGCAGAACTCGCTCAGAATCCATTTCAGGTGACCGAGGTGCGACCCGCTGTCGACGACCAGGCCTTCGACCTGATGGAACATCGGGGTGTGGGTCTGATCACTGTCGCTACGATAGGTGCGTCCCGGAATGATGACCCGGATAGGTGGGCGCTCGCTCAGCATGGTCCTGATCTGCACCGGTGAGGTATGGGTGCGCAGCAGCAGCCGAGAGCCATCGGGCTTGGCACCGAAATAGAAGGTATCGTGCATATCGCGCGCGGGATGGCTTTCGGGAAAATTGAGCTTTGTGAAATTGCAATCCTCGCTTTCGATGTCGGGGCCTTCCGCAACCGCAAAGCCCATATCGGCGAAGATCGCGACGATCTCCTCGGTCACCTGGCTGATCGGATGCACCCGACCGAGCTCGGCAGGCGTCTCGCGCACCGGCAAGGTGACGTCGACGGTGTCGGAAGCGAGCCGTTCTGCGAGAGCGGAGCTCTTGAGCTCATCCCTGCGTGCGGCGATGGCAGCGCTCAGGCGGTCTTTGAGCTGGTTGATGAGCGCGCCTTGCTCCTTGCGGTGCTCCGGCGGCATCGCGCCCAGGCTTTTGAGCAGTGCCGTCACCGACCCCTGCTTGCCCAAGGCGGCGATACGTATCGCCTCGACGGCCGCCTCATTGGGAGCCGCGGCTACAGTGCTCAGAAGTTCGTTCTCAAGGGTGGAAAGATTGGTCATTACGCCGCGATGGCGGCTTTCGCTTTCTGCACCACCGCCTCGAATGCAGCCGGCTCGCGAATGGCGAGGTCGGAAAGCACTTTCCGATCGATTACCAGCCCTGCTTTGCCGAGCGCATGAATGAACCGGCTATAGTTCAGACCAAAAGGCCGCACGGCCGCATTGAGGCGCTGAACCCATAGCGCGCGAAATGTGCGTTTCCGTCGCTTGCGGTCGCGATAGGCGTATTGATTCGCCTTCTCCACCGCCTGCTTGGCGACACGTATCGTGTTCTTGCGCCGCCCGTAATAGCCTTTCGCGGCCTTGAGCACTTTCTTGTGCTTGGCGTGAGCGGTGACTCCGCGTTTGACCCGTGCCATGGCTCATATCATCCATTCGGAAGGAAATATTTCTTGACGTTGTCGCCGTCGGTCTTGAACAGCACGTTTGTGCCGCGCAGCTGCCGGATCTGTTTGTTGGTGCGCTTGATCATGCCATGGCGCTTGCGGGATTGCTGGTAAAGTACCTTGCCGCCAGCCGTGACCTTAAATCGCTTCTTCGCGCCCGATTTGGTCTTGATCTTGGGCATTTTGCTCTCCTTCGCCACAGCCGGTGCACCGGCGGGCGGCCGGATTGCTCCTGAATCTTGGAATGGGGCCGCCGTTACGGCAGTGCTAATGAGCCGGGCGACGCGAGGCCCGGCTTATGGCAGAGCGCAGCCGAAAAGACAACCAAGTGAATAAGATGAGACGGGCCTCGGGGTCCTAGCGCGGCGCGAGCACCATCACCACTTGGCGTCCTTCGAAGCGGGGCTCCTGCTCCACCTTGGCGATCTTGGTCGTGTCGTCCCGTACCCGGTTGAGCAGCTGATAGCCCAATTCCTGGTGCGCCATTTCACGTCCGCGAAATCGCAGGGTCACCTTGACCTTGTCGCCTTCCTCGAAAAAGCGCTGCATTGAGCGCATTTTGACACCGTAATCGTGGTCGTCGATCATTGGGCGAAGCTTGATCTCCTTGACCTCGACCACCTTCTGGCGCTTGCGCGCCTCCGCCGCCTTCTTCTGTGCCTGATATTTGTACTTGCCGTAGTCGAGAATTTTGCAGACAGGCGGGGATGAATTGGGTGCGATCTCAACGAGATCGAGGCCGGCCTCCTGGGCCTTCTGCAGGGCGGTCGCTGTGTCGACAGGGCCATGATTGTGGCCGGTCTGATCGATCAATTGTACTTGTTGAACGCGAATCTCCTCGTTCATGCGCGGGCCCTCCTTGGGAGCGGGCTGCGCGGGTCTCATTGGACGACGAATGGCTATGCTCTCCTCTTGCCGTTGCGGCGGGCCTGCCAAGGGCAGGCAGGGGAAACATCAGTAGTACCGGCGCATAAGTCAACGGCTAATCGGGCGGTTAGTTGACGAGTTTTGGGCGGCAAAAGATTGAGCGCTTCAGTGTCCAACCGGCAACACTGTTGCGGGATTGTGAGTTGCGGGCGGTAGGGTGGGCAAAGGCGCGCGCAACACGAATAACTAAGTCTTACGAGATTGACGGCGCGCACCGTGCCCACGCGTCAGCCGAGAATGGTGGGCATGGCGCGGCGCAGTCAACCTTGCGCAGACTGCGTAAACTTGTCTGCGTGCGCGCCTTTGCCCACCCTACGCTTCATCCCGGGCGAGCAGCGACGTGTACACGGCCCGGGTCGCGACGGCGACGCTGCGCGGGGAGAACATGTATTCTGCGAATTGGCGCGCGCGCGCCGACATGGCGCGGTAAGCAGCAGAATCGAGCGCCAAAGCTTGCGAGAGCGCATGCGCGTAGGCCGCCGCATCCCCCGCTTCGATAACCCAGCCAGTGCGGATGTCCTCAGGCATCTCCGGCGGCGTAACGACATGTTCCGGCAACACGCCGACATTTGCAGTCACCACCGGTCGTCCCATCGCCTGCGCCTCGGCCACCACGCGACCCAGCAGGGGCGGCTCGCTTGCGGTCACCATCACTAGGTCAGCGGCCGCGTAAGCGGCGGGCATGTCGCGGCAATGGCCGGCAAATCGCAGGAATGCCTGCATTCCGTGTCCACGCGCCTCGTCAGCCACGAATCGGGCATATCGGCGAAATGTGTCATGTTCGCCCACCATGACGAAAGCGAAATCGCGCACTCCGCTTTCGATGAGAAGCCGCGCAATTGCAGGCAGCACATGCTGATCGTTCCAGGGCGCCACGCGCCCCGGAATGAGCACGATGCGCTCGTCTCCCTGAATTCGCCAGCTTGTGCGCACGGCATTGATGCGTTCGGCCGGCACCACAGCTGGATCGAACGCCGCCGTATCGATGCTGCGCGGAATGACCGTGAGGCGCTCGCGCGCCAGCCCATACCGGGCAATGACCGGCGCGGCCGCGAAGTGCGACGGCGTAATGACGCGGTCGCCGCGCGCAAGCGCGCTTGCCCACCACGCGCGCCAGCCGGAAGCGGCTGGCATATCGGGGAGCGTGGTGACCAGCCATACCGCGATTTGTGCGGCGGCCATTTGGGCGCTCCATGCTCCGCCGATGCTTTGCGCATGGACGATATCGATGCGCTCGGAAGCGATGAGGCGTTCGATCGCACGCCCGCCGCCGCGCACGCGCAGCGGGTTCATCGTGTCATTGGCGAGCGAAACCCATTCGCCGCCCGCCGTTTTGAGCTCGGCTGCCAGCGGACCGTCCGCGGCCGCGATCATGGCGCGCGCCCCTGCGCGCAACAGCGCATGGGCTACATTGACCGCGGTACGGGCGACCGGCTCCTCGCGCATTGCCGGCACGACCTGCAGAATCGTGGCACCGGCCAGACTGCGCGGAGAGGAATGCTGATCTGGATAATCCGTGCTCATGCACCTAATCCCGACCTATCGCGGGATGACTTCTCTTCGAATCGTCATCCCGCTCCAGTTTGCTTTTGTTTGGTGATGCGGATGAATGATCTTTGCCCGAAATTCCTGGAGGTTGGAACCGGGAAAGCAGCCCGCCGCATTGCAGTCCGGCATAATGCCGGGGTGCCTCCAGGGCTGTTCTGGCTGGGCGGGTATCGTTCCGACATGAAAGGCACGAAAGCGGAGGCTCTGGCGCGGTGGGGGACTGCACATGGGCGCGCGGTCACGCGCTTCGACTATTCAGGTCACGGGGAATCCGGCGGCGATTTCCTCGAGGGCACCGTTGCGCGGTGGACGGAGGAGGCAATTGCAGCATTCGATGCCTTTTGCCGTGGACCCCAGATCGTCATCGGATCATCCATGGGCGGCTGGCTCGCTCTGCTGCTCACGCGCGAGATCGCCGCACGGCCGCACGCAGCCGCAGCGGTTGCCGGCCTGGTGCTGATCGCGCCTGCCGTCGATTTCACCGAAGAGCTGATGTGGAAGCGCTTTTCTCCCGAAATCCGCCGTGAGATCGAAGAGAAGGGCGTCTATGCGCGCCCCTCTCAATATTCGCCAGAGCCGTACCCGGTTACGCGTGGGCTGATCGAGGACGGCCGCAAACACTTGCTGCTTGAAGGAATGATCGAGACGGGCTGTCCGGTTCGCATCCTGCAGGGCGTGCAGGATCCCGATGTGCCGTGGGGGCATGCGGTCGAGCTCACGACGCGGTTTGCCCGCGACGACGTCGTGCTTACGCTGGTGAAGGATGGCGACCACCGGCTATCGCGACCGGAGGACATCGAGCGGCTGCTCGCGGCCGTCGCCGAGTTTGACCCTCGAGCAGAATGACTTTTCTTCGAACCGCCATCCGCTCCAGGTCTTTGTAGAGCACGATCTTTCCGAAGACCGGGCCCACTTTCCCCTCGTCAGGTCCGGCACTCGCAATCTCTCAGACGTTAGCCCCTTGCGTTCGGCGCGTTTTGGCTTATGTTCCTGTTTTGTTCCTAGATGGTCATGCGGGATTACAATGACGCGTGCCACTACCTCTCTTCAGCGTCGATCCACCGAACTTCGAGCCGGTGGCGCGCGGAGGACCTCGCGCGCGGCACGACCTTCCGCAATCGACCTCAACGAACCGCTCGATCTTGATACGGCAATAACGCGCGAGCGCCGGCGCGGCCGGGGTGCGAAGTCCAACGCGTCGGGCCGGTACGAACCCCTGGCGCGCATCGCATTCGACGACGGGTGGCAGAATTTCGAGGAGCTGCCGCCGTTCAAGACGAACGTTGCACTCGATTCCACGCGCAAGATCATCACGCGCAACAACTCTCCCGATATCTCCTTCGATCGTTCGATCAATCCGTATCGCGGTTGCGAGCACGGCTGCATCTACTGCTTCGCACGCCCAACGCATGCATATCTCGGACTGTCGCCGGGACTCGATTTCGAGACGCAGCTGTTTGCGAAGCCCGATGCGCCGAAGCTGCTCGAGCGCGAGCTTTCCGCTCCCGGCTATGTGCCGCGCACCATTGCGATCGGCACTAACACCGACCCGTATCAGCCTATCGAACGCGAGCATCGCATCATGCGCGGCATTCTCGAAGTGCTGGAGCGATATGGACATCCGGTCGGCATCGTCACCAAATCCGCCCTGGTACTGCGCGACCTCGATATTCTCGCCAGCATGGCACAGCGCAATCTTGTCAAGGTTGCTCTGTCGGTCACCACGCTCGATTGTAAGCTCGCGCGCCTCATGGAGCCGCGCGCACCCGCGCCGCGGCTTCGGCTTGAGGCGCTGCAGGCGTTAGGCGCTGCCGGTGTGCCGACGACCGTGATGGTCGCCCCCGTCATTCCCGCACTGAATGATGCCGAGATCGAGCGCATCCTCGACTCGGCCGCGGCGGTGGGCGTGAAAGAGGCAGGCTACGTGCTGCTGCGGCTCCCTCTCGAAGTACGTGACCTGTTCCGCGAGTGGCTGCTTGCGAACTTCCCCGATCGTTACCGGCATGTTTTCAAGCTCATTCGCGAGATGCGCGGGGGCAAGGATTACGACTCAAGCTGGGGACAGCGGATGAGCGGCAAAGGCCCGACGGCCTGGCTGATTGGCCGCCGCTTCGAGCTTGCCTGCGAGAAGCTAGGCTTGAACAAGACGCGGACCAGCTTGAGCACAGAACATTTTAAGCCGCCGCGCAGCCAGACGCAGCAGTTGAGCCTGTTTTGAGTATTCCCCGCTCGTAACAGCCACAAGTCCGCACCGATTGACTTCGCGCGGGTCCTGGGCACGATCGCGGCATGAGTCGCGAAAAATCCGCACAGGCCCTTCGCCTCCCGCTCGGCGAGGAACCTGTCCGGCCCACATTTCGGCGCGAACGTGCGGCGCTCAAACGCGGCGTCTGGCCGGTTGCCGGATGCGATGAGGCAGGCCGCGGGCCGCTTGCCGGTCCCGTTGTCGCGGCAGCGGTCATACTCGATCCCAAACGCGTGCCGCGCGGGCTCGACGATTCCAAAAAACTCGATCCGGAAACCCGCGCCAAGCTACATGCGAAAATCTGCGCTACCGCCGAAGTGTCGGTCGCCGTTGCGCCACCGATGCGGATCGATCGCGACAACATCCTGCGCGCCTCGCTCTGGGCGCTCGCCCGCGCTGTCGCGGCATTGCCGGTGCGGCCGAAACTCGTCTTCGTGGACGGACGCGACCGCATCGATATCGCCTGCGAGTGCACGCCCGTAATCAGCGGCGACGCCATCATTGCTTCGATTGCTGCCGCCTCCATTGTTGCCAAGGTCACGCGCGATCGCCTCATGATCCGCCTCGGTCTCCACTATCCCGGCTACGGTTTCGAGCACCACAAGGGCTACAGCGTGCCGGAGCATTTCGAGGCCCTCGCCCGGCTCGGTCCTACCATCCATCACCGGCGCTCTTTTGCCCCCGTTGCCGCAACCAGCGTGGACATCCTCGCCGCCGTTGAAATCGAAGCCGTCACTGCCACGACCTTGCCGTTGTAGCGGCCTCTTCTCGTCAGCGATGTCCGCACCTGCGCGGCGCCTTCTTTGCCGCACTCCTTAACTCCGAGCATGATCTTTTCCGAAAACAGGTTCCCACTTTTCGGGATCATGCTCTAACGTTCTCGCGATGCTGTATGTCTCCATACTCGTAGAACTGTTGCGATCACGCCCCGCATTGGCGGTGTGGCTCGCAGCTATCGTGCAGGCGCTGCTCTGGCTCCTGGTGCCCACGCTCTTTTATGCGAGCCCGCCTGGTGACGTGCCGCTCGTGTTGGCAATCGGGCACGAGTTTCAGCTCGGCTCATTCCTTGGACCACCGCTTGCCTTCTGGATGGGTGAACTCGCCTTCGATCTCGCCGGGCACCACCTCATCGGCGTTTATGCATTGTCCCAGGCTTGCGTGGTCACAACCTACTGGACGGTGTTCCTGCTCGGCAGAGCGATTGTCGGGGCGCAGCATGCTGCGCTGGCGGTGCTACTCATGGTGGGCATCGCTGCCTTTACGGTGCCTACTCCCGATTTCGGTCCTGCCATTCTCGCCATGCCGCTTTGGGCAATGATCCTGCTGCATTACTGGCGCGCCGTAGCAGAGCAACAGCGAGCTTACTGGCTTCCCCTTGTGATCGAAACCGGCCTCCTGCTGCTGACGACCTATCTCGGCCTGTTGCTGATTGCAATTCTCGTCGGGTTCACGCTCGCAAACGAACGCGCGCGGACGTCTCTGAAGTCCTACGACCCGTTGCTTGCCCTCGCGATCGTCACCATCCTGATCGGGCCCTTCATTGCGTGGCTTATTCATTCGGGAATTGCGCCGCTCCGCTTTCCTGTGCGTGCAATTACCGCACTGGGCGGCAACGTGTTTGCCTGGCTGCAGCGACTGGGACTCCTGCTCGCAGCCCATGCTGGGCTTGTCGTCTTGGCCGGCCTCGTCGCCGGGTGGCCCTGGCCGCGCCATGAGCCCTCGCCCATCATCGTGCGCCGCTCGATTGATCCATTCGCGCGGCAGTTCGTATATTTCTTCGCGCTGCTGCCCGCTCTGGTGGGTTCGTTTGTCGCGGTCATGCTCGGATGGGCGGGCCCCATGGGCGGCATCGCGCCGCTCGTTATTCTCTCCGGCCTAGCGGTGATCGTCGCCGCAGGCGATGCAATCACTTTGACGCGCCAGCACATCGTGATCGCAGCGTGGTTCGGGCTGCTGATCATTCCGCCGGTGATGGCAGCGTGCTCGGTATTCGTGCTGCCCTGGCTGAGCTCCGATCTGCGCATCGCGCAGCCGTTCGAAGCCATGGGGCAATTCTTCTCTGAAAACTTCGAGCGGCGTACAGGCGCGCCGCTGAAGATTGTGGGCGGCGACCTGCGCACGGCAGCGCTGGTTGCGCTCGGCGCGCCGAGCCGCCCGAGCGTATTCATCGACGCCGCTCCCCAGCGGTCACCATGGGTTAGCGTCGACGCGGTAAGAACGAAGGGCGCGGTCCTCGTCTGGCCCACTTCCGACAGGGCAGGAACACCGCCCCCCGGCATGGCCGAACGATTCCCTCAACTGGTGCCCGAAGTGCCCCGCATCTTTGCGCGGCGCGTGCAAGGCACGCTGCCTCTCGTCCTCATCGGCTGGGCGGTGATCAGGCCAAAGACGGACGAACCGATAGTGTTGCCGCGTCCGGAGGACCGATGACGGACGACAGATGACGGATGATCACAAGGCAGAGCAGAGTTCGGTGAACGCGCATTCTTCTGTCTTCCGTCCCGTATCATCTGTGCTCGGTCATCTGGATCGCTATTTCGGGCTTGCCGCCCATGGCACCGACGTGCGCACGGAATTCCTTGCCGGGCTCACGACTTTTCTCACCATGGTCTACATCGTTTTCGTTAACCCGCAGATCCTAGCAAATGCGGGCATGGACTAAGGCGCGGTGTTCGTCGCGACCTGCGTCGCGGCGGCGATATCGAGCGTGGTGATGGGACTTGTGGCGAATTACCCCATCGCGCTCGCGCCGGGCATGGGACTCAATGCCTTCTTTGCCTTCACGGTCGTCCTCACCAACGGCTATTCCTGGCAGCAGGCGCTTGCCGGGGTGTTCTGCTCTGGCGTGATCTTTTTCCTCATCTCGCTCGGCAGAATACGGGAATATCTGATCAACTCGATTCCGAAGAATCTGAAACTCGCAATCTCCACAGGCGTAGGCCTGTTCCTCGGCATTATCGCGCTCGAAGAAGCGAAAATCGTCGTCGCGCAGCCGCAGACGCTGGTCACTCTCGGCGATCTCAAAGCCTGGCCTGCAGTCCTGTGCCTCGTGGGCTTTGCGGTGATCGTGGGACTCAATCGACG
>JBEVJT010000245.1:0-21065 GCA_040510075.1 Xanthobacteraceae bacterium | reverse complement strand
CATCGCGCTTCTTAGCGAACGTCTTGATGTGGCGATCGCCATGCTGGTCGACGTAATCGACAACCCATGCCTCTTTCGGCTCCCCGTCTGGCCGCTTCCAGCCGCGCTTGCGGACTGACATTGTAGCCCCCTCTAAAGAACACTAATGTTTCCCAATAAGTCCTAACGCGCACATGCGACAGGCGCGTGACATCGTGCATGTTTCTCCAATGACATCAATGTAAATATGCATGTTTCAAACCCGCCCCTACAAGCATCCCGACCATGATTATGCCTCGGGTCCTGGTCTGCCGGACGCTTTCGTCAAATGCGATAGCCCTGCCCTTTCAGGGGGAGGTACACCGCGTTTCATGCTCGATAATCGGCTGAGCGAATAAGATGTCAGACCAACGATCGTACCCGGCGCGCCCGTTTTTGGCGGTCAGCGCCGCCATCGTCAGGGACGGCAGAATACTCGTCGTGCGCCGCGCGCGGCCACCCGCGCATGGGCTGTTCAGCCTTCCGGGAGGGCTGGTTGAGACGGGCGAGACGCTCACCGAGGCCGTGAGACGCGAGGTCGCCGAGGAGACCGGCCTTGCCATCGAGCCGATTGCGCTTGCCGGGTTTCGCGAGGCCATCATGCGCGATAGCGAGGAACGCGTGGAGCGGCATTTCGTCATTCTTGCCTTTGCGGCCCGCTGGCAAGGCGGGGAACCCATCCTCAACGAGGAGGTGAACGAGGCGCGCTGGGTGACGCGGGAGGAACTCGCGGATCTGCCGACCACCGCGGGCCTCGCCGGGATCGTGGCCTCCGCTTTCGAGCGGCTTGAAGCGCTTTGATGCGCTAAGCACGCCACGCCTCGTGCCTTGTTTCCGTCGTGTTGCGTCGCGACAATTGCGCGGGTATTCAGCCGAGGAGCCGAGATCTTCAAATAATGCTGCGCGCAGTGCTCATGATCGCCTTCCTGACGGCTGTTGCAGGGAGCCCACCCGCACGCGCAGAAGTTGCGGCCGCGCCTTACGACGGGAGCCTGCAGCGTCTCGCTGAGATTCTTGGCGCGCTGCACTATCTGCGCACCGTTTGCGGCGCCAATGAAGGCCAGAAATGGCGCACCGAGATGCAGGCGCTCGTGGACGCGGAAGCTCCATACGGAGAGCGGCGCGCACGCATGATCGCAAGCTTCAACCGCGGCTATCGCGGCTATCAACAGACCTACCGCGCGTGTACGCCATCCGCCGATCTGGTTATCCGCCGCTATCTCGAGGAAGGCTCGAAGATCGCGCGCGAGGTGACGGCGCGCTACGCGAACTGAGCTCCACAGACGCGCCGCCGTTAACCCTCTCAGTAATCCTGCCTAGGCGTGCCTCACTGAGATGTTACATTGAACTGTCACATATGGGGACTGTCGGCAAGCCTGCCGCAGATTGCTGGACATGAGTATGCACTCCATCGCGCCGCGGGCGTCGGCTCCCGATCAGGAACAAAAACGTGCCGCGCTCACCTACCTGCATGAAGCATGGGTGGAAGCGCGCATCGATGGCATAGACGGGGATTGCCTCGCACAGGCGTGCCTGTTCGCGGCCTTCGCGGAATTGGTCGCCACATATGGGGAGGAGCCTGCGGCGCGCTTTGCCGAAGGGCTGGTCTGCCGCATCCGCAAAGGCGAATTCTCCATGCCTGAGCTCTACTACACACGGCAGTAGGACTCTCGCGGGCAGCGCGCGCCCGCGAAGTCGGGAGGGGAACCCGCGTCACCGCGGCGGTGCGGACGGCCACAGCGCCTTTACGTTCAGCCAGCTCATCTGGCACAACGCGCCATGCAGGCAGCGCTCCTTCCAGACCGCGGCGTGGTCAAAGTCGCCGGCGACGCCGCGCGCAAATTCCTCAACGGGCTGATTACTGCGGATATGGCGAAGGTAGCGCCTGATCGTGCCGCCTTCGCCGCATTGCTTAGTCCGCAAGGAAAGATCATTGCCGACTTCATTGTCGCCGAGGCGGAGCCGGCCGACGGCGGCGGCTTCTTTCTGGATTGTCCACGCGCGCTTGCGCCGACCCTGGTGGAGCGCCTCAACTTCTACAAGTTGCGCGCAAAGCTGATCGTGGAGGATCTCTCGGACGTTTTGGGCGTAATGGCCATCTGGGACGGGAATGCTTCCTCTGATTACGGCCTCGTTTACAACGATCCGCGCCTGCCGGATCTCGGCGCGCGCATGATGCTGCCGCTCCATCTGACCTCGGCGGCCGCCAAAGAGCTGGGAGCGGCACTGGTTGATGCGGCCGAGTATGAGGCGCATCGCATCGCGCTTGTGGTTCCGCGCGGAGGCGTGGATTACGTCTATGGCGATGCCTTCCCGCACGAGACCGACATGGACCAGCTCAACGGGGTGGACTTCGACAAGGGCTGCTTCGTGGGCCAGGAAGTGGTCTCGCGCATCGAGCATCGCGGTACTGCGCGTAATCGCATCGTCGGCGTGCGCTACGACGAGTTTGCCCCCGAACCCGGTGTCCCGGTGCAGGCAAATGAAAAATCGGTAGGCACTCTGGGCTCCACGGCGCGAGGCCGCGGCCTGGCCATGCTTCGCATCGATCGGGTCGCGGAGGCGCTGGCGAAAGGCGAGCGGCTCACGGCCGGCGGCATCGCGCTTGAAATGATCAAGCCGGCTTGGGCACGGTTTGAATTACCGGGCAGCGCGCAAGCTGCGGAATGAGCATGTTGCACGCCGATGGGCTCGTGCGCTGCCCCTGGCCAAGACAGGACCCGCTCTACGTCGCCTATCACGATGAGGAATGGGGCGTGCCCGAATACGATGACCGTGCGCTGTTCGAAAAGCTCCTGCTCGATGGCTTCCAGGCTGGGCTTTCTTGGATCACCATCCTGCGCAAGCGCGACAATTTCCGCCGCGCATTCGACGGTTTCGCACCCGAAAAGATGGCGTGCTACACGCCGAAAAAGATCGAGAAGCTGATGCTTGATCCCGGCATCGTGCGCAACCGACTGAAGATCGAAGGCGCGACTGCCTCGGCCCGCGCTTTTCTCGAGATCATGGAAAACGGCGAGGGCTTTTCTCGGCTTTTGTGGGACTTGGCCGGAGGCAAGCCCAAAGTGAACCGCTTCCGCTCAATCGCGCAGGTTCCGGCGGAAACTGCCGTCTCGCGCCGCATTTCCAAAGAGCTGGCAAGCCGCGGTTTCAAATTCTGCGGTCCCACGATTGTGTACGCTTTCATGCAGGCGGTGGGCATGGTGAACGATCATCTCGTGAGTTGCCACCGCCACGCCGCGCTCGCAAAGCTTGTCTGATGGCGCCACGGCGCCCATCGGCAGCGCACGTGCAAGGTACGCGCGCGTGGCAGCGCATGCTGTCGGGACGCAGGCTCGACCTGCTCAACCCGTCTCCGCTCGATGTGGAGATCGAGGATATTGCCCATGGGCTTGCGCGGGTGGCGCGATGGAACGGGCAGACGCGGGGGCCGCATATCTATTCGGTCGCGCAGCATTCGGTGCTTTCTGAAGCCATCGCCCGGGAGGTCGCCCGTCCTGGCCGGGAAATTCGCCTTGCGCTCTTGCTGCACGATGCGCCCGAATATGTGATTGGCGACATGATCTCGCCCTTCAAGGTGGTGATCGGAAATGCCTACGAGGTGGTGGAAGCACGGCTGCTCGCGGCCATTCACCTGCGCTTCGGCCTGCCGGCTGCATTGCCCGCCGCGACCGAGGAGCTCATCAAACGCTGCGACCGCAGCGCTGCCTATCTGGAGGCGACGCGGCTTGCCGGTTTCTCGGTGCGCGAGGCGCGCCGCTTCTTTGGTCCCGCGCCCAAGGTCGCGCCGGGCATCGAACGCGAATATCTGGTCCCATGGCCGGCGGAACTCGCCGAGAAGCGCTACCTCGAGCGCTTCGGAAGAGCCGTGCGCGCGTGATCGTGACGAGGAACGCGTTTTCGCGCCCCAATCTGAGCGCTATACACAGCGTAATCCCATTGCGCTGATTCACTCCGCCATGATCCACGTCTGTTCGCTCTTCCGGCTACATGCGACCGTCCACGAAACCGGTGCGCGGCACGTCGTGACGCTGCTGAAGGACACCGACCGTGTCGAGCGACCGCTGCAGATCAACGAGGCGGATCATCTCGTGCTCGGGATGGACGACATCAGCGCTCCAATGGATGGATACGTGCTGCCTTGCGAGGAGCACGTAATCCGGCTGATCACGTTCGTGCGCACCTGGAGCCGCGCGCGCCCGCTTGTGGTGCATTGTTACGCGGGGATCAGCCGCTCGACGGCGGGAGCTTATGTCGCCGCATGCGCGCTCAATTCCTCGCGCTGCGAACTCGTCATCGCGCGCGCCTTGCGCAGCGCGTCACCGACCGCGAGCCCCAATATGCGGATTGTCGCACTTGCCGACAGCGTGCTCGGACGCGATGGACGCATGATCGCGGCAATCGAATCCATTGGCCGGGGAATGCTGGCCTATGAAGGCACTCCGTTCAGGCTCGATCTGGAGTAGGCGCAACCTGTCCGCTGGGGAGAGGGAGCGCACCGAATGTACAGCGCGCATAAAAAAGCGCTTTCCTTTCCGTTCACTTTATGTTCTCATGCCTCGGCGAGCGTGCGTGGGACACTTGTTATTGACTAGTGTACACCAATATGGTAACAAACGTGCATTCTCCAAAACTGCCGGAATGAATGCGAGCTGCGGGTCGGTTGTGGTAGCGCGGCTTGGCGCAGGCCGTTGCTGTGGCGCCGCCGGCCGCCCAGATCGGCCCTGCAAAGCGATGCCGTGTGTCAGTCGAGGCATGCAATCCACGCGGGGCTCGCCGTTGCTGATTATTGTTGTTTACAATGGAATTGAGGCTGGAAGCGCAGTCTCGTCGGACGAGCCCTGCGGATTTTGCAAAACAAGCCGAGAGGGATTTTGTTGGTTGATGTGTTGAGAATGGCGCCTTAGCCCGGCCCTACGGCACGGGGCGCAAAATTGCTCTAATCAGCGGTGCGCGTGTGCGATTGCGTCGCTGCCTGCCTCGGCGGCCTGCGACCCCTGCGGATTCCGGCTCGCACCCGCAACACTCGTGCGTCGGACAAAATCGCAATACGCAATGCCCATGCCCGACATCGAGCCGCGAAAGCTGCGCTCGCTGGTGCGATCGACGTTGAAGCAGGGCTCAAACGATAGGCCCTTCAGCGACGCGCAGATCTTGTCGCCCTGCACTCGCAGCGTGCCGGCCGGGAGCCAGACCGAACGCACCGGTCCAGAACCTTGCATCTGGATGGTGCCGATGACGGAGCCGTCGCCATAAATGCGCCCCATGCCGCGCGAGCCGTCAAAGCAGCTGTAGGCAAAGAGCTTCCCCGCGACCAACCGGCGCACTGCCTCGGCGTGCATGGGTTCGGCCAATGTCGAGCCTGTTGCGAGAAACGCAGCAACTAGGATTGCGAACCGCGCAATCATCGCCCCCTCATCCCCGGCGCCGCCGCGCCTTCTACGAATCGTTAACCACGCGAATCAGGCGCAACCATGCCCGACCTTGGTCGAGAATTCCTGAACTTTGTTACCGGACGCTAACCACGATGCGTCCGCGAACCTGCCCCGCAAGAATGTCGGGGGCCCGCGTGATCACGTCATCGAGTGCGATTTCACTCGTCATCTCCGCAAGCTTGCCGCGATCGAGGTCGCTTGCGAGCCGCTGCCATGCGACCTCACGATCCCGTTTCGGGCACATGACGGAGTCGATTCCCAGAAGCGCAACACCCCGCAAAATGAATGGAGCGACCGAAGCGGGCAAATCCATACCACCAGCCAGTCCACACGAGGCTACCGCCCCGCCATAGCGGGTCATCGAGAGCGCGTTCGCCAATGTGGTCGAGCCCACGCTGTCGATGGCACCGGCCCAGCGCTCCTTTGCTAACGGCTTCGGGGTTCCGGCCAGTTGCGCCCGCTCAATGACCTCGGTTGCGCCCAATGCCTTGAGATAATTTGCCTCCTGCGGCCGTCCCGTCGCGGCTGTCACCTGAAAGCCACGCTTTGCAAGAATCGCAACGGCAACCGAGCCGACGCCGCCCGAAGCACCGGTGACGAGAACCGGCCCTGCTGCGGGCGCAACACCGTGCCGTTCCAGTGCGAGGACGGCGAGCATGGCGGTGTAGCCGGCAGTGCCGATCGCCATGGGCTCGCGCGCCGACATCCCGGGTGGCAAGCGCACCAGCCAGTCTCCTTTGACCCGCGCCTTTTCCGCATAGCCGCCGAGGTGTGTCTCGCCGCAGCCCCAGCCATTGAGGATGACCCGGTCGCCAGGTTTCCAATCAGGATGTGTCGACACCTCGACGACGCCCGCGAAATCAATGCCCGGAATCATGGGGAAGCGACGCACGACCGGAGACTTGCCGGTGAGCGCAAGCCCGTCCTTGTAGTTGAGCGTGGACCATTCGACCGCGACAGTCACATCGCCTTCCATCAGATCGCCCTCGTCGAATTGCCTGACGCCGACGTGCTGGCCAGAGGCGTCCTTTTCCACCACGATCGCCTTGAAGCTGCCCATGAGGTTCACCTGCACCTATGTTACTGTGTCACAAGTTGCCCCTCGACGATCATTCCGGGGCGCAGGAAAATCGGCCATGCCGATTTTCTTGCGAGCCCGGAATCCATATGAGGGCCCGCCCAGCACAACCGCTTTCATCTCAACTGCACGGCCTGTGGTTACAGATTTCGGGCTCCGCTCGCTGGGCTCGCGGCCCCGGAATGACGACGTAGAGCAGTTTGTGACGAGCACAAGTAACGGACGTCTTCTGTCCTCCGTTCTCCGTCGTCCGTCCTCCGATCAGGCGGGAGCAGCGGCGAGGCGGGCGACCGGTTTCTCGACGATCGGGAGGTTGATTACTGCGGATAGGAAGCCGAACAGTATGGCGAGCCACCACACCGCATCGTACGAGCCCGTCCGCTGCACCACGATGCCTCCCAGCCACACCCCGAGAAAGCTCCCGACCTGATGGCTGAAAAAGGCGAAGCCGGCCAAGGTCGTGAACCAGCGCGTGCCAAACATCAGCGCGATGATGCCGTTGGTCGGCGGCACGGTGGAAAGCCAGAGCAGGCCCATGAAGGCGCCGAACATGATTGCTGAAAATGCGGTGATCGGAAAAATGATGAAGACAAGAATGGCGAGTGCACGCAGCAAATAGATGATGGAAAGGAGATAGCGCTTGGGCATCATGTTGCCGAGCCAGCCCGAGGCGAGCGAGCCGATAATGTTGAACAACCCTATCACCCCGATGGTCCAGCCGCCGACGTCAGTCGAAAGTCCGCGATCAATGAGATAGGCCGGCATGTGAACGGTAATGAATGCGAGCTGAAATCCGCAGGTGAAGAAGCCAAGCACCAGCAAATTGTATGATCGATGGCCGAACGCTTCGGCGAGCGATTGCGTGAGCGATTGCTGCGCAGCTTCCTTGCCTGCCGACTGCTCCAATCCACTGGTTGCGAGCGGCAGCGAAAGCGGCAGCACCAGCAACATGGTCGCCGCGAAAATGACGAGAGTCTCTTGCCATCCCACAATCGGCATCAGCGAGATGGTCACCGGCGCATAGAAAAATTGTCCGAATGACCCGGCAGCCGTGCCGGCCCCGAACGCAAGGAGACGCCATTCGCCGGGCAAGAGCTTTCCAAAAGCTCCGAGCACGAGACTGAAGGAACATCCGGCGAGCCCAAATCCGATCAGCGCGCCGGCAGAGATATCGAGCAGCAATGGTGTCGTGGCATAGGCCATGAGCGCAAGGCCGAGGCCATACAGAAGCCCGCCCGCGCACAACACCCTGAGGCTCCCGTACCGATCGGCGAGTATCCCGGCGAGCGGTTGGGCAATGCCCCAGATGATGTTCTGCAGCCCGAGCGCCAATCCGAACACGTCGCGACCCCAGCCGTTCGCCTGCGACTGGGGGGTGAGAAACAAGCCGAGAGTAGAGCGCGGGCCGAAGCTCAACATCGAGATCAGGCAGCCACAGAGGACAATAATTGCAGGCGTGCGCCAGCTGGTCGGGCTCTCTGAGGCGGACGGTACGGAAAGGGCCATCGGTGGATTTGTGTCAAACTTCGATGCTGCGGGCCACCCATGTAGGGGCTTGCTCGCGTGCACCCAACCAAAATCTCGCGCAGGCCTCCCTCATAGCCGCATGGCAGCTAATCTCCTTGAGAGGTTCAGAAGGTCGGGGTTGCGCTCATTCCCGCGCGGAGCGCCAGTCCAGCTGAGAAACTGGTTCATCCCCGCTTTCGCAGGGACGCGCCCTTGGCAAGCGTTGCTACAAGCTCTCTACAGACTCTTGGCAATCGTCTGGGTTGTTTCGGGATCGCTCCATTCTGGAGCATCGCCGCCGTCGCCCCACTTGCGCGGGCGATAGAAGATATGAACTCCGAGCTTGTGCATCTTCTTCATTTCGCTGACCCAGCCCGGGTGCACGTAGGTGGCGTGATAATGCGTGGCCTTGCCCACTTCCGGCAGCCAGAGCTTGCCGTCGAGCATCTCGGCGGAGATCTTTTTGGCGCGGACCCACATGTCGGGCTCGCGAACGACATCCCGAATGCCGTCGCAGGCGAAAGTGAACTGGCACGCGAGATGGCGATGGGCGTTCTGATAGACGACGCCGCACACCGTGTTGGGATATTTGCCCGAGAAGGCGCGATTGAGAACTACCTGCGCCACCGCGATCTGCCCCATGACGGCCTCGCCGCGCGCTTCGAAATAGATCGCCTCGGCGAGGCATTTTTCCGCCTTCGCGCGTCCCTTCTCGTCAAGTCCGAGGCGCTCGGCTGGCGACATCGGCCGTTGGTCCTCGCCCGTCACCTCGCCCTTGCGAGCAACGGTCTGTCCCCCTTTCAGCGGTGGCAGGTCCGCGCGGTCGACCGAAGGATCGATGATCATGCCGGGCTCGGCGGCTTCTCCGGGAGGCGGCAGCGCTGCAAGCTTGAACGTGGGCTCGCCCGACGGACTCGCGGGCCGCACCAGCGGATCGCTCGCCACCGCAATATTTGTGCCCGAGCCTTCCTCGAATTGCGGCTCTTCGCCCTGCTGCCAGGGCTCAAGCCTGCCAAGCTTCTGCCCCATCGGGTCGACGCTGAAGAAGAGACGGCCGATCCGCAGGCCCGGCCCTAGATCGAAGGCGCCAGCCACGAAGCCGGTTGCGATCCTTTCGTCCTCACCCGCCGCGTCTCTCGTTCCCGTGACCGGATAAGGTTTGTCCGCACGCTGCGGTGCTACGGTGGCCACTCGGTATTCTCCGAAACCGCCTTCCTTGGGTGATTGCTGCACGACTGACTGCCCTGCATCATCCGCAGATTGCGCACCGGCGGTCAGGCGATCTCCCTTGCGTGAATCGCGGTAATCTCCCTTGCGCGTGCGGTTGATCTTGGGCTCGGCGCCGGCGCCGTAGTTCGCGTCTTCGCCGAAAAGGCCGGGCAGATCGCCGGGGTTGAATGCCGCCAACGTGTAGCCGGCAACTGGCGGAGCGGCTCCCGCTATCGCGCGCGGTC
Source organism: Xanthobacteraceae bacterium (assembly GCA_040510075.1). GTDB lineage: Bacteria > Pseudomonadota > Alphaproteobacteria > Rhizobiales > Xanthobacteraceae > VAZQ01. The sequence goes on along the minus strand of JBEVJT010000245.1, from coordinate 11,574 downwards.
CTCCATATCGAACCGTGCCGGCCGCAGCGAACGCCGCCTTGTGCGCGCGTTCGATCGCCGGAGCTTGTGGCTCGATCGCGGCCGCAAAGTCGCTTGGCCCCAGTTCCCTCGTGCACATCAACACGACGAGGACGCCGAAGCCGAGCGGTGTACCAAGGCCACCGCGCGGCCCCCACTTCGACACAAGCATCAGCAGCTGACCCCCCAGCCCCCGAATCTACGGACGATGATTCTATTGCCGAAAGGCGCCCTCATGGCGCAAATGCGACGATTTTTTTATTGTCCGATTAAGGTTGTGCTGGCGTTAAGGAGGCAGGTCCGGCCCTAGAATCGCCATAGACGGCGGCTCGGCGGCGCCGGCCGGACGACGGTCTTTCGTCGGTCCTCCGACGCTATCTGTCGTCCGTTCTCTTTCGTCCGTCCTCTGACAATGCAGCCTGTGCGGCGGCGAGGCGCGCAATCGGCACGCGAAATGCCGAGCACGAGACGTAATCCAATCCAATCTCGTGGCAGAAGGTCACGGAAGCGGGATCGCCGCCGTGCTCGCCACAGATGCCCACTTTGAGGTTTGCGCGCGCGGTGCGGCCGCGGTGGACGCCGATGCGCATGAGCTCGCCCACACCATCACGATCGATCGACACGAAAGGATCGGTTTTCAGAATGCCCTTGGACAGATACGTACCAAGGAAACTCGCGGCATCATCGCGGCTGATACCATACGTGGTCTGGGTGAGATCGTTGGTGCCGAAGGAAAAGAACTCGGCAGTTTCGGCAATTTCGGAGGCAAGCAAGGACGCGCGCGGCAGCTCGATCATGGTGCCGACCTGGTAATGCACCCGGGTCTCCGTTTCCAACGCGACCGCCTGGGCCATCGCGTCGATGCGCGCCTTGATCAGATCGAGCTCGGTCTTGCTCGCGATCAGCGGCACCATGATTTCCGGCACTACCGGCTTGCCGGTGCGCTTTGCCGCCGCGGCCGCGGCTTCAAAAATGGCGCGCGCCTGCATCTCGGCGATCTCCGGATAAACAAGCGCCAGCCGGCATCCGCGAAATCCCAGCATGGGATTGAACTCGTGCAGTTCACGCGCGCGCTCGGCGAGCTTCTTCGGGTCTGCGCCCATCCCCGCAGCAACTTCATCGATTTCCTTTTCGTCATGCGGCAGGAATTCGTGCAGGGGAGGATCAAGCAGGCGGATGGTGACGGGCAGCCCGTGCATGATCTCGAACAGCTCGATGAAGTCGCCGCGCTGCATGGGCAGAAGCTTGTCGAGCGCGCGGCGCCGCGTTCCCTCATCATCCGCGAGAATCATTTCGCGCATCGCGCGGATGCGGTTCTCGTCAAAAAACATGTGTTCGGTGCGGCAGAGTCCGATGCCCTCGGCGCCGAATTTGAGCGCCACCCGAGCGTCAGCGGGCGTATCCGCATTTGCGCGCACTCCCAGTCTGCGCGCCTCGTCGGCCCAGCTCATCAGAGTAGTGAAATCGCCGGACAGCTCGGGCTCGATCATGGGCACGCAGCCGGCCAGAACGTGGCCGCTGGAGCCATCGATGGTGATGATGTCGCCCGCGCGCAACGTTCGCCCGCCGGCGCTCACGGTCCCTGCCGCGTAGTCCACCCGCAGCGCGCCCGCCCCGGAAACGCACGGTTTGCCCATGCCGCGCGCCACCACTGCGGCGTGGGATGTCATTCCACCGCGCGTGGTGAGAATGCCCTCCGCTGCATGCATGCCGTGGATGTCCTCGGGCGAAGTCTCGACCCGCACCAGGATGACTTTCCTGTCCTTCGCCCGCTGCGCCTCCGCCTCGTCCGCCGACAACACGATTTCGCCCGCGGCGGCGCCCGGCGAGGCAGGCAATCCGGTCGCAAGGATTGTGCGCTCTACCTTCGCATCGATGGTCGGGTGCAGCAGTTGGTCAAGCGAGCCAGGCTCGATCCGCTTGATCGCCTCCGCACGATTGATCAGCCGCTCGTTCGCGAGGTCGACGGCGATCTTGAGCGCTGCTTTGGCGGTGCGCTTGCCGTTACGCGTCTGCAGCATCCAGAGCTTGCCCTGCTCGACGGTGAATTCCAGATCCTGCATGTCGCGGTAGTGGCGCTCGAGCAGCCGCGATATGCGCACGAGCTCCCGGAAGGCCTTCGGCATCGCTTTTTCCATGGAGGGCTTGTCCGAGCCGGCTGCTTCGCGCGCTTGCTCGCTGATCTCCTGCGGGGTGCGAATGCCGGCGACCACGTCTTCGCCCTGGGCGTTGATCAGAAACTCGCCGAAAAGCTGGTTCTCGCCGGTCGACGGATTGCGTGTGAAGGCGACCCCGGTGGCCGAGCTTTTTCCCATATTCCCGAACACCATGGCCTGGATGTTCACCGCGGTGCCCCAGCTTTCGGGTATGTTGTGCAATCGACGATAGGTGATCGCACGCTGGTTCATCCATGAGCCGAACACGGCGGCAATCGCGCCGCGCAATTGCGCGTGTACATCCTGGGGAAACGGCTCGCCGAGTTCTTCGTCGACCCGCTTTTTGTAGCGGGCAACAAGCTTCATCCAGTCATCTGCCGATAAGTCGGTATCGAGCGAGTAGCCGTTTCGGTCCTTATGATCGTCGAGAATTTCCTCGAAATGGTGATGCGCCAGACCGAGCACCACATCGGAATACATGCTGATGAAGCGGCGGTAGGAATCGTAGGCGAAGCGCCGATCACCCGAGCACTTGGCAAGAGCTTCGACGGTCTCATCGTTCAGCCCGAGATTGAGCACCGTATCCATCATGCCGGGCATGGAGGCGCGCGCACCAGAGCGAACCGAGACCAGCAACGGGTTCTCGCGACCGCCGAATGATTTCCCCATGAGCAGGCCGACCCGCCCCAGCGCCGTGTCGATCTGCTCCTGCAGATCGCCCGGATAGATTTTGCCGTTTTCGTAGTAGTAGCCGCAGACTTCCGTCGTGATGGTGAAGCCGGGAGGCACCGGCAGTCCCAGATTGGCCATCTCAGCCAGCCCCGCCCCCTTGCCGCCGAGGAGGTCGCGCATATCCGCGCGCCCTTCCGCCGTGCCGCTGCCGAACGCGTACACCCATTTGCGCTTCGCGCGGCCAGGGGCGGCTCGCGTCGAGCGCTTGCGCACGGATCTACGTTCTTGCGCCTTCATGCGTGATGACTTGGGTCGTGAAGTCGCTTTTTTCATCGCTAGCGGATGAAATGATGAATGTTGTTCAATCCGATCAGGCCAACGATAATGAGATAAATGGCTACGACGTAGTTGAGGAGCCGTGGGACGACCAGGATAAGTATCCCGGCGATGAGCGCGACGAGCGGAGTGATGTGAGCAGTGGTAATGGTCATGGGGGATTCCTCGGTGAGGACCGGATAATGGCCGCGAAAGCAGCCGGTTCCAAGTGCATTGCACGCTAGTGTCCCGATTCCGAAGTTCGCATCATTCTGCGGCACGCTCGTTTGCGAACTTCGGAATCGAGGGAAACTAGCAACTTATTGATCTAGTGTGGCTTTGGTTCAGAAGTCCGCATTTCGGACTCGCCGCGGGAATGATGCGGACTTCTGAACCGCCACACGAGCCGTCCACAGCCGTCGTTCGAGGAGTGGAGACGCTCAGGCTTCTATACGGGAAAAATCGGCCACCGCGCGCGTCGCGTCGCGGATTTGGTTGAGCAGCTTGAGTCGATTCTCGCGCAGTTCTGCGTCTTCGACATTGACGGTAACTTTGTCAAAAAACGCATCCACGTGGGGCCGCAATGTTGCGAGCGCGCGCATAGCGCCCTCGAAGTCCTCGTGCGCAACAGCGGACGCGGCCTGGGTGCGGACCTCGGCGATTGCTCCTGCAAGCGCCTGCTCCTCGCTCTGTCGATAGAGGGAAGCATCGGGGTTGCCGACATACGCGCGGCGATCGTTCTTCTCCTCGATGCGAATGATGCTGGTGGCCCGTTTGTAGCCGGAAAGGAGGTTTTTACCGTCTTCGGTGGCGAGCAGGCGTGCGAGCGCCTCGATACGCCGGACGATCAGCACCAGATCGTCCTGATTCCCCAGCGCAAATACCGCGTCGACAAGATCATGGCGCGCGCCCTGCTCACGCAGTTGCACTTTGAGGCGCTCGGCAAAGAACGCGAGAAGATCGGGGATGACATGGTCAACGCCGCCGCCGTTGCTGCTGTTATGCAGGCTGCAGCCGAGGCGAAGGGCTTGCGAAAGCGACAGCCGCAGATCGTTCGCGAGAATGAGCCTGATCACGCCAAGTGCGGCCCGGCGGAGCGCATAGGGGTCTTTTGAGCCGGTCGGCTTCTCGTCGATGATCCAGAACCCGGTCAAGGCATCGAGTTTGTCTGCCAATGCGACTGTAACGGATACGGGATGCGTGGGCACCCGGTCGTTTGGCCCGACTGGTTTGTAATGCTCCTCGCAGGCCGCAGCGACGCTTGCGTCCTCGCCTTGCGCGAGCGCGTAATATTTGCCCATGAGCCCCTGCAACTCGGGGAATTCGCCGACCACTTCGGTGAGGAGATCGGACTTCGCGAGGCGCGCCGCTCGCGCCGCCCGCTGACCATCAGCTCCAGTCTTGGCTGCAAGCGAGGCCGCAAGCCGCTCGATGCGGCCGATGCGCTCCCATTGCGTGCCCAGCTTTTCGTGGAAAACGATTGCCTTGAATTTCGGCAGTCGCGCTTCCAAGCGCGTCTTTAGGTCGGTTTCATAAAAGAATCTTGCGTCGGCAAGGCGCGCGCGAATGACCCGCTCATTGCCCGCCACGATCGCGTGGCCGCCGTCCTGCGCTTCCATGTTCGCAACCAGGACGAATCTGGGTGCGAGCTCTTTCGCTTGCGATTGTTCCGTCGTCCGTGGCGCCGCTTGCGCCAGCACGAAGCATTTCTGATTGTTGCGAATGGTGGCACGCACGATCTCGGACGGAATCGAGAGAAACACCTCGTCGAAAGACCCCACCAGCAGTATGGGCCATTCAACAAGCCCCGCGACTTCATCGAGCAGCGCCGTGTCCTCGATCAGCTCGTAGCCTTGCGCGAAAGCGAGATTCTTCGCATCCGCCGCGATGATCTGTTTCCGGCGCTCGCGATCGAGCACGACCTTCGCGGCTTCGAGCTTGCGCTCGTAATCCTCGAACCGGCGTACCGCAAAGGCTTGTGGCGCGAGGAAGCGATGGCCGCGCGTCTCATTGCCGGCTGCTATCCCGCCAATCGAAAATGCAAGGATATCCGGCTCCTCAGTCGCCGGCCCGAAGGTCGCAACGATGGAATGCAACGGCCTTATCCACGCGAGTGAGCCGCTGCCCCAGCGCATGGACTTTGGCCACGGGAATTCCCTGATGATTTGCGGCAGGAACTCGCCGATCACTTCACGCGCGAGCCGTCCGCGCCGTTCCATCACCGCAACGTAAAAATCACCCTTCTTGTCCGCCTGGATCGTGGCTTCGTTGATCGACGCAAGGCCTGCCGCCTGCACGAAACCCGCGACGGCGGCCTGCGGCGCTCCCACGCGAGGGCCTTTCTTCTCCTCCCTGAGATCTGCTTGCTTGACCGGGATGCCCTCGACGGCAAGCGTCAGGCGGCGCGGGGTAACGAACGTCTTCGCGCTTTCGTAGGAAAGACCGGCCGCAACCAGGCGATCGGTGAAGAGCTTGCGCAGGTCATCGGCGGCGCGCGCCTGCATGCGTGCGGGAATTTCCTCAGAAAACAATTCAAGCAGCAGATCCGGCATAGGCGTCCGCGCCTCCAGCCGCGGTTGCGAGCCATGCCTCGCCGCATGCTTTCGCGAGCTCCCGCACGCGCAGAATATAGCTCTGCCGCTCCGTCACCGAGATAACCCCGCGCGCATCGAGCAGGTTGAACACATGACTTGCCTTGATGCACTGGTCATAGGCCGGCAGCGCCAGAAGGTGCCGCCTGCTGTTGCCCACCGTTGCCCATCCCGCATCGATGTATCTGCGGCAGGCCTGCTCGGCCATCCGAAATTGTTCGAACAGCATGTCGGTGTCGGCGTATTCGAAATTGTGGCGTGAATATTCCTCCTCCGCCTGCAGAAACACGTCGCCGTAGGTGACCTTGCGCGCGCCTTCCCGGCCGTTGAAGTTGAGTTCGAACACGCGGTCCACGCCCTGCACATACATCGCCAGTCGCTCAAGCCCATATGTCAACTCACCCGAGACCGGCGCGCATTCAAAGCCTGCGACCTGTTGGAAATACGTGAACTGCGATACTTCCATGCCGTCGCACCAACATTCCCAGCCCAGTCCCCGCGCGCCCAGCGTTGGCGATTCCCAATCGTCCTCCACGAAGCGAATGTCATGCAGGCTGGGATTTATTCCGATCGCATAGAGCGAGCGCAGATAGAGATCTTGCAGGTCGATGGGTGAGGGCTTCAGGATAACTTGAAACTGATAATAGTGCTGAAGCCGGTTTGGGTTTTCACCGTAACGTCCGTCCTTGGGCCGGCGCGAGGGCTGCACGTAAGCGGCATTCCACGGTTTTGGCCCGAGTGCGCGCAAGGTGGTGGCGGGATGGAACGTGCCCGCGCCCACCTCCATGTCATAGGGCTGCAGGATGACGCAGCCATAATCGGCCCAGTAGCTCTGTAGGCCGAGGATCAGGCCCTGGAACGAGCGCTCAGGGCGCATATGCGGGGGCAGATCGCTGCTCATGTCCCAGGACAGAGGACAGAACCCGTAGGGTGGGCAAAGGCGTGCCTTTGCACGCCGTGCCCACGCGTATCCGTGAACGACCTCTCAGCGTGGGCACGGCGCGCACGCGATTTTGCCCAAGTGTCAAACACAAAGTACCGCGCGCCTTTGCCCACCCTACTTTTCGTGTTCTCAGCCGAGCCGCCAATCGCCGTTGCGCGGATCACGGCGCAAGGTGGGAAAAGTCTTCCGCAATCGAGCCTCGGCGTCTGTTGCCGGGCTTAACCGTGCCTCTTCGTTGAGCCGCAACGCCTCGATTACGGCCCAGGAAACGAGCGCACCGGCGCCGATCGTGGCGACAGCGATCTTTGCAAGAGGCGAAATGAAGATGGGCGGCATGAGCTCTCCTGTCAGACTTCGCGTGATCCGATCACAAGCCATAGCGCGACCAAAGCGCGCGTGCTTCAAAGGCGGTTATCAGTTCCTCCGCCAAATTGTTCTGCGCCCGCAGGACTCCCGGTTGCACGCGCCCAAACCAGCCGCGTGGAGGACTTATCAGGGGCGTGTGGACGTTCTCTCCAAAACGGGCTCGCAAGGTCGAACGCAGGTCGCCGATCGCATCGGCCAGCCCGAGCGTGATGGCCGTGCTCCCGGTCCAGTATTCTCCTGAGAACAAGGTTTTTTCCGGACCTTTGAGGCGCGATCCACGGCTGCGCTTGACGAGGTCGATGAAGTCTTCGTGGATCTCGCGCTGCACTGTTTTGAGCCGATCGACGTCCTCAGGCTTCTCGGGCAGGAACGGATCGAGCATCGCCTTGTGCTCGCCGGACGTGTGGAGCCGCCGCTCGATGCCAAGCTTCTCCATTAGTTTGGCGAAGCCGAATGAACCGCCTACCACCCCGATCGATCCGATGATCGAGGATGGGTCGCACACGATTTCGTCTGCGGCGCAGGCGATCATGTAGCCGCCGGACGCCGCCACGTCCTCCGCAAAGGCGATCACCGGCCGGTTGTGTTCGGCTGCAAGCTGGCGAATGCGCCGATAGATCAGATGCGACTGCACGGGTGAGCCGCCCGGAGAATTGATCAGGAGCGCCACGGCGCGCGCATGCGCCACGCGGAAAGCGCGCTCGAGGGGACGCGCAACATTGGCAAGCGTCAGTCCCGGCTTGAGCGGAGTGGAGAAGCCGATCACACCGCCAAGCCGGACCACCGGCACGACGGGCACCCCGCCGCGCAGCGCCTTTGGCAGAATGGGGCGGAGGGTCTGCTGCGCGCTCGCAAGGAGCTGCCGAAAGTGGCCTGCCGCGTCTCGTTCCATCGCTTCAAATTCGACCCAATTGCACCAAGGAAGCCCATGAGCTGCAAGGCTGCCGCCACGCTCTCTTAGGGATTCGCTCTGTTCCTCTCAAGTTACGATTCATCAACCTCGTTTGGGCTAAATGCGTGGGCAGGGCGATCCCCGCGAGGAGGGCCCAAATTGGTCATAAATGGCCAGCAAACATGCAGCGGACGAATCGGGGGATGCGATGAAAATTTATCTGCTGATGCTCCTCATCAGCGTAATTGCGGCGGCCGCGTATCTGAACTCCGGCAGCAGAGCTTCCCAGCAGAAGAGCTAACTAGCGCGTGCGAGCCATGCGGGGCCGGCCTAAAGCTGCGCAAGAGGCAGTGTGAGTGCGCCGCGCAATACCGATTGCGCTTCCGCCGAAGGCTGTCCAGTCGCGTCGTTCAGGAAAAAGCCGGGAAATAACGTGAGCGGCGTGCGCGACGACTTGGTAGCGCGAACGACAACGCGAATCGCCGGCTGACCGATTTGCGAATGGATCGGCAGCACGGCCACGCCGCCGAATGTCCCCAAGGCACGCAACACTTCGTCGAGCGCGTCCGCACGCCAGATCACCGTGACGGTCCCGAATGGACGCAGCAGGCGCTTGGTCGTGGCAATCCAGGCGACGAGGCCGCCGGCTATTGCGCTGTGGGCGAGACTGCGGCTGGGTTCAGGTGATGCCCGCTGCCGCGAGCGGTCATTGAATGGCGGATTCAGCAATACGCGGTCAATCGATTCAGATTTCAAGCCGGCCGCCGCAAATGTCTTTGGCGGGGCCGTAACGTCCAGCCGCCGCACGGACACCCTGTCATCGAGCCCATTGAGTCGCGCATTTTCTTGCGCAAGCGCACAGAGCTGCTCATCGATTTCGACAAGAATGACTTCCGCGCCGGGCACGCGCAGCGCAAGGGCAAGTCCTGCTGCGCCAACGCCGGTTCCAAGGTCGACGACGCGCTCTCCCGGAAGCAGCGGACACGCCGCGGCAAGCAGGACGGCATCATGGCCGACACGGTGTCCGACCCGTGGCTGCCGTAGTCGCAGGCGCCCCGCCAAGACGGCACCTTCGGTAACGCTGTCGCTATGCAGCACGGGCCGCTGTTAATCGGCTTGCGGGCGAAGCTCGCGCCCGAAGCCTGCCTCCTCGAGGACAAGGCGCGCGTCTTCGAGATCGCCTTCCGCTACCAGCAACCGGCGCGGCAGAATCCCAATGGAGCCCTCGAGTACGCTCATGTTCTGATCGAGCACCATATAGGGGATGTTCGCGGCATCGAGCAAAGCCGAGAGCGAGCAAACCAGCACAGCGTCATTGGTGCGAACGAGCTCGCGCAAGCCTTGCTCCTCAGATGCGACGGTCCCAATTCTCGCCCGGCGCCCTTTGCTCCAGATAGGCGATGAGCTTGGCCTCGCGCCGGCCCCTTGTCACCGTATCCAGCACGAGACCCGCCACAAGCGAGAGAAAGGCGAGGAGCATCAGGCCGGTGGAGAGCATGGCGGTCGGCAGGCGTGGGACAATGCCTTGCTCCAGGTAAGTCACGAAAATCGGAATGGCCAGCCCGATCGAAATAAGCGCGAGGCAGACGGCCACGGCGGAGAAAAAAGACAACGGCCGCTCCGATCTGTAAAGCCCAAGGATGGTCAAGAGAATGCGAAGCCCGTCGCTCCAGGTGTGGAGCTTGGATGCCGAGCCTTGCGCACGCGCGTAATAGGGCGTGGGGATTTCGACTGCGGGCAGCTCCAGCTCGAGCGCGTGAACGGCAAGCTCGGTCTCGATCTCAAAGCCGCGCGAGAGTACCGGAAACGATTTGACGAAGCGTCGTGAGAACACGCGAAAGCCGGAGAGAATGTCCGTGAAGGTGGAATTGAACACGGAAGCAAAGAAGGCGGTGAGGGCGCGGTTTCCGGTGCGGTGCCCCAGGCGATAGGCCTTCTCGTCATTATCGATGCGCGCGCCCACCACCATATCCAGGCGGTCTTCAACCAGGCGGTTCACCATCGCCCGCGCGCTTGGCGCATCATAGGTGGCGTCGCCATCGACCAGCACGTAGATGTCCGCGTCGACATCGGCAAACATGCGGCGCACGACGTTCCCCTTGCCCTGATGCGGCTCGCGCCTGACCTGCGCGCCGGCTGCGCGAGCGACCTCAGCGGTGCGATCCGTCGAGTTGTTGTCGTAAACATAGATCGTCGCCTGCGGGAGCGCTTCGCGGAAGTCCCGCACCACACCCGTGATCGCGGCTTCCTCGTTGAAGCATGGCACCAGCACCGCAATTCGCTGCCGGTGATCGTGCTTGGCATCCCGTGCGCGCGCGCCCGCTGCGTCTGGGATAAGGTCCGCCGTTCGCGAATGATCACTGGTCATGGGCTGTTCGGCGCACTTGCCGCTTTACCATAGCGTTTCTATGCTCGCGCGTCCTTCCCCATGGGAGCACATGTCTTGGCCATTGTTGTTCCGTTCGAAAGTCGCTCCTCCCCGTCCATTGACCGTCTCATCGACCTTGTCAGCCTCGATATGGAACGGGCCAATAACACGATTCTTTCGCGCATCGGCTCGCAAGTCGCGATGATCCCGGAAGTGGCCAATCACCTCATATCGTCGGGCGGCAAGCGGCTGCGCCCGATGCTGACACTCGCCATGGCGAGGCTTGCCGGCTACGGCGGCGATGGACACGTCAAGCTCGCGACGGCGGTCGAATTCATGCACACTGCAACCCTCCTGCATGACGACGTCGTCGACGAAAGCGAAATGCGTCGGGGGCGTCTCGCCGCACGTATGCTGTGGGGCAACGAAGCAAGCGTGCTCGTGGGCGATTTCCTGCTCGGCCAGGCTTTCAAGATGATGGTGGAAGTGTCGTCGTTGAAAGCGTTGGAAATTCTGTCCTCCGCCGCTGCGGTCATTGCAGAAGGCGAAGTCATGCAGCTGGGCGTCGCCAAGAACACGGCTACAACCGAAGACGAATATCTCGCCGTCATCCGTGCCAAGACGGCGGAGCTGTTTGCCGCAGCCTGCGAGGTAGGCCCCGCGCTTGCCACGCGACCCAGGGACGAGCAGGCAGCCTGCCGCTCCTTCGGCATGAACCTCGGCATTGCCTTCCAGCTCGTCGACGATGCCCTCGACTATGGAGGCAAGGCGGCAAAGTTGGGCAAGAATGTCGGCGATGATTTTCGCGAGGGCAAAATCACGCTGCCGGTGGTGCTCTCTTATCGCCGCGGCTCAGATAGCGAGCGCGCCTTCTGGCGGCGATCGCTCGAGGAAGCAAACACTACGGATGCCGATCTCGAACAGGCAGTACATCTGATGATCAAGCACCGGGCGCTCGAAGACACAATTCAGCGGGCGCGTCATTACGGAGCCATTGCCACCGATGCGCTTGCCCTGTTTCCCGCTTCACAAATGAAACAGGCGCTGGAGGAAGCGGTGGAGTTCTGCATCTGCCGCTCGAATTAGGGCCTGTCTTCAGTTGAGCGCTGATAGCCAATCTTACACAACCGCTTCGACAAATAGCCTGTTATCAGCCGCCGTGCCCCCGACATGGCCCTCGCGGCCCGGCAAAAAATCCTTGATCCGATCCCACTGATCATCGCGTAATGCATAGCGGCGCATCGGTCGGTCCC
>JBEVJT010000244.1:0-6160 GCA_040510075.1 Xanthobacteraceae bacterium | reverse complement strand
GGTGGGCACGCCGGCGCTGTGTGCATTGGCAACCGCTTCGGCATCATCATCCCAGGCGATCACATCGGCGCCGCCGGCAAGAAGCGCGCTCGCGCTTGCAAGGCCGGAGGCGCCGAGACCGAAAATCGCCAGGCGTTTGCCGGCAAACGCGGTGACGGGAATCACGCGCGCCTCGCGCTCAGCGTAATTTCAACGTGGACAGCCCCGCGAGCGCGAGCACGACCGAAACAATCCAGAACCTGATGACGATCTGTGGTTCGGTCCAGCCGAGCTGCTCGAAATGATGATGGATCGGCGCCATGCGAAACACGCGCTTGCCAGTGAGCTTGTAGGAAACCACCTGCACGATGACCGAAACCGCCTCCAGCACAAAGAGACCGCCGACGACCGCCAGCACGATCTCATGCTTGGTGGCGACCGCAATCGTGCCGATGAGGCCGCCAAGCGCGAGCGAACCCGTATCGCCCATGAAAATGGAGGCGGGCGGGGCGTTGAACCACAAAAACCCAAGCCCCGCGCCGATGACGGCGCCGCAGACGACGGCCAGCTCTCCCGTGCCGGGTACGTAATGGATGTTGAGATATTCGGCGAAGAATGAGTTGCCGGCCAGATAGGAGACGAAGCCGAAGCTCAGCGCGACAATGATGACGGGCACTGTGGCCAATCCATCAAGGCCGTCGGTGAGGTTCACGGCATTGCCCGCGCCGACAATGATGAAGGCGCCGAATGCGACGAAGAACCAGCCGAGCGGCAGAACCCACTCCTTGAAGAACGGAAAGGTCAGCGAGCTCGCGAAGGGCTGCCGGCCGATCGCGGCGATGCAATAGCAGGCGATAACTGCAACGACCGCCTCTGCAAGAAGGCGGGACTTTCCGGAAAACCCCGCGTGGGTCTGCTTCGTGACTTTCAGATAGTCGTCGTAAAACCCGATGGCGCCAAAGGTGAGCGTCACCCCGAGCACGATCCAGACATAGCGGTTGGACGGATTGGCCCAAAGAAGCGTGGAGACGACGATGCCGCATAGCATCATCAGCCCGCCCATGGTGGGCGTGCCCCGTTTGGTGACGAGGTGGGACTGCGGGCCGTCGCTGCGAATGGGCTGACCCTTGCCCTGGGCGATGCGCAGATAGCCGATGATGCGCGGCCCGAACAGAAACACGAACATCAAGGCGGTGATGATCGCACCTCCGGTGCGGAACGTGATGTAGCGCAAAACGTTCAGCGGGCCGATCTCGTGCGAGAACGCGGAGAGATAGTAGAGCATAGGTCAGCGGTTCATTACTGGGTGAGCGGCATCGCGGCGCGTTGAAACCGGTTCTCAAGCGCCTTCACGATCGGTCCCATCCGGGAGCCAAGCGATCCCTTGATCATGACGATATCACCTGCGCGGGCCGCGGCAAGCACATGCGCCTCGAGTGCCGCCGCGTCCTTTGCGTAGCTGCCGCGGCAGCTGGCGGGAAGCACATCCCAGAGATTTTGCATCAAAGGTCCGCAGCAGAACCCGAGAGCGACGCCGTCGGCGACGATCCCGTTGGCAAGCTCGCGATGCAAGTCGGGTCCGCGCTCCCCGAGTTCGAGCATGTCGCCGAGCACGGCAATGCGGCGGCGAGGGGCTGTTCCCTCCGTGTCACCGAGCAGCGCGAGCGCGGCGCGCATGGACGCGGGGTTGGCGTTGTAACTTTCGTCGATCACCGTGATTGTGCCACCAGGGACTTCCAGCGCCAGGCGCCCGCCCCGTCCGCGCATGGCTTGGAACGCGCCGAGCGCGCGGGCTGCTGCTTCGACGTCGCAATCGAGCAAGGCGACGGTTGCGAGCACGGCGAGTGAGTTGAGCGCAACATGACGGCCGGGCGCGCCGAGCGCATAGCGCAGTTCGCAGCCGAAAATGCGCGCCCGCACCTCCGAGCCTTCCGCCCGCGGGCGCCAATCCAGGAGTCGCGCGTGGGCCGAGGCGTGCTCACCAAAGGAGGCGATGCGCGCAACGCCTGCGCGAACGGCATTCTGCTCGAGGCGCGCGAATTGCGGACTGTCGCGATTGAGTACGGCCGCGCCCCCGGGCTCGACCCCCGAAAAGATCTCGGACTTGGCATCGGCAATAGCCTCGAGCGAGGCAAAAAATTCAAGATGCACTGGCGCAATGGCGGTGACAATCGCCACATGCGGGCGCACGAGCCGCGTGAGCGGCTCTATTTCGCCGGCGTGGTTCATGCCGATCTCGAAGATGCCGAAGCGTGCGGCGGCGGGACACCGGCAAAGCGTAAGCGGCACGCCCCAATGGTTGTTGTAGGAAGCTACTGAAGCATGCGTCGCACCCTGGCCTGCGAGCGCCAGACGCAACGCCTCTTTGGTTCCGGTCTTTCCGACGGAGCCCGTGACCGCGACAATGCGTGCGCTCGTGCGTGCGCGCGCTTGCCGCGCCAGCGCGCGCATGGCGCCGAGCACATCGTCGACGATGAGGAACGGAAAATCTTCGCCGAAATGCCCCGCTCGCTCGGCGGCGATGACCGCCAGCGCCGCGCCGGCACTGAGCGCGGCGTGCACAAAGTCATGCCCGTCGTGCTTGTCCCCCCTGATCGCGAAGAACGCTTCCCCCGGACGCAAGGTACGGCTGTCGATGGAAATGCCAATAACATCTGCGGGCAGATGTCCGCGCGCCTCCGCGTTCATGGCGGCAGCCATGGTCTGCACCTTCCAAAGCGATTCATTGCTCATGCGCGTTTTCCGGCAAGCGCGTCCGCGACCGCTTCGTGATCGCTGAAAGGCAACACCTGCTTGCCGATGATTTGGCCCGTTTCGTGACCCTTGCCGGCGATCAGGAGCACATCGCCGGACCGAAGCTGGGCGACAGAGGTCCCGATCGCCTCTCGACGGTCCGGGATCTCGCGCGCGCCCGGTGAATTTTTGAGGATTTGCGCGCGGATAAGGGCAGGATCCTCGCTGCGGGGATTGTCGTCAGTGACCACAACGGAATCGGCAAGCTGCGCCGCGACGGCCCCCATCATTGGCCGCTTGCCTGGATCGCGGTCGCCGCCGCAGCCAAAAACGACGATGAGCCGGCCCCTCACATACGGGCGCAGGGCCGAGAGCGCCTTGGCGAGAGCATCGGGTTTGTGCGCGTAATCGACGAATATCGGCGCGCCATTGCGTTCGCCGACGAGTTCGAGCCGGCCCTTGGCGCCTTTGAGCTGCGCGAGAGCTGCGAAGGCCGGCTCAGGCGCGCTGCCGGTCGCAACGGCAAGCCCGGCCGCGACCAGCGCATTCTCTATCTGGAACGAGCCGGGCAGCGGCAGCCGGACCTGAAAGTCGGCGCCACCGTAGGCCACTGTGACGATCTGCGAAAACCCCTCCGGGTTGCTGGCCCGCAGAAGGATCTGCGCACCGCGACCGCCAACAGTGAAAACATGCAAGCGCCGCTCGCGCGCGGCCTGCACGACCGCCTCGGAATAGGGCGTGTCCGCTGCAATGACCGCCGCACCGTCCGGCAGGATCAGCTCTCTGAACAGCCGCAGCTTCGCGGCAAAATAGGATACGAGATCCGGATGATAGTCCAGGTGATCGCGGCTGAGATTCGTAAACGCGCCGGCGCGAATGCGCAGTCCGTCGAGACGATGCTGGTCGAGACCATGCGAGGATGCTTCGATCGCGAGATGCGTCACGCCGCCATCGGCGAGTTCTTCGAGCGAAAGATGCAGCGCGACCGGATCGGGAGTAGTGAGCGAGCCATAAATTTCACGCTTCGGCGAGACCAGGCCGACCGTTCCGATGCTCGCAGCCTGCTCGCCGAGCGTCGTCCAGATCTGGCGCGCGAACGCGGCGACCGAAGTTTTCCCGCTCGTGCCCGTGACCGCCGCGATCACTTTCGGCTGGCGCGGATAGAACTGTGCGGCGGCAAGCGCCAATGTGCGGCGGGCATTCTCTACTTTGATGAACGCGACGCCGGGTGGAGGGCTTTCCGACGAAAGTCTTTCAGCAATGACCGCGCCGGCGCCGGACGCGATCGCATCACCGACAAAGCTCCAACCATCGGCCTTCGTCCCCCTAATGGCGACAAACAGATACCCGGGCGTCACTGCACGGCTGTCGCTGGTGACCCCGGCAATCTCCGCATCAATCGGCTCACCGCTCACTTCATGTTCGGGCAGCTGCTGCAGCAGACGATTCAGGAAATCTTTTAGTCTCATGCCGCCACGCGCGCCTATCCTCTCCCGCGAAGCGCCGCGAAGCGGGGAGAGTACCGCCCGAGCCCGCGAGCGAGCGAGGGTGGTGGAGGGGACATAACTTGTAGCTTTTATGAGAAGTCAGAACAAATAAACTGAGCTCACGCGCGGTCACCTTCCCGCTCCGCGCCTTCGCGCTCCGCAGGAAAGGATGGCGCCGTCATTGCGGCGCTGGCCAATTTCCGCCTGCGCCGCCCTTTGCTCGCGGCATGAGCTGCTCGATCTCCCTTACGCCGGGATCTGCAACGCGCCTGCGCGTAGGGATGCTGCCGGTGCGCTCAGTCGGGGAGGATGGCCCGCCGGCGTTGGCAAGGATGAGCTTCTCGGATGGCGCGAGGTCAAAACGCGGCTCGAGCCCGAGGAGCGGCGCGATGCGGGCAATGACCGCGCCCCCGACCGGGACCGCGTTCCATCCCGACGTGGCGAAGCCGTGTGTTTCCGCAATCGCCTGCGGCTCGTCCAGCATGATCAAGAGGCCATAACGCGGCTGGTCGGCGGGCAGCACTGCGGTAAAAGCCGTGAGCACCTTGGTCTTTGAATAACGGCCTCCGACCACCTTTTCGGACGTGCCGGTTTTTCCTCCGATATAATAGCCCTTCACTTCAGCCCGGGTTGCGGTGCCCTTCTCCACGTTGAGCCGCATGAGATAGCGCATCTTTTCGCTGGTCTCCGGCTTGATCACGCGCCGTCCGAGGCCACGCGCCTCCTCCTCGGTGCGTTTCAGAAAAGTCGGAGGAATGAGAACGCCGCCATTCATGAGCGCACCGAACGCCATCATCGCCTGCAGCGGCGCAACCGAGAGACCGTGGCCGAAGGCGATGGTGACCGTGTTGAGCTCGACCCAGCGTTTGGGCACCAGCGGCTCGGCGCTTTCCGGCAATTCCGTGCGCAGGCGGTCGAGCTGGCCCACCTTCTTCAAGAAGGCCTTGTGGTTCTCGACACCGATGCTCAATGCCATGCGCGCAGTGCCGATGTTCGACGAATAAGTGAAGATTTCCGGCACCGTGAGAATGCGGTTCTGCGCGTGATAGTCATGGATGGTGAACTTGCCGTACTGCAGGGGAAAGCGCGCGTCGAACGCTGATTTCAGCGTCACCTTGCCCGAGTCGAGCGCCATCGCAATGGTCAACGCCTTAAACGTGGAGCCCATCTCAAAGACGCCAGTGGTCAGCCGGTTGATGCGATTGGGCTCGAGCGCCTGGCGCGGGTTGTTGGGGTCGTAGTCGGGCACAGACACCATGGCGATGATCTCGCCGGTGCGCACGTCGGTGAGGAGTCCTGCCGCCGCGATCGCCTTGAATTTTTCCCGCGCGGCGATGAGCTCGTCACGCAGAGCATGTTGAACGCGCAGATCGACCGCAAGCTCGACCGGCGTCTGCAGGCGCTCCGTGGCGAGGCCCGCGAGGTGCAAGTCGGCAAGCCCGCGGCCGTCGAGCCATTTCTCGATGCCGGCAAGTCCCTGATTGTCGATGTTGACGTGGCCGATGACATGCGAAACCTCGGCACCGTTAGGATAGGCGCGCTTGTTTTCGGGGAGAAACCCGATGCCCGGAATGCCGAGCCGATAGATGTCCTGGCGCTGTTTCGGGGTGATCTCGCGCCGCAGCCATACGAAGCGGCGCTTGGACGCAAGGCGCTCGCGCAGCTCCGCCGCATCGATCTCCGGAATGACGGCGGTGAGCAATTCCGAGGCCTCGTCCACATCGATGATTCGGTGCGGCTCGGCGAACAGCGAGGGGGTACGCACATCTGTGGCGAGTACCTCGCCGCTGCGATCGAGAACGTCGGGTCGTGCCGTGCCCACCGCCTCCTGGCCGTGTGCGCGCCTGGCATGGTTGTCCGGAACGGCAGCAAACAGGATGAGCCGGGCTGCAAGCGCGCAAAACACGCCCGCAAATACCAGCATGGTGAGGCCGATGCGCGCGCGCGTCTTGCGGCCGGGC
>JBEVJT010000243.1:0-5696 GCA_040510075.1 Xanthobacteraceae bacterium | reverse complement strand
GCCAAGAACAGCGACAGCGACCGCCAGGCACAGGAGCAGGAGGGTAGCCCATGGAGCGGGTTCCTGATCGATGGAAAAGTAAACCAGAATGCCGCATCCGAATGCGATCGCTATCCAGGGGATCAGGCGGCCTGCACCAAGCTCGGCGAGCGCCCAGCTGCGAATGCGGCCCGCGGCACGGCGAACAAGATCGCGCACCGGGTCGAGAAAGCCGGGCCATGCGCCGATGGCCCTTCCTGCGGCCGGGCGAAGGTCGCAGCGCGTCCTGCGCTTTTCTGCCGTTCCGCCACTCATGCCGCCCCAACAGCTTTCCGCGACTATGGCGAAGATACAATCACGCGATGAGTGCGCACGACCTCATCAGGAACTCGCAACGCCCTGTTCGCGCACCTTGGCCCAACTATCGCGCAGCCCAATGGTCCGGTTGAAGACCGGCGTTTGGGGCGCGGAGCCCAGATCCGAGGTCAGGTCCAAACAGAAATATCCCTGTCGCTCGAATTGCACCGGCTGCAACGGAGCAAACTCCCGCAAGCTCGGCTCGACCAAAGCGTCGTCGAGGACTTCCAGCGAGGCCGAATTCAGGCTCTTTGCAAAATCGGCCATATCCGGGTGCGGCACCGAAAAAAGCGGTCCGTAAATCCGCACCTGCGCCGGGAGGGCATCGACTGCACAGACCCAGTGCAGCGTCGCCTGCACCTTTCGGCCGTCCGCCGCATTGCCTCCGCGCGTCTGCGGATCATAAGTGCAGCGCAGGGCAACGACCTTCCCGCTGGAGTCTTTCACCGCGTCATGGCAGGTGATGAAATACGCATAGCGCAAGCGCACCTCGCGCCCGGGTGCGAGGCGAAAGAATTTCTTCGGCGGACTTTCCAGAAAGTCCTCCTGCTCGATGTACAGCTCGCGCCCAAAACGAAGAGTGCGCATCCCCGCCCCCGCATCCTCGGGATGGTTGGCCGCCTCGAGCTCTTCGAACTGGCCCTCCGGATAGTTCTCGATGATGATTTTCAACGGACGCAGCACGGCCATGCGGCGCATGGCCGTTTTGTTGAGGACCTCGCGCACGCTGAATTCGAACATGCCGATATCCACCTCGCTGTTCGCCTTGGCCACGCCTATCCTGCCGATGAAGTCGCGAATGGCCTCGGGCGGCACTCCGCGCCGGCGCAAACCGGCGAGCGTCGGCATGCGCGGATCGTCCCAGCCTTCCACATGACCGCCGCGCACGAGTTCGGTCAAAACCCGCTTGGAAAGGACCGTATAGGTGAGATTGAGGCGGGCAAACTCATACTGCCGCGGCCGCGAAGGAACCGGAAGATTCTCCAGAAGCCAGTCGTAAAGCGGCCGGTGATCTTCGAATTCGAGCGTGCAGATTGAATGGGTTACATGCTCGATGGCATCGGACTGGCCATGCGCAAAATCATAGCTGGGATAAATGCACCATCTGGCACCCGTGCGCGGATGGCTCGCATGCAGGATGCGATAGAGCACCGGGTCACGCATGTTGATGTTGCCGGAGCCCATGTCGATTTTGCCGCGCAGCACCCGCGCTCCATTCGGAAATTCGCCCGCACGCATGCGCCGGAACAGATCGAGGTTCTCGCTTACACCGCGTTCGCGCCAGCGGCTATTTTTTCCGGGCTCGGTGAGGGTGCCGCGAGTCTCGCGTATCTGCTCCGCGGACTGATCGTCGACGTAGGCATTGCCGGCACGAATGAGATGCTCCGCCCAGTTATAGAGCTGCTCGAAATAATCGGAGGCGTGATAGAGATGCTGTCCCCAGTCGAATCCGAGCCAGCGGACATCTCGTTCGATCGCATCAATGAATTCCTGCTCCTCTTTCAGTGGATTTGTGTCGTCGAAGCGCAGATTGCAGTGCCCGCCGAATTCCTGCGCAATGCCGAAATTGAGGCAGATCGATTTTGCGTGCCCGATGTGCAGGTAGCCGTTCGGCTCGGGCGGGAAACGGGTGATAACGCCACGGTGGCGTCCGGCCGCCAGGTCGGCCCTGACAATGTCGCGAATGAAATCGCTGCCTGGCCGCAGCGGGCTCTCTGCTAGGTTCATGGCGCGTTTCTGCCAAATCCGCTCGTGCAGGCCAAGGCTGCAACAGCCGCGCAAAGCGAAACTTTCTGCCCGCGTCCACTTTTGTGCTACAGCCGTCTAGCTGGCACTCATCGATATGACTGAAGTTGTAGCTCGTTTTGCACCCTCTCCCACCGGCTTTCTGCACATCGGCGGTGCGCGAACAGCTCTTTTCAACTGGCTCTATGCGCGCGGCCGCGAGGGCAAGATGCTGCTGCGTATCGAGGACACCGATCGGGAGCGTTCGACCGAGGCGGCCATAGCCGCGATTCTGGACGGCTTGACGTGGCTTGGCGTGCACTGGGATGGCGACGTCGTTTATCAGTCGAGGCGCTCGGACCGGCATCGTGAGGTGGTCGAGCAGCTTTTGAGCGCGGGGCACGCCTATCCCTGCTATGCGACGCCCGAAGAGCTTGCGGAAATGCGGGAGGCCGCACGGCGGGAAGGACGCGCAAAACTCTACGACGGGCGCTGGCGCGACCGCGATCCGGCAGAGCGCGTGGGAGGCATCAAGCCCGTGATCCGGCTGAAAGCACCGCTCACAGGCGAGACGACCATCGACGACCAGGTCCAAGGCCGCATCGTATGGCAGAACGAAAATCTTGACGATCTCGTGCTTCTGCGATCGGACGGCACGCCCACCTACAGGCTCGCTGTCGTTGTCGACGACCACGACATGGGGATCACTCACATCATTCGCGGCCACGATCATCTGACCAACGCTGCGCGTCAGGTACAAATCTATCAGGCCCTGGGCTGGTCGGTTCCGGTCATGGCGCATATTCCGCTCATTCATGGTCCCGATGGCTCGAAGCTGTCCAAACGCCATGGCGCCCTGGGCGTCGATGCCTATCGGGCGATGGGGTATCTCCCAGCTGCAATGCGCAATTATCTGGTGCGCCTCGGCTGGAGCCATGGAGACCAGGAAGTCTTCTCAACCGATGAAATGATCGCGGCCTTCGATCTCACTCACATTGGCCGCTCTCCAGCGCGTTTCGACTTCACCAAGCTCGAGAGCCTGAACGGCCACTACATTCGGCAGACCTCGGATGCCGATCTATTGGCCGATCTGGAGCGCGTGCTGCCGCACATCGCAGGCGGAGCCGAGTTGATGGCAAGGCTCACTCCGGAAAGGCGAAACCAGGTGCTTGCCGCCATGCCGGGGCTGAAAGAGCGAGCCAAAACGTTGGTCGAACTCGCGGATGGCATGCGTTTCATCGTGGCTGATCGGCCGCTTCGGCTGGATCAGAAAGCTCAGGCCCTGTTGAATGCGAATGCGCGGCGCCTGTTGCGCGAGCTCAGCGAAGAGCTTGCCAAGCTAGATGCCTGGACCGCAACGGGCACAGAGGACTCGATCCGGCAATTTGCCCAGCGCACAGGAGTGAGGCTCGGCAACATCGCGCAGCCGCTGCGCGCGGCGCTTACCGGCCGGACCACATCGCCACCGATTTTTGACGTGATGGCGGTGCTTGGAAAAAGCGAGACGCTCGGGCGCATCAATGACCAGCTCGCATTGACGGCAGTCAATTCCTGAGGGCTGAAGCGCTGCCTAATCGTTAGCGACCGGGCGCTCTCTCTGATGCCGCCGGAACGGACCGCCGCTTGCGGAGCATAGGGCGATGGGCTACCCAAGCGCCGCTTTTCCTGACGCCTTATGAACGCAACAGGACGTGCTACGCGAGCGAGAGCCGCTGGCCAACGCAGAAAGAACGAAGAGGCTTCCCATGGATGCAAAAACCGGGGCCAATATCAAATCTGCCAAGCTCAACATAGCCGGCCGCGACAGCACCTTTCCGATCTATGACGGATCGATAGGGCCCTCCGTAATCGATATTTCCAAGCTGTATGCCGAAACTGGGATGTTTACGTATGATCCCGCTTACACCTCGACCGGCAGCTGCGATTCCAAGATCACCTTTATCGACGGTGAAGAAGGCATTCTGCTGTACCGAGGCTATCCCATCGAACAGCTCGCCGAGCACGGCGATTTTCTGGAAACCTGTTACTTGCTCCTTTACGGGGAGCTGCCCACCGCCGCGCAGAAATCCGACTTCGACGACCGCGTCACGCGCCACACCATGGTGCATGAACAGATGAGCCGGTTCTATCAGGGGTTCCGGCGCGATGCGCATCCCATGGCCGTGATGACCGGCTGCGTGGGAGCGCTATCGGCTTTCTATCACGACTCCACCGACATTTCCGATCCTATGCAGCGGATGATCGCTTCAATCCGCATGATCGCGAAGATGCCGACCATTGCGGCAATGGCCTACAAGTACTCGATCGGCCAGCCGTTCATTTATCCAAAGAACGATCTGGATTATTCTACCAATTTCCTGCGCATGTGTTTTGCGGTGCCCTGCGAGGACTACAAGCCCAACGCGGTGCTGGCCCGCGCGATGGATCGCATCTTCATCCTGCATGCGGATCACGAACAGAATGCCTCGACCTCGACGGTGCGCCTCGCCGGCTCCTCGGGCGCCAACCCATTCGCGTGCATTGCGGCTGGATGCGCGTGCCTGTGGGGACCGGCGCATGGAGGCGCCAACGAGGCGGCCCTGAACATGCTGCGTGAGATCGGCAAGCCCGAGCGCATTCCGGAATATATCCGCCGCGCCAAGGACCCAAATGACAGCTTCCGGCTGATGGGCTTCGGACATCGCGTGTACAAGCATTACGATCCGCGCGCGAAGATCATGCAGAAGACCTGCCATGAGGTGCTGGCGGAAGTGGGCAACAAGGACAATCCGCTCCTCGAGGTAGCTCTCGAGCTCGAGCGCATTGCGCTCCACGACGCGTATTTCCTGGAGAAGAAGCTCTATCCGAACATCGATTTTTATTCCGGCATCACGCTCCAGGCGATGGGCTTCCCGACGACGATGTTCACGGTGCTTTTTGCGGTTGCCCGCACGGTTGGATGGATTTCGCAATGGAAGGACATGATCGAGGACCCGCATCAAAAGATCGGACGCCCGCGCCAGCTGTACACGGGCGCAACCCGGCGCGATTACGTACCCATCTCAAGACGGCGCTGACACGAAGGGTTGCGGCGCCGATATGTTTCCCCTCAATGTTTTTCCGCCTCTTGATTTTCGAGGCGGGCGATCTGGCCCTCAAACCACGCGAGGTTTTTCTGCCATTGCGGGTTGCCCGGCGCGGACGTGATCAGCTGCGCAATTACTTCGTGGCCTTTGTGCAATTGAATCAAAGCCTCTTTCGCATCCCCAAGCTTCATGTGCAACGCGATGACGGAGACGTAGGTACTCGCCAGCTCCTCGCGCCACTCGGCATTGCGCGGATCCCTCGCATCGAGGTGCTCTCGAATGTGGAGACCGAGTTGATAGGCTTGCAGCGCTTCCGATAGATTCCCTTGCGCCACCAGCACCTCGCCGATGCTCTCATGCGCGGCTGCAACATCGCGCTGCCAGGCGGCATTACTCGAGTCGCGTTTCGCGAGTGCTCCAGGATCGCTCTCTGCTGTTCGTATTCCGCGAGCGCCGCAGCAAGCTCGCCCTGCTGTTTGAGAGCATCCGCGATTCGTTCGTGACTGGAGCCGAGATCCTGCTGCCATTCGGCATTTGCAGGATCGGCTTTGGCCAGACGCTCCGCGATGA